>NZ_JBIALO010000009.1:0-339890 GCF_042873595.1 Streptomyces sp. NPDC004629 | reverse complement strand
CTCACACCCTGCTGCATGAGCCGGGAGTATGCCTCCCGCTCCCGCGCGAGCTTCTTCCTGCCCTGAGGCCTTGTCCGGTCCTTACGGATCTCGAACTCCATCGCACCCCTTGAACTGGGGTGTTGCAACGACTCCTAGAACCCAAGCAGTTCCCCGCGCCCCTTCGGGGCGCGGGGTGGTTACGCGGTCTTTGGGGCCACTATGACGGTGGTGTCCGCCCGGCTCAGGGCGGTGCGTAGTTCGGCCGGGCACGGTTCGTCCGTGATGAGGGTGTCGAAGTCGCCGAGTCCGCACACGCGGTGCGCGGCGGTGCGGCCGCACTTGCTCGCGTCGGCCAGCACATAGCGGTGCGAGGCGCCCGCGAGCATGGCCCGCTTGGTGGCGACCTCGTCCAGGTGGAAGTCGGTGAGCCCGTAGGGGGCGAGGCCACCGGATCCCAGGAAGGCGGCGTCCACGCGCAGATCGCCGAAGAACTCCACGGCCTGGGCGTTGGAGCAGGCGAGGTCGCCGGGGCGCAGCCGGCCGCCGCTGACCAGGACCTCGACCCGGGGGCGGGTGCTGACCTCCGCGGCCACCAGCAGGGAGGGGGTGGCGATGACCCCGGTGTGGTCGGCGGGCAGGGCGCGGGCCACTTCCAGCGCGGTGGTGCCGACATCGATCACGACGATCTGGTTCGGTTCGATGAGCGCCGCCGCCGCCCGGCCGATGGCCTCCTTCTCCGCGGCCAGGGTCCCGCTGCGCTCGGTGAAGGACGCCTCCTCGCCGACGGGCGCCCGGGGGCTGGTCGCGCCGCCGTGCACCCGGGCGAGTTCGCCGCGCCGCTCCAGCAGCGCGAGGTCCCTGCGGACCGTTTCGTGGGAGACACCCAGCAGCGTGGTCAGATCGTCGGTGGTGACGAACTTGAGCCGGGCGATCTCGGCGACGATTCTGCGGTGGCGCTCGGCGGCGAGCACGACCCACCTCCCTGGAGCTGTGACCGTTTCTGTGGACCTGTGACTGCATCCTACGGGTCCGGCCTGTAGTCCCCCGCGTCCGCACCCACCGGCCCCTCATCGCGTCATCGCGGTTACGCGGATTCCAACCCTTGACGTCGGCCGGGCAAAGGTCCACACTTCCAGTACCTCGCGGTCAATAATCCACAAGAACGGTCAGCATCGGTCGATGCCGGGCCGGCGGTGGGGAGTCGACCGCCACGGCCACGGCCGCGCGCACCATCGCGGCCCGCCGCACCCACAGCAGACAGGCCCCAGCAGACCCCGCACCAGGGGCCCGCCCGCAGACCGACAGTGTTCGGTTCGCCACGTCCACTGGCTCTCGCATCCACCGCGGGGCACTCTTGAGCAGGGAAACGAGTGATGGCACACACAGACACAGGTCCCACGAGACCGGGAACAGACGGCCCGGGCGGCGGTGAGCCCCAGCAGCACATGGCACGAGAACTCGGCTGGTACGCCTCGTTCTCCGTGGCCTTCGGCTTCGTCTCCATCGCCACCGGCATCTTCACCACGTACGGCTCGGTGCTCGCCACCTCCGGCGCGCGGGGCATCTGGGCCTGGCCGATCTCCGTGATCGGCCAGCTGTCCATCGCCCTCGTCTTCGGCGCCCTCGCGGCCCGCATCCCCATCAGCGGCTACTCCTACCAGTGGGTGTCGCGCATCGTGGGCCCGGTGTGGGGCTGGATCATGGGCTGGATCTCGTTCGCCTTCCTGGGCGTGGTCCTGGTCGCCGTGGACTACACGATCGCCTCCACCATCCTGCCGGAGCTGTTCCGCTACGTCGGCACCACACAGAACGCCTGGGTCATCACGGCCGGTGTGGTCCTGCTCCAGGCCATCCTGGTCGCCGCCTCCACGCGCACCACCCACCGGGTCAACAACACCGCCGTGACCGTGCAACTCATCGGCATGATCGCCCTGACCGTGCTGCTGTTCGCGGTGGGCGCCTTCACCGGCAAGCTGGACTTCGCCCACCTCTTCGACACCGGGACCGTCCCGGACAGCGGCTACTACGCGCTGGGCGGCGGCACCCACGCCGGGCCCTTCGCGCTCGCCTTCCTGCTGGGCGCCTTCACCATCGTCGGATTCGAGTCGGCCGCCAACCTCGCCGAGGAGACCAAGGACCCGGCCCGCGTCATCCCCAAGGCGATGGTCCAGGCCGTGCTCTCCCTTGGCGTACTGGGCTTCCTGTTCCTCGTCGCGGTCACCGCCGCGGCCGGCCGGATCGACGGGGTCGCCTCGTCGGCGACCCCGGTGGCCACCGTGATCACCGCCGTACTCGGCTCGGTCGTCGGCAAGATCCTGCTGGTCCTGGTCGTCGTCTCGATCTTCTCCTGCGGCCTGGTGATCACCCTGAGCGGCACCCGCCTGGTGTACGCCATGGCACGCGACGAGCGTTTCCCCGGCTGGCAGCTGCTGAAGCGGATCGACCGGCGCACGGCGACCCCGCTGAACGCCTCCGTGTTCATGATGCTGATCGCGCAGATCATCCTCGCGGTCTTCTCCCACTCCACCGACGCGCTGTTCCAGCTGTTCTCCGCCGGCACCCTGCTGCCCGCCCTCATCTACGCCGGCACCGTCGCCATGTACGCGGTCAAACGACGCTCGCTGCCCGCCTCCCAGGGTTTCTCCCTGGGCCGCTGGGAGGTCCCCGTCCTCGTCGTCGCCGCCGTCTGGCTGGTGTACGAGCTGCTGATCTTCCGCGACGCCTCCTTCCGCGCCCCCTGGACCTATGTACTGGTCCTGTTCGCGATCGGCGCGCTCTACTTCGCCGGTCTGCTCGTCCGGCGCGGACGCGACGGCCTGACCATGCCCGACATGGCCGACGTCGACCGGGCACTCGACACCACCGACACCGGGCCGAAGCCCGCGAACGCCACGGCCGGAGACGACGCACGATGACCGTGATCCTCGCCATCGACCAGGGCACCTCGGGTACGAAGGCCATCGTCGTCGACGACGCGGACGGCACCGTCGCCATCGCCGAGGAGAGCATCCGCCCCCACTACCTGCCGGGCGGCGGCGTCGAACAGGACCCCCGGGAACTCCTCGACTCCGTCCTCGACGCCGGCCGCCGCGCGGTGCGGGAGGCCGGCCGGCCGATCGACGCCGTCGCCCTGGCCAACCAGGGCGAGACGGTCCTCGCCTGGGACCCGGCCACCGGAGCGCCCCTGACCCAGGCGATCGTGTGGCAGGACCGGCGCGCCGAAGGCATCTGCGCCGAACTCGCCGACCACGCCGCGGACATCGCCCGGCGCACCGGCCTCGTCCTCGACCCGTACTTCTCCGCACCCAAGATGACCTGGCTGCGCCGCAACCTCACCCGCGACGGCGTGGTGACGACCACCGACACCTGGCTGGTGCACCGGCTCACCGGGGAATTCGTCACCGACGCCACCACCGCGAGCCGCTCGCTCCTGCTCGACCTGGACACCGCCACCTGGGACCCGGGGCTCGCCGACCTGTTCGGGCTCGGCGCGGAGCGGCTGCCACGCATCGCCGCCTGCGACGAGATCGTCGGCACCACCGGTGCCTTCGGCCCGCAGGTGCCGGTGGCCGGACTGGTCGTCGACCAGCAGGCCGCCCTGGTCGCGGAGGGCTGTCTGGAGCCGGGCAGCGCCAAGTGCACCTACGGCACCGGCGCGTTCCTGCTCGCCAACACCGGCCTGAACCCGGTGCGTTCCAGCGCGGGCCTGACCACGTCGGTGGCCTGGCAGGCGGCCGGACAGACCCCGTACTGCGTGGACGGACAGGTCTACACCGTCGCCTCCGCGGTGCGCTGGCTGAAGGACCTCGGCCTCGTCGAGTCGGCCACCGACCTGGACTCGATGGTCGCGGCCGACGCGGAGGGCGTCCTGTGCGTGCCCGCCTTCGCCGGTCTCGCCGCCCCCTGGTGGTCGCCGCAGGCCACCGCGTCCTTCACCGGCATGACCCTGGCCACCCGCCGCGAACACCTCGTGCTCGCCGTGCTCCAGGGCATCGCCGCCCAGGTCGCCGCGCTGGGCGCCCTGGTCGCGGACGACCTGGGCCGGCCCCTGACCCGGCTGCGCGCGGACGGCGGACTGACCAACTCGGCCGCCCTGATGCAGGCCCAGGCCGACATCGCCCAGATCCCCGTCGACATCTACCCCCACGCGCACGCCACCCCACTGGGCGCGGCGGCCCTCGCCCGTTGCGCCCTCGACCCGGCGCTCACCCTCAAGGAGGCCGTCGGCGACTGGCGGCCGACCACCATCTACGAACCCCGCTGGTCCGCCGACCGGGCCGAGGAGTTCCGTACCACATGGGCACAGGCCGCGACGGCCTGCGCCACCAAGGGAGACCACTCATGACCGCCACCCCCCACCGTCCCCACGACGGCGTCTTCGACGTCGCGGTGATCGGCGGAGGAATCGTCGGCGCGGCGATCGCACGCGAACTGTCCGGCTGCGACGTCTCCGTCGCCCTGCTCGAAGCCCGCGACGACGTGGGCGACGGAACCAGCAAGGCCAACACCGCGATCCTGCACACCGGTTTCGACGCGAAACCCGGCACACTCGAATCCCGGCTGGTGGCCCGCGGCTACCAACTGCTCAGCGCCTACGCCAAGGCCACCGGCATCCCCGTCGAACACACCGGCGCCGTCCTCGTGGCCTGGAACGACGAGGAACTGGCCGCGCTGCCCGCGCTGAAGGAGAAGGCCGAGGCCAACGGCTACGAGCACTGCCGCATCGTCGACGCCGACGAGGTCTACCGCGCCCTTCCCGACCTCGGCGAGGGCGTGCTCGGCGGACTGACCGTTCCCGACGAATCCATCATCTGCACCTGGACCACCAACCTCGCCCTGGCCACCGACGCCCGGCAACGCGGCACCACGATCCTGCTCGACCACGCCGTGACCGGCATCGACCAGGACGACCTGACGACCGTCCTGCACACCTCAGCCGGCGACGTACGGACCCGCTGGGTCGTCAACGCCGCCGGCCTCGGCGCCGACCACATCGACCGGCTCTTCGGCCACGACCGTTTCACCGTCACGCCCCGCCGCGGCGAGCTGTTCGTCTTCGACAAGCTCACCCGTCCCATGGTCGACAAGATCGTTCTGCCGGTGCCCACCTCCCGAGGCAAGGGCGTCCTGATCTCCCCGACCATCTACGGCAACGTCATGCTCGGCCCCACCGCCGAAGACCTCACCGACCGCACCGACACCGCCACCTCCGAAGACGGCTTCGACTTCCTGCTCAGCAAGGGCGAACGCCTCATGCCACGGCTGCTGGCCGAGGAGGTCACCGCAAGCTACGCCGGCCTGCGCGCCGCGATCGACCACCCCGACTACCTCATCGAGGCCACACCCGGGCAGCGTTACCTCCTCGTCGGCGGCATCCGCTCCACCGGCCTGACCGCCGGCATCGCGATCGCCGAACACGCCCGCACCCTCCTCGAAGCGGCCGGGCTGACCCTGCGTACCCGCGGCGACCTGCCCGACCCCCCGCAGATGCCGAACATCGGCGAGGCGTCCCCACGCCCCTACCAGGACGCCGACCTCATCGCCCGCGATCCCGCCTACGGCACCGTCGTCTGCTTCTGCGAACGGGTCACCGAAGGCGAGATCCGCGACGCCTGCCACGCCACCCTGCCCGCCCGCAGTCCGGAGGGACTGCGCCGGCGCACCCGCGCCATGAACGGCCGCTGCCAGGGCTTCTTCTGCGGCGCGGCCGTCGCCGCGCTGCACGCACAGCACCACACCCACGACGGCCGCGCCGGCCAGCACAAGGACCCCCGATGACCGAGCCGCACCTGATCACACCCGACGTCCTCGTCATCGGCGGCGGGCCCGCCGGGCTGACCGCCGCCACCGCACTCGCCGACCGGGCCGCCGGCCACGTCCTCGTCGTCGACCGGGAAGCGGCCGCCGGCGGCATCCCCCGGCACAGCGACCACACCGGCTACGGGCTGCGCGACCTGCACCGCGTGATGACCGGCCCCGCCTACGCCCGCCACCTCGTCCGGCAGGCGACCCGGGCCGGCGCGGAGATCCGCACCCGCACCATGGTCACCGGCTGGGCCGACGACCACACCCTCGACGTCACCAGCCCCGACGGCCGCTACCGGATCCGCCCGCGGTCCATCGTGCTGGCCACCGGCGCCCGCGAACGCCCGCGCACCGCCCGGCGGATCCCCGGCGACCGCCCGCACGGCGTCTACACCACCGGCCAGCTGCAGAACCTCGTCCACCTCCACCACCGGCCCGTCGGTGAACGGGCCGTCATCGTCGGCGGGGAACTCGTCAGCTGGTCCGCGGCCCTCACCCTGCGCGAAGCGGGCTGCACCCCCGCCCTGATGATCAGCCAGTACCCGAAGGCCGAGTCCTTCGCCGCCTTCAACGCGGCCGGCCGCACCCTGCTGCGGGTCCCCGTCGCCACCCGCAGCCGCGTCACCCGCATCATCGGCAAGGGCCGCTGCCAGGCCGTCGAACTGGAACACCTCGACACCGGCCGGCGGCGCACCGTCGCCTGCGACACCGTCGTCTTCACCGGCGACTGGATCCCCGACCACGAACTCGCCCGCAGCGCCGGCATCGCCCTCGACGAGGGCACCCTCGGCCCGCTCACCGACACCGCGCTGCGCACCAGCCGCCCCGGCGTGTTCGCCGCCGGCAACGTGCTGCACCCCGTCGACACCGCCGATGTCGCCGCCCTCGACGGCCGGCACGTCGCCGAGCAGGTCATCGGCCATCTGAACGGCCGCCCCCGCCCGGCCGACGGGGTCCGGCTGGTCGCCGACGCCCCGTTCCGCTGGGTCGCCCCCCAGATCCTCAGGCCCGGCGACCCGGCGCCGGCCCGGGACCGACTGCTGCTGTGGACCGACGAGTTCGTCCGCTTCCCACGGGTGACCGTCCGCCAGGACGGGCGGGTCATCGCCCGCCGCGCCCTCACCTGGCCGGCCGCCCCCGGCCGGGTCTTCCGCGTGCCCTACGGGGTGCTCAGCGGTGTGTCTGCTGCTGGAGGGCCGGTTCGTATCGGGCTGGGGTAGACGGTCTGCGGGGTTTGGTCGGCGGGGGTGTGATGTGGGTGCGGGTTGTTTGTGGCTGGGCGCGCCGTTCCTCGCGCCCCTTTGGGGGCTGCTGTAGTGGGACGGGGTTTGTTAGTGCAGTGGGGTGGTTGTGGCGTTGGTGTAGCGGTGGGCCAGGCGGGCGAAGGCGTCCCGTAGCTGGGGGGGTCCGACGACCTGGACGTCCGCGTCGAATCTGCCGACGGCGGTGGCCAGTCCGATCCACGACCAGGCGCCCAGGAGGAGCCGGCAGCGGTGGGGGCCCAGTTCCTCGACGATGCCGTCGCGGCTGTACGCGGACACCACGGAAGCGGGCAGGTCGAGGATCACCTCGCCGCGGCACGGCCAGCCGCCGGCACCGTCGGAGCCCTGGAACCGGCGGGCGACGAACGCGGCCACATCCCCTCCGGGAACCTCGCGCGGGGCGAAGCGAGGCCCGGTGGGAGTGCGCGGTGCCATCCGGTCGACACGGAAGGTGCGCCAGTCGTCCCGGTCCAGGTCCCAGGCGACCAGATACCAGCGGGCCCCCCAGGTGGCCAGGTGATGCGGCTCCGCCCGACGCGGCGGCACCACCGCCCCTCCGGTGCCGGCGGCTTCCGGCACGAAGACCGGGGAGTAGTCGAAGCGCAGCACTTCACGGTCCCGGACGGCGGCGCTGAGCGCCACCAGCACCTGCGGATCGACCTGCGGGTTCGGCCGGGTGCCCGCACGCTCCACGGCGGTGACCTCCAGGGCGTCGACGCGATGGCGCAACCGGGCCGGCATGACCTGCCGGACGGTGTTCAGCGCCCGCGCCGCGGCCTGCTCGATCCCGGCGCCGGTCGCGGCGGCGGTCCGCAGCGCGACGGCCAGGGCGACGGCCTGGTCGTCGTCGAACAGCAGCGGCGGCAGCCTGCTGCCCGCCCCGAGCCGGTAGCCCCCGTCCGGCCCCTTGGCGGCCACGATCGGGTAGCCCAGCTCCCGCAGACGGTCGATGTCGCGGCGCACGGTGCGCGGACTGACCTCCAGCCGTTCGGCCAGCAGCTGCCCCGGCCAGTCCCGGCGGGCCTGGAGGAGCGAGAGCAGCGACAACAACCGCGCCGAGGTCTTCTGCATGCCCCCATTCTGCCCATAGAACCGGCCACAATCTGTCCGCTTCTGCTGCGAGGGCGGGTGACGTCGGATGACGAGAACGACCAGAAGGCCCCGATCGCGTGCCCGGGCTGCTGACCCGGCCGGGCGCGGCGCGGATACCCCTCGTGCGCCGTACCGTCCACCTGCTCGCCGCCGACGACGCCCTGACCCGGCGGGCCCGGCACGAGACCATGCTGCGCCGGCGGGTGCTCGGCGCCTACCCGGCGTACGCCGTCGGTGGAGCCCGGGCGCGGAGGTCGGGCCGCTTTGTGCGTGCCGGGCTGTCCAACGGTGCAAGATCTCTTTACGGTGGATGCCTGACGGGCCCGTTGCGGCGCCGCACGATGAAGGGGGAGTGGTGGAAGCCGAGTTGGCGGCGCTCGCGGCATCGGGGGCGACGACGCTGGTCGGGTTGATGGTGTCGGAGTCGTGGGAGCAGGCGAAGACACGGCTGGCCCGGCTCCTCGGCCGACGCGGCGCGACCGACTCCGCCGAAGCGGAACTGCGGCGGACCGAGCAGGCGCTGGCGACGGCGCGCTCCGCCCACGACGACGAAGCCGAGACCAGGCTGCGCGGCGACTGGCAGGCCCGCATCCTCGACATCCTGACCACCGATCCCGACCGCGGCGAGGAACTGCTGCGGCTGCTGGCGGAGCTGGCGCCGCCCGGCACCGTGGTCGGCTCGCTCTTCGCCGGCACCCATCACGGCCCCGCCTTCCAGGGCTCCGCCATCTACGGCGGCGTCACCTTCCATGTGCAGGCGCCCGCCGAGAACGGCGGGCGGATCAAACCCGATCAAGTGCCCGCCGTGACCGCCCGGTTCATCAACCGTACGGCCGAACTCGCCCGGCTCGACGAGGCCTTGGGCGCCGTGGGGAACGGGCCGCGGCAGCCCGTGGCGCTCGGCGTGGTGCACGGCCTGTCCGGCATCGGGAAGTCCGCGCTGGCCCGCTGGTGGGCGCACAAGGAACACGCACGCTTCCCCGACGGCCAGCTCTACGTGGACTTCGCACCGCTGAAGGGCGAGGCGGCGACTTCCGGCGCGCCGGGCGGGGACGTCTCCGAGGCCATGGCCATGGTGCTGCGCGGACTGCACGTCGCCGACGAGTTCATGCCCGCATCGCTGGCGGAACGGACCAATCTGCTGCGCTCACGCACCGCGGGACAACGCCTGCTCGTGGTGCTGGACGGCGTCGACCAGCCGGCGCAGGTCCGCCCGTTCATCCCCAAGGGACCCGGCAGCGCGGTGCTGGTCACCAGCCACCGTCGGCTGGGCGAACTCGCCCTGGACGGCGCCCGGATGATCGATGTGCGGCCGCTCGACTCGCACGGCGGGCTGGCGCTCCTGGCGGACCTGTGCGGTCAGCTCGCCGTCGACGGCGAGCGGGACGCCGCCGCGCGCCTGGTCCAGCTGTGTTCCGGGCTGCCGGTGGCCCTGCGGATCGTGGCCGCCCGCCTGTTGAGCGACGACGGCATGACCATCGCCTCGCTGGCCGCGGAACTGGACGACGAGACCGGCCGGCTCGCCGGGCTGTCCCTGGAGGGGGAGGAGCTTTCCATGTCCGCGGCACTCGGGCCGTCCTACCGTCTGCTGGCGCCCGAGGCGGCGCGGCTGTACCGGCTGCTGGGCCTGCTGCCCGCCGGTCCCGTCGACGCCGCCGTCGCCGCGGCCGCCGCCGGCACCGATCTGGCGGCCGCCCAGCGGCTGATGCGCGTGCTCGCCACCGCCCACCTGGTGGAGACCGCGCCCGACGGCCGCCACCGGATGCCCGACCTGGTCCGCCTGCACGCCCGAGAGCAGGCCGCGCAGCAGGAGACCGCCGCCGAGCACACTGCGGTGCTGCGACGGGTGGCCACCCACTACCTGGCCATGACCGCGTTCGCCGACCGGGCCGTGAAACGCGACCGGCTGCGCATCGCATCGCTGTCGCCGCTGCTGGACCAGGCCGTCGACCCGTTCACCGCGCCCGGCGGACCCGATCCCCTGGAATGGCTGGACGCCGAGCGCACCATGATCCTGGCGGTGCTGCGGGAGGCCGCCCGGCACCGGCTGCACGACCTCGTGTGGCCGCTGGCCGAGGCGTTCACCGTGCTGTTCCTGCATCGCCGCTATCTGGGCGCCTGGAAGGAATCACTGGAACTCGGCGTCGCCGCGGCCACCGCCGCCGGGGCGTCCGCCACCACGGCGGCGCAGGTCGAGCAGGCCGCGGCCGCCGAGGCACGGCTGCGCAGCCTGCTGTCCCGGCCGCTGATGGACCTCGGCGAGTACGCCGCGGCACACACGGAATTGGAGACCGCCGCCGCCCGTGCCGAGGTGACCGGCAACCTGGTGCTTCGGGCCTCGGTCCAGGAGTTTTTCGGCCGGTATCTGGACGTGGCCGAACCGGACCGGGCGGTCGAGGCCTACCAGCGCTCCCTGGACCTCAACATCCGCGCCGGGGAACGCCGTGGCGCCGCCATCGCGGCCTTCTTCCTCGGTTGCGCGCAGGATACCCGAGGGGACCATGCCCAGGCCCTGGCGACCCTGCTCAAGGCGCGCGAGGACCTGCTGTCGGGCAGCGAACCCGATCCGCGGATGGCCGCCCGGGTGACGGCCGCCCTCGGCATGGTCCACGCCCACCTGGGTGACACGGAAGCGGCAGTCGCCGCCCTGAGCGAGGCGGCCGACGAACTGCGCCGACAGCGGGCCGGCCACTACGAGGCGCAGGCCCTCGGCCGGCTCGCCGACCTCGTCCAGCCGATGGGGCGCACCGCCGAAGTGCGCCGTTGGCTCACTCGCGCCCTCGCCATCCACACCGCGAACGGCAGTCCGGAGGCGGAAGACCTGGAGCGGAGGCTGAACGCCCTCGACGCCGAGAGCTGAGGCGAGGGAGGACCGCGGACCGTAGCGACCGGGACCGGGCCGACGCGGGCGGTGCGGGAGACACCGAGGTGTCGTTGGCCCGCGGGTTCATCCGGGGCGGACCGGGCGCAGCCGCAGCGCGACGTCCTCCTCCCGCCCCCGGTCGCCGACGCGCATCGTCACCACCGTGCCGTCCACGTCCACGCCACCGCGCAGACAGGTGTAGACGACCGCGGCGGGCAGCCCGGCGTCCAGGGGCGGTCCCGTCACCACGGCCTCCACCATCCGGCCGTCCCGCAGCCCGATCAGCGCACCGCCCCCGCGCACGGGCACGGCGGCCAGCAGGCTGCCCGGCAGCCGCGCCAGCGTCTCCCCGATCCATCGCACCGCCTCGACCGCGCGGTCGGCCGGGCACCGACGGACCACCACCGAGGCGCTTTCCGCCAGCCGGCCGTCACGCTCGTCGTCCGCACACGCCAGATGCGCAAAACGCGTCGGCGTCTCGGTGGCATCCGCCCGGGTGCCCACCGCCGCCGGAAAGCGGCGTACCCCGATCACCGGCTCCCCGTCATCGGCCGCCAGTGCCGTGGTCACCAGCCAGGAGGTGACCTCGGCGCCCGGACGATCGGCCACCGGCACGGACCGCACCGACGGAGCAGCCGCTTCCGGTTCGGCGAGCCGCAGCAGGTGGTACAGGACCCTGCGCAGCCGGGCAAGGGCCTGCCCGCGCGCGGCGAAGGCCCGCTCCGTCACCTCGGCGTATCTGAGCGGCGAGTGGGAGCGCACCGCGTCCTCGATCTGGCCGCGCAGATCGCCCGCCGGGTCGAGACGGGGCGCGCGGGCCGCCAGATCCGCGGCGGCGGTCCCCGCCACCGAATCCCGGCCGAAGGCGCCGAGCAGCACCGGCAGGCCCGCCGCGGCCCCGTACAGGGTGACCGACCCGTGGTCGCCGATCACCACGTCGGCCGCGACCAGGGCGGACCGCCACGCATGCACCGGGGGCACCAGCATCAGGCCCGCGGACACGGCGTCGCCCAGCACGGTGCGCAGCTGCCAGGCGCCGTGCGCGGCCCACACGTTGGGATGCACCACCGCCGCGATGCGGTACTCGTCCCAGGGCAACTCCGCGAGCAGCCGGGCGGGCAGCCCCGGGTGCCCGCCCAGCAGCGAGGTGGGCCCCCATGTCGAACTGACCAGCACCAGTCGGTGCTGTGCCGTGAGCCCCATGGCGGCCCGGTACACCGCGCGCCGCGACCGGCTGATGACCAACTCGTCCAGGCACGGATCACCCACGAGCACCGTGCGCCCGGCCGTCTTGGGATGCGCCGCGAGCAACTGCTGCTCCTGGGCCGGATGCGAGACGGCCAGCCAGGCGCGACCCGCCTCCAGCAGGGCGTCGGACACCACGCCGGACAGCCGCTCCCCGGTACTACGGGAATCCGGCACATGTTTCTGGAAGCCCACGCCGTGCGGCAGCACCAGCACCGGGCAGTCGCCTTCCGGCACCTCGATGTTCTCGCTGGCCGTCACGATGAGGTCCGGTGAGATCTCCGCCAGTTGCTCCCAGGGCATGACCCGGCACCCGGCCTCGTGGAGCAGCGTGAGCACCCCGGCGTTGAAGGCCGAGGTGGGGTCGTAGGCGAACACCACGGCCACCCGCCCGTCGCCGTCCAGTACGGCGGGCAGCGCCTCCAGGACCCGTACCGTCGACGTGACGGTGCGCGCGGCGACCACCAGCGTCCGCTCGCTGTGGAAGGTGCTCCACCGGGACGCGTCATGCCCCACCGGCACCCGCAGGGGCGAACTACCAAACACCGCGGTCACCTCGGGCGGCCATGCCGGTCGGCGCTCGCGGCCCGCGGCTCGCGGCCCGCGTCGGTGCTGGCTCAGCGCATCTCAACGTGCGTGGCAATCCTTCCCCTGGCAGGCAGGCGACCGGAACACGGACAGGTACAGGGACACGGTAACGAATGCCCCCGAGGCGCACGATCCGGCGCGGGCCCGGCGGCCCGGAAGAGCCCGAGGCCGCGCGCCGGTGCGCCTCGGGTGAACGTCGGCCGCGGCGCACCCCCCAACCGGTCCGTGTCCCCGGGAAGTTGAGCCCACCCGCGGCGTCGGCGCGGGGAGTGACGCATCAGGACGACGACACTCCTTCACGAATTCCCTGCACCGATATGGACCGTTTCATCCCTTCACTTGGGGGTGGCGAGGGGTGGCGGTTGCGGCGGGTCCGCCAGGAGTGCATATGCGGGCGACGTACGCCCGGCAGACTTCCGTCACGGACCGGCCGCAGCGGCGCCGTCGCAAGCCGTTCCCACCCGAGGCGCGTTCCTCGCGAGCCGCGAGAGCCGTCCGAGACGGGACCTGTCTGTGCACCAGCGACCCTCGTAGGGAGGCAGCGCGCGCACGCCCGACGTGCGCCGACAGCACGATGTCCACATCCTTCATGCACGATCTCAGCGCTCAGTACATGGCATCGGTGATGTTCGCGCTCACGATGCTCGCGGCCGGCGCCGCCCGGACGGCATGGCGACGCAGAACCGCAGGCCGACGCCGGGCGCGGACGGCCACGCCGATCCCCTCGGATGCCCCACCCGCACAGTCGCCCGATGCGGGGCGTGACGTGCAGGTGACGGCACCGGCCCAGGACCACGGAACGTCGTCCGCCGGACGACGCAAGGTGTCGTCATGAAGACGACAGACCGTCCAGAAGGCCCGAGGGACGACCGGGGACAGCGCAACCGGGCACGGGCCTGGGCCCTGCTCACCGAGAAGACGCCTGGCGCCCGCCGCCTCCCGCGCCCCGACGGCGACTCACCGGGCCGGCTGATGGACATCGCACGGAACTACGACCGGGTCTGCCAACGGGCCGAGGGCGAACTGCAGCCCGATGCCACGGAGGCGGAGATCCTGGCCGCCCTGCTCGGCATCCGCATGCTCCGCGAGAAGCTCGACCACGACGAGCTGAAACTCACCACGCTGGCGCGCACCAAGCGGATCACCTGGGCGCGCATCGCGGAATGGCAGGAGCTGAGCGGCCGTCAGGCGGCCGAGCGGCGCCACCTTCAACTGGGCCGTTCCTACACCCGTCCGGACGGCACGGTGCCGTCCACACAGAGTGAGCGGGTGGAGTACGCCCGTGGGCTGCGCAGCCGCCGCGCCGAACGCCAGTGGGCCCTGGACCATGCCACCCGGATCCGCCGCGTGGCCGCCCAACTGGCCGCCATCGAGGACCTCCAGCAACGGGTGGACGGCTCGCACGAGGCCCGTATCATGCACGCCATCCGTCATGGCGAGGAGGCACCGGACAACGGGCCGCGCAGGGAACCCCTGGTGTGGCCCAAGGCGCTGCGCGAGTGTGTCACCGAGGACGAGCGCTTCCGCAACACCCCGCCGCCGCTGGTCGACGACGGCCTCCACGACGCCCGTTGGCAGCGTCAGCAGCAGGAGGCGGACATCGTGCACCGGCTCCTCGGGCTGATCGGCTACGCCGCCAACCCGAGGAACATCGAACTGACCGACCTGCCGGACCTGGCCGACGCGATCTTCGATCTGTGCAACGACGCCCAGCAGGCGGCGAAGACCCGCCGCTGAGCCCGAGGACGTCGGGCATGACAGGGGACGTCGGGCACGACCGGGGACCGGCCGGATGCCCCCTGCCGTGCGGACCGACGCATGAGCGGGGCGACGAGGGCATCGGGAGCCGGGCGACGGAGGCGTCGGGGAGTCAGGCGAAGGAGGCATCGGGGAGCCGTTCGACTGCTGAGCCCCGAACCCGCCCCGCTCGACGAGGCGTTGGAGCGGACGCCGCCGCCCGGAGCCCGCGCGGCGCGCCTCAGCCGATCGTGCCGTCGCGGTCGATGAAGCGTCCTGAGCCGGCGCCGGGATGCTCGGTGTGCGCCGAGTACTGAACCGGCTCGGCGACGTCGCGGTCGCGGTGTTCGCCGCGGACTGGCAGATGATCTGGTGGAACCCGGGGTGGGCGGCGCTGCTCGGTGACCCGTCGGCCTCCCCGCCGGAACTGCGCAACTTCGCCCGTGAGCGGTTCCCGGTCGGCTCCGACCGCGTACGCATCTCCCGGTGGCCGGTGTCCGTGCGGAACAGCGAGGTCTCGGACCTCGCCGTCGTGTCCGACCTGCGCCGCGCGACCGGTCGCTTCCCGCAGGACGCGCGCCTGGCGGAGCTGATCCGGGAGCTGACCGCGGGCAACCGGACCTTCGCCCGGCTGTGGGCGAGCGGTACGGTGGCCGCGCACCGCGAGGACCGCAAGACGGTCGAGCACCCTGTGGTCGGTCCCGTGGACGTGGACTGCGACGTCCTGACCGACGGTGACTCCGAGTTCAAGATCGTGTTACTGACGGCGGCGCCCGGCAGCGCGGACGGGGACAGGTTCAGGCACGCCCTCGTCGACGCCGACCGCACGCGAGCCCCAGCCCTCTGACGACGCTCGCCGGGTCCCGGCACCCCCCACCGTCATACGCTCGCACCCGGCCGTGCCGCGCCCGCGGGGCCGGCGGGCGGCGGCCCGCAAGTGACGGAAGCGCCGTACGGGGTCGGCGGCCGGCCTCTGGCCGGTACGCCGGCCGCCCGGTGTCACTCGGCTGGGACGCTGTGCTGCCGCCGTTCGCGACAGGTGCGGGCCTTGATCCGGTTGCCGCAGGCGGCCATGGAACACCACCGGCCGGCGCCCCCACGAGACGTGTCGTGGAAGGCACAGCGACAGTCGGGGGCGGTACGCAGCCGGGTGCGGCGTTACGGGCCGTCGGCCACTGCGCGGGCGACCGCCGGGGGCTCGTCTCGGCGCGGTCGTCGGCTCAGTGGTGCGCCGCGGTGTCGGCCGTGCACCCAACGGCCTGGATCGCGGTCGGAAGACGGGGCGTTCGGTATGCGCTGACCGGGTCGGCAGACCGTCGCGGGACCCGTGGCATCCGGCACAGAAACCGCCGGATCGGATGGGCGTTCCCCGGGTGAATCCGTGCCGGGTGCGGCCTGCCGAGGATCCCGGTGCTGACACGCTGCTGCGGAGGCGGGCGGCTCGCGGGGCGGGGTGCCGCGCACCGCGCGGGGGAGAACGACAGCACGGGTGGGCTGGGGGCGGCATGACGGTTCGGCAGGCCATGGGCGGTTCCGCCCCCTCACCCGACCCCGCCCCGCGGCGCGCGGACGGCGACGGCCGGCGGGGGACGCCACGGCACGTCGCGTGTGTGATGGACGGGAACGGCCGCTGGGCCGCGCAGCGTTCCCTGCCGCGTACGGCAGGCCACCGCGCCGCGGAGACCACGGTGATCGACGTCATCGAGGCGGCGCGGTCGGCCGGCGTCGAATGGCTGAGCCTGTACGCGTTCTCCACCGAGAACTGGCGGCGGCCGAGCACGGAAGTCGACTTCCTCATGCGGACGGTGCGTCGCGTGGTGCGCAAACACGCCGTGCTGCTGCACGCGCGCGGGATCCGCTGCCGGTTCCTCGGCGTCTCGGACCCACGCATCCCCGCCGCACTGACCCGGGACTTCGCCGACCTGACGACACTGACCGGCAAGAACCGGCGTATGACGCTGACCGTCGCGTTCGACCACGGCGGGCGCAGGGACATCGTCGAAGCCGCACGGTCGCTGATCCGCAGCGGAGTGCCGGCCGACGCCGTGACCGAGCAGCACTTCGCCGCCCATCTGCCCTTCCCCGACACACCCGACGTGGACCTCGTCATCCGGACCTCGGGGGAGCAGCGCATCTCCAATTTCATGCTCTGGCAGGTCGCCTACGCCGAGTGGGTCTTCCCGCCGGTGCTCTGGCCCGACTTCCGCGCGCCGCACTTCCTGGAGTGCCTGCACACCTATCAGCAACGCGATCGCCGCTTCGGCGGTGTGATGCCGACTTCGAACGGAGAGCCCCGATCGTGACCGACACCGATTCCGGCCACCCCGAGCACGCCGACACCGACACCGGCATCGGCTCCGTCGGCGGCGATCCGCGACGGCCCGCCGCCGAGGCGGTCACCGGGCCCGTGTTCGGCCCCGGCTCGCAGTTCCACGACATGCGCAACGACCCGCGCTGGGCACTGGCGCTGATCCGGGCGACCGTACTGGAGGCCGCCCACCCGCAGATCGGCGCGGCCCTGATCGACAACTCGACGTTCGTGGCCCACCCTTGGCGACGGCTGCGCAACACCCTCGTGAGCCTGCAACGCATGTTCGGTGCCGACGATCACACCCGGCACCGGGAGGCGGCGCGGCTCAATCGCCTGCACGCACGGCTGAGCGGCACCGACGCACAGCACCGGCCGTACGACGCGCTGGATCCCGGGGTGCGCGCCTGGGTGGTCGCCACCCTGTTCGACAGTGCCGTCACCATGTGCCGGCTGAGCGGACAGCCCCTCGAACAGACCGCCATGGAGCATCTGTACGCCGAATTCCAGGGATTCCTCGCCACGTTGGGCGACCAGGCCGGTCATCTGCCGCACAGCCTGCACGAGTTCTGGCCGTACTTCGACCGGGTGGTCGAGGAGGAACTGGAGAACACGGAGGCGATGCGCATCATCCTCTACAAGCTCTTCGATCATCTGCCGGCGCCGCCCCTGCTGAACGGTCTGCCCACGCTGTGGGCGGCCGGCCGCACCGTCGCGGGGCCCGTCGTCGGAGCGATCACCGTGGCCTCCCTCCCGGAACCCTTCCGGCGGCGCGCCGGGCTGCCCGAGATCCCCGGTGCCCAGACCCTGATGCAGAGCGCCTACCTGGCCGCCGGCCTGGCCCGCTTCCTGCCCGAGGGCTGGATCCGGGCCGAAGGCATCACCGACCTGCTGGCCCTGTCGCCCGACAGTGACGACCCACGGGCGATGACGATCACCGCGCTGCACGATCAGGTCAGGCGGGCCGGGGCCCTGATCCGGCTGATCAACCCGCTGTCCGCGCCACCGCCGGACCCGGGGGAGACCGACGTACGGCGCGGCGCCGAGGAGTTCTTCCGGGCCGTGCTGGACCAGACCGGCGACGGCTACCTGGACTGGCCCGACCTCGCCGCCATGGCCCGGGAGCTGGCCGGCCGCCTCGACCTGGACGAGCCCGAGGAGACCAGGCTCTACCACGCCTACGCCGACTGGTGGCGGGAACTCCAGTCGGCCCTCGACACGGACGGCGACGGACGCGTCAGCGCGCAGGAGTACGCCGTGGCCGTCCCCTCCCTGGCCGGACCCGCGTTGATCAGGGTCGCCGAGGTCCTTTTCGACGTCACCGACAAGGACGGCGACGAGCGCATCGACGCCGACGAGTACCGTGCCCTGTTCCGCACCGCGTTCCGCCGCGACACGAACGGCGGCGAGGGAACGTACGGCCGGGTCGCGTTCGTCAAAGACTTCCTGTCGTTCATGTCGGGCCGCAGGCGCTCGACGCCGTACGACCCCCTGTTCGCCGACGCGTGATCCTCACCCTCTCGCGGCGCACAGCTCCTTGGCTGTCGCCCGGAGGTTCGCCGCGGAGGGCGCCACCGTGTAACGCGACCCCGGCACGGGGCGAACCGCAGCTGGCGGACTCGCTCGCGACGATCGTTCCGCTCGGCAGGCTCGGCCACGCCGACGAGGTCGCCGCCGCGGCGGACTTCCTCGCCTCGGACCAGAGTTCACCACCGGAGCCGAACTCTTCGTCGACGGCGGCCTGGTCCAGGTCTGAACGCCGGCCACCGGCCTGCGGCCTCCGCGGCGCCCGCGCCCCACGGGAGCCCCCACGGTCACCGGCCCGGTCGGCACCGTACGCAGACGGGTACCCGCCCAGCCGGCGGTGGACCACGGACCGGCCGGTGGCGTCGGTGAGGGCCGCGGGGATGTCACCGGACGGAGTGGCCGGGGGCGGTGTTTCTCAGCCGCAGGGCAGCGGGGATCGGTCCGTGTCGCCGGCCTCGGTCGGCACCTCGGCCGCCACCGGCGCCCTGAGGCCGCCCGGCAGGGCGCTGTCGCCCTGCGCCGTGATCGTGGCGGTCAGGACGGCCTTGCGGGGGGCTCCAGGCCGGTGGCGAGGGTGAGCAGGTCGAGGTCGGAGCCCGGCGCGCCGACCAGACACAGCCCGACCGGCAGGCCGTCGGCTGACCGCAGCAGGGGCAGCGACACGGCGGGCGCACCCGCCAGCCCGGCCAGACAGGTCATCCGGAGGGTCGCCGCCCGCGTGGTCTCGATCTGCTGCGCGGTCGCGGTCCGCGACGGCGCCGGGCCGGGAGCGGTGGGGAGGGCCAATACGGCGCCGGACAGCAACTCGGTGAGCCGGCCGGCCGCCTCGGCCGTCACGGCCAGGGCCCGCGCCGCCGCGTCCTCGCTCACCCGGGACGCCTGGGCGAACCGGTCGGTCACGTCGGGTCCCAGCGCGTCCGGGTGAGCGGTCAGCCAGGGGCCGTGGGCCTGCCATGCCTCCCACGCCTGGACCATGCGGAACGCCTCGACCCAGCGTTCGAGCTGCTCGCGCGGCAGGTCGACGCCGTGCACCGGCGGCAGCAGGCCCGCGGCGGCCGCCCGCTGGACGACGGCGGAGAACCCCTCCACCACCTCGGGTGCCGCCATGCCCTCCACGGTCGGCATCCGCAGGGTGCGGTCGGCCGGCGCACCGCTCCCGTCGGGGCCGCCCAGCAGCACGCAGGCGATCGCGGTGGAGGCGGCCACGTCCTTGGTCAGCCAGCCGATGGCGTCGAAGGACCGGGCGAGCGGCAGCACGCCGACCCTGTCGATCGAACCGTGTGTGCTGCGCAGCCCCACCAGTCCCTGATAGGAGGCGGGGATCCGAATCGACCCGGCGGTGTCGGTGCCGAGCCCCACGGCGGCCTGGCCCAGCGCCACCGCGCCGGCGGGACCGCTGGTCGAGCCGCCGCTGACCCGGTCGGGAGCGGCCGGGTTCGGCGGCGTCCCGTAGTGCGCGTTGGCGCCCGTCAGGCTGTAGGCGAACTCGTCCGTTCGGGCGATGCCGACGATGTGCGCGCCCGCGCTCAGCAGTTCCGCCAGCGCGGGTGCCGTGTCCGTCTGCGGCCGCTGCTCGGCGAGCCAGGCCGCGACCCCGGCCCCGATCGGCTGTCCGGCGACCGCGAACAGGTCCTTGACCGCGATGCCGACGCCGTCGAGCGGGCCCGAGGACCGGGCGGCCACCAGCGGATCGCCGACGGCCCGCCAGACCGTCCGGTCGAAGGGAGCGGAGTCGGCCGACGCCTTGCTGGAGGGCGGCGTCTTGCTGGAGGGCGGCGTCTTGGTGGAGGAGGGCGGCGTCTCGGTGGGGGAGGGCGGTGCCGTGGCGGGGGACGGCGGTGCTGTGGCGGGGGACGGCGCCGCGGGCAGGGTGACATGCGCGGCGGTGATCAGCCAGCCACCCGCCGCGCCGCGCTGCCACACCTGCGTCTGCGACCCGTGGGCGTCTCCGTCGCGGGTCCGCGCCATCACCAGGGCAACGTCGCTACCGAGCGGTCGTACGTGCAGCTCGACGACCCGCCGCGTGGGCACCCGGCCCTGGGCCGCACGGAACGGGTCGACCGCCTCGTGCCCGGCGAGCAGCCCGCGGCCGTCCGCGCCCAGGGCGTGCGGGCCGGGCGGGAACAGTTCGTCGAGAGTGGCCCGGTCGTCGGCGAGCAGCGCCCGGTCGTAGCGCCAGAACTCCTCAAGCAGGCCGGGCGGTGTGCCCGTCGGGGCGATCACCGCGCAGTCCTGGTGGTCCGTGGTCACCATGGTCGTCCTTCCACGAGGCCGAACTCGGACAGTCTGCTCCGAGCGTGCACGTCCTTCACTTCGCCGACGACCCGAAAGACGTCGACATCGATCACCGCGCCGCGACAGGCGCAGCCACGACCGGCGCACCGGGCAGGACCGGAACCGTCCGCCCGCTACGCCGGTTCGCCGGTGTCGCCGCGCGAAGCAGGTGCCGACGGACCGCCGAACGTGTGCCATCACGGACCACCGGCCTGGCGGGCCGCGTCCATGATCTGCTCCACGGCCCGTGCCTTCAGCGCCGAATACGCGAGGAGGCCCGGCGCCCGGTCGGCCGCTTCCCGTTTGGCCTCGGCGTACCGGGCGGCAGCGGCGGGGTGCGTCGACAGATAGCCGCGGAACAACACGTTGTCCGTCCACAGCCGCCCACCTCGCTCGACCACGTGGACATTGGCGAGCCGCCCCGACGCCGACCTGGACGTCGATGATCGGCTTGGCGTCGAGCCCCGGAACGGCGGTGGAACCGATGTGGGCCACCTCCACCGTCGTCCCGCGCAGGCCGGATCGTGAGCCACTACCTGCACCTGCTCGTCCACGTCAGCCACCTCATCACGCCGGCCGGGACAGGCGGGTTCGCGGTTCAGGTCAGGAGGTTTCCGAGGCGCTTCGCGGCCTCGACCACCGTCCGGCCCAGGTCGTCGATTCCCTCCGGTTCGAAGACCGAGACGCCGATGCTGGTGGTGGCCTCGCCACGGTGGCTGGGTACGGCGGCGGACACCCCGATCACGGCCGGAATGACCTCGCCCATGGTGACCGCGTATCCCTTCGCGCGCGCTTCGGTGACCTCGGCGCGTTCGCCGTCCCGGTACGGGCCGTCGGCCAGCAGGGCGAGACCGCCCGAGCCCTGCTGGATCGAGTGGGTCTGGCCGGGACGGAACGACACATGCGCCAGGGCGCCCCGTGGTTCGACCACCATCAGTGCCCGCATGTCCTGGGTGCCTTCGCGTACCAGCAGGTGGGCGGTGGCGCGGGTGGCCTCGGCGAGTTCGTCGAGCACGGGGCGCGCGAGGGCCCTGAGGTCCTGTTCGACGGGCTCCGCCAGGGTGACCAGGCCCGTCCCGAGGACGATCCGGCGCTGCCGGTCCCTGCGGCACAGCTGGTGCGCCTCCAGGGTCCGCACCAGCCGGTGGGCGACGGTGCGGTGCACGCCGATCTGCTCGGCGACGTCCGTGACGGTCAGACCGTGTGGACGCTCGGACAGCAGCCGGAGGATCAACAGTCCGTGGTGGAGGGTCTTCGACATGCCCGAGTCGACGACGATCTCGGGCTGCGCCCAGGTCTGCGCTGTGGGGTTCACGAATCCATCCCTTGACGAGTTTCAGCCACGTGCCTACGCTCACATTAATCGCACAGCTCGTGCGATTATCGCACACAGGTTGTGGTCAGACAACCTCCCCACTCCGTCCGCCAGGGACGGCCGACCGGCGCGGCCGGGTCGTGCCCGCCGCGGTCGACGTCACCGACCCGGCAGGCCACGAGGAACTGGCCGCGCTCGCCACGAGCGAGTTCGGCCGCCTGGACCACTGGGTGAACAACGCGGGCATCTTCCCGCACGCCTTCGCGCAGGACATCCCGCCGGAGCAGATCGACGCGGTGCTGCGCGTCAACGTCCAGGGCGTGCTGTTCGGTTCGCAGAGCGCCGCCCGGCACATGCGGCCGGGCGGCGCCATCGTCAACATCTCCTCCGTGTCCGCGGTCCGCGTGCGCAAGGGCCGTGCCGCGTACTGCGCGTCCAAGGCGTCGGTCGCCCACCTCACCGAGTCCCTGGCCGTCGAGTTCGGCGACCTCGGGCTGCGCGTCAACTCCATCGCCCCGGGCTACATCGACACCGAGATGACCCGCTGGGTGCGGGAGGACCCCGCCGCCCTCAAGCACGCCCTGGACAGCGTCCCCCTGCACCGCCTCGGATCCCCGCAGGAAGTCCTCGGCGTCCTGCTGTTCCTTCTCTCCGACAGCGCCCGTTACGTCACCGGGCACAGCGTGGCGGTGGACGGCGGTTCCCGTCATGTCTGAGGCCGCGTCCACCGCGTCCACCGCGTACGCCGCGTCCACCGCGTACCCCGAACCGGTGCGCTACCCGTCGGTGGTCCTCGTCACGGGTGCCGCCGCGGGCATGGGTGCCGAGCACGCCCGCGCCCTGGGCCGCCGCGGCAGCCATGTGCACCTCGCCGACGTGGCCGACTGCGCCCCCGTCGCCCGGGAGATCACCGAGGCCGGCGGTCGGGCCACCGCCCACCACCTGGACGTCACCGACCCGGCCGGCTGGCGTGCCGTGGTCGAAGCCGTCCGTGCCGCGGACGGCCGGCTGGACGGTCTGGTGAACAACGCCGGCATCTCGCGGCGGCTGCGGTTCATGGACACCACCGAGGAGGTGTGGGACCGGGTGCTGCGGGTCAACCTCTTCGGCGCCTTCCACGGCATGCAGGCGGTGGCCCCGCTGATGCGGGACGGCGGCGGCGCGATCGTCAACATCTCCTCGATCTCCGGTCTGATCGGCTACTTCTCGCCCTCGTACGCCGCGAGCAAGTGGGGGCTGACGGGCCTGTCGAAGTCGGCCGCCGGTGAACTGGCCGCCTGGAACATCCGGGTGAACTCGCTGCATCCGGGCCTGGTGGCCACCGGGCTGCTGGCCGGCTCGGACGCCTTCGTGGCCTCGGCACAGCGCAGCATCCCGGCCGGGCGGTCGGCCGAGCCCGCCGAGATCACCGACGCCGTCCTCTTCCTGCTGTCCGACCGCAGCGCGTACATGACCGGCAGCGAGGTCACCCTCGACGGCGGCCTGGTGTCCAACGGGCTGTACCACCGCATCCTCGCCGATGCAGAAGGAGCCTTGTGATGACCGGCCTCGACGACCTCGACGTCATCGTGGTGGGCGGCGGCGGCGCCGGTCTCGCCGCCGCGCTGAGCGCCGCCGAACGGGGCGCCACGGTCCTGCTGTTCGAGTCGGAAGGGGAACTGGGCGGCTCGACACAGCTGTCCGCCGGCCTGATCACCGCCGCCGGCACCCGTGTGCAGCGCGCCCTCGGTGTCGACGACAGCGCCGAGCGCCACTTCCAGCACTACATGGACCTCAACCAGTGGCAGCTCAAACCCGGCCTGGTGCGTGCCTTCTGCGCCGCGGCCGGTCCGACGCTGGAATGGATGATCGGTCTGGGCCTGGACGTCCCCGCCGTCCTGTCCAGCGACGCCCACACACCGGGGCTCTGCCGCGCGGGCGTGGAGGACGTGTGGCGCGGCCATGTCCCCCGCGACCAGGGCTACGGCCTCGTCCAGGTCCTCGACCGGGCGCGCAAGGCCCGCGGTGTCGAGGCCGTTCTCCACACCCGTGTCACCTCGCTGCTGTACGAGGACGGCCGGGTCGCCGGGGCCGTGGCCGACGGCATCGAGGTACGGGCCCGCGCCGTAGTCGTCGCCAGCGGCGGCTTCGCCCAGAACCCCGACCTGCTGCGCCGGCACTACCCCGACGCGCTCGACGCGGGCGACTCCCTGTTCGTGGTCGCCGCTCCGGGCAGCCGCGGCGACCACCTCGCCTTCGCCGAGCAGACGGGCAGCGCACTCGCCGGCGACGGCTGGGGGCTGATGCTGCCCACCGCCTACTTCCAGCGCCACCACCACTGGCAGGCCGGATTCCCGCCCGCGTCACGGGTGTACGTCAACTCCTCCGGGCGGCGCTTCATGGACGAGGACGCCTCGTACGCCGTCTCCAGCGGCATCATCCTGGCCCAGGACGGCCCCGTGTGGGCGGTGTTCGACGAGAAGGCACGGCTCGGCCTGCCGACCGGCTACGCCGACTGGACCCCCGCGCGGGTCGCACAGGAGGCGGCGGCCGGGCGCCTGGCCCAGGCCGCCACCCTCGACGCGCTCGCCGAACACATCGGCGTACCCGCCCACGCGCTCACCGCCACCGTGACCCGGTGGAACGCGCAGCTGCCCGAGACCGGCACCGACGCCGACTTCCTGCGCGAGCAGTCCCTCGCGGCCAAGGGCGCCCCGGCCCGCCCCGACCCGATCGCATCGGCCCCGTACTACGCGGCCCGCGTGCTGCCCGCCGAACTCGTCTGCACGCACACCGGGCTGGAGATCGACCACCGTGCCGCCGTACTGGACCGCACCGGCAGCCCGGTTCCCGGACTGTTCGCGGCCGGCGAGGCGGGCGGGGGAGTGCTCGGCATGCGCTACGTCGGCGGCGGCAACGCCGTCGCCAACGCCCTCACCATGGGCCGCATCGCGGGCGGCAACGCCGCCGCAGCCGCGTAACACCCACCCCGCTCAGTCGGATCATCCCCTTCCTCTCCTCTCTCTCAGGAGCCGTCATGGGAACGAACCTCAACGTCGAGGGCAGTGACCCCGGCAGAAGAACGATCAGAAAGGTCTCGCTCCGGATCTTCCCGATCGTGGGCCTGCTGTATGTGTTCAACTACATGGACAGGTCCAACATCAGCTACGCCGAACTCGGCATGCGCGACGACCTGGGCATCACCACGGCCACCTTCGGCGCGGTCGCCTCGATCTTCTTCCTCGCCTACGTCGTCCTTGAGATCCCCAGCAACTTGATGCTGAAGAAGGTCGGCGCCCGGCTCTGGCTGGCCCGCATCGCCATCAGCTGGGGCCTGGTCACCGTGGTCACGGGATTCGTCACCGACGTCACCCACCTGTACGTGGCCCGGATCGCGCTGGGCATCGCCGAGGCCGGCCTCTTCCCCGGGCTGCTGCTCTACCTGACGTACTGGTACCGGGGCCGGGAACGCGGCCGTGCCATCGCGCTGCTCGCGCTCGCCCAGCCGATCGCCATGATCCTCGGCAGCATGACCGGCGGCTGGATCCTCGACCACGCCCACTGGCTGGACATGAGCAGCTGGCGCTGGGTGTTCATCCTGCAGGGCGCTCCCGCCGTCCTCATCGGCATCGTCACCCTGGTCCTGCTGCCCAACCGGCCGGCCGACGCCCGCTTCCTGAACGCCGACGAACGGGCCTGGCTCCAGGCGGAGATCGACAAGGAGTACACCCAGGACGGCGCCGGCGACGCCGGGCAGGAGACGGTGCGCGGACAGCTCAGGACCCTGAAGAACCGCAAGGTCCTCTACCTGGCCGTCGCCAACTTCTTCGCCGCCTGCGGCCTGTACGGCTTCTCCTTCTTCCTCCCGAAGATCGTCCAGCAGCTCGACCCGTCGTACTCGGCCACCAACATCGGTCTGCTCGGCGCCATCCCGTTCCTGGTGGGCGCGGTCGGCATGCTGCTGGTCGCCCGCAGCTCGGACCGTACCGGCGAACGCCGCTTCCATGTGATCGGCCTGATGCTGCTGGGCGCCGCGGGCCTGGGCGGCACCATCGCCTTCCGGCACAGCCCCACCCCGGCCCTGATCTGCCTCAGCCTGGTCGCCGTCGGCGTCCTCGGCTACATGGCCCCCTACTGGGCGCTGGCCGCCCGGGTCCTGCCGCGCGAGCAGACCGCGGTCGGCCTGGCGGGCATCAACTCCATCGCGGCCCTCGGCGGCTTCGTCAGCCCCTACCTCATCGGCAAGAACGCCACCGCCGACGACGTCACCGTCGGCCTGTACTTCCCGATCGGCTGCCTGATCGTGTGCGCCGTGATGCTCGCCTTCCTCAAGGTGCCCCGGGACCGGCGCGACAGCGGGGCCCGGCCGCGCCCGGCCGCCGAAGTCTCCGCCTGACCGCCCCCGCCGCATCGACCCGCCCACCCCACCCGGCGATCCGCCCACCCCACCACATCCGGTCCGGCCGGGCCGCCGCACGCGGCCCGGCCACCCACCGAGGGGCTGATGGGGGAGGAGGGCTTCTCCTCCGACTCCTCACTCCTCCACCACCGGGAGATCCCCTCGGCGATCACCGACTCCCGCCGAACCGGCCGACCGGCGCGAAGCCGCGCTGCGGCAACACCGGCGCCCGGCTCGGCTTCGGAGAGGTCACCGGCCGGATCACGGCAGGCCCCCGCACCGCCCCCACCGACGCGGACGGCGCCGTCGCTGAGCAGATGTCCCTGCTGCACGCGCCCATGGACATGGGCAGCGAACACGCCGGGGACTACATGGTGCGGATGCGCACGCTGTGCATGGGGTCCATGTCGGTGTACGGCGCCTCGGGACTGCCGGTCCGGATACGGCGGACACCGAAGCTCATCCGGCAGCGTGACCCGGGGTTCCGAGGGCCCGGCTGCCCTTCCCCGGGCGCAAGGCCGATGCCCTGGTGACCCGGCCGCTGTCGGGCAGGGAGGGAGTGGGCGCGCTGGTGGCGGCGTTCCTCCTGCGCCTCACCCGGCCCGACCACCGCCTGGGCGTCGCCGACGCCCTGCGACTTGAGACGGTCCTGCTCGATCTGATCGCGACGCTCTTCGCCCACGCGACCGACGCCGAGGACGCCCTGCCGGCCGAGACCCGTCAACAGGTCCTGGCGCTGCGCATCCGGTCCTTCATCAGCGGACGCCTGCACGATCCGGAACTGACACCGGCCGTCATCGCCGCCGCCCACCACATCTCCGTCAGCCACCTGCACCGGATCTTCCAGGCACACATTCCGGCGAGCGGCGGGCCGATGACGGTCATGGGCTGGGTCCGTGAGCAGCGCCTGGAGCGTGCCCGCCGCGACCTCGGGGACCCGGCGCTGCGCGACCGGCCCGTCCACGCGATCTCGTACCGCTGGGGCTTCGCCCATCACGCCACCTTCTCCCGCGTCTTCCGTGCCCGCTACGGCATGGCACCGTCCGAATGCCGGCACGTCCGGGACGCGGACTGACGGTCGGCCGTGACCCGGCCGGGCCCGGCACGGCCCGGGGCCGGGATTAGGGTGGAGACGTATCCCGGTGCCCGGTGACGAGAGGACCGCGATCATGGCACTCCGTGGACGCGCACTGCGCCTGACGGTCATCGTCGACGACACCGACACCTGGCACCACAAGCCCCTGTTCACGGAGATCGTGCATCGCGCCCATGCCTTCGGGATGGCCGGGGCGACGGTCTTCCGGGGCGTGGAGGGTTTCGGGGCGACATCGGTCGTGCACACGACGCGACTGCTGTCCATGGCCGACGACCTGCCCACGGCCGTCGTCATCGTCGACGAGGAGGACCGCGTCCGAGCGTTCCTCTCCCAGCTCGGGGAACTGCCCGTCAGCGGGCTGATCACCCTGCAGGAGGTCGAGGTGGTCCACTACAAGGGCCAAGAGACCACGGCCACTTGAAGTACGGCCACGTCAGGCGGGGGCCCGCGTCGTATCCCGTGCGGGGCAGTGCATGACGTCGACATGCTCGACGATCACCAACCCGCCGTCGACCAGCTCGCGCAGGATCGGAAGGAAGCGACGCACCCGTTCCTCCTCGTCGACGATCACGATCGCCAGCGGTACGTCCTGCTTGAGGGACAGCAGCCGGAAGCCGTGGATCACCGAGGAGGCCCCGAACCCCTCGATCCCCCGGAGCACCGTCGCACCGGCCAGCCCGGCCTCATGCGCGCGGTGCACGATCTCCGCGGACAGCGGCTTGTGATGCCAGGTGTCGCACTCCTCTATGAACACCGTCAGCTGCAGGGCCGGTCGCATCGGTGTCATGACGTCCTCCTCTACCCACCGCCCCGGTGGATCCAGTGTGCCCGGCGCTGGAGCCGGGCCACCGGCGGGGCGGCCGGGGGCGGCGAGGTGTCCTCGGGCGGGTGAAGGCCCTCCGTGGAATACCGCGTACTGGCGATGCTGTCCACGATCTGCTGCTCGGTGAAGTTCTCCGAACCGGGCACATGGGGGACGAACCCGATGAGCACGCCGTCGCTGACGATCTCCGCGTCCAGCCCCGATGCGCCGTCCATGTCCCACAGCGCCTCGATGCCCTCGTCCAGGACCACCCTGATCCCGAACTCGTAGACACCGGCCTCCACGAGATGAGCCATCACCTCCCGGGCCCGCAGCGCCGCCACCACACGGTTGGCACGATCCGCATCCATGACAGCTGTTCCTCCTTCGTATCCAGGGCTCCTGGCGGGTTCAGGTCTGCTCCGGCTCGGCCCGTACCGGCTTTCCACCGGCGGGCGACGGCGTCGAACGCCGGACCGTGTCGAGGATGGCCAGACCCTGCGCCACCACCCCGGCCGCCACCTGGTTGATGCCGTCGGTGCCGTTGAGGACGGTGAGATCCGCTCCGGACATACCGCGGGCCGCCGCCTCGGCGAGGGCCGGCAGATTCTCCACGACCCGGTTGGCCGCGATGAGTTCCTGGTTGCCGTCGCGGAGCGAGGCGGCCCGCGCCGTGTTGGCGTCGGCCTGGGCCTGGGCGATGGCCCGCTCGGTGTAGGCGGTCCCGTCGGCCTCGAACTTGGCCCGGTCGCGGCCCGCCTCGGCCAGGGCCCGCTGCCGGTAGGCCTCCGCGTCCGCCGGGCGCCGTACCTCCGCCTCCAGCCGCTGGGCCGCCAGCGCGGCCTGGCGCTGGGCCAGCGCGGTCTGTTCCTCGATGACCTCCTGGGACGCCTTGGCCTGGGCGAGGGGGCCCGCCTGCGCGGCGCGGGCGTTGGACTGCTCGGTCTGGGCGGTGAACCCCGCCCGTTTGATCGCGGTGTCCCGTTCGTACTCGGCCTTGAGCGCGGCGGCCTGCTGCTCCCGCTGGGCCGCCTCCTGATCGGCCTTGGCCTGCGCTATCCGGGCCTGGCTCGCCACCGCGGCGGCGTGCGGCGCGGCGAGGTTGTCGATGTATCCGGTGGCGTCCTCGATCTCCTGGATCTGGAGGGCGTCCACCACGATGCCGAGCTTCTCCATCTCGCCGTGGCTGCCCGCCACCACTTCCTGGGAGACCCGGCTGCGCTCGCGGATGATCTGCTCGACCGTGAGCCCGCCGACGATGGACCGCAGATGCCCCGCGAAGATCCGGCCGACCAACTCCTCCATCCGCTGCTGCTCCGACAGGAACCGGCGGGCCGCGTTGGCGATCGACACCGCGTCGTCACCCACCTTGAACACGCACACGGCCCACACCTTGAGCCGGATTCCCTGCTGGGTCACGCAGTCCTCGGCGATCTCCGCCTCCCGCAGGGCCAGCGACAGCATCCGGGCCTTCTGCTTGACGGGCAGCACAAAACTGCCGTGACCGGTGACGATCCGGAACTGGGTTTCCTCGGCCCGCCGTTTGGAGCCGGAGATGAGCATGGCCTCATTCGGAGCGGGAACGTGCCAGAAAAACATGAGGGACCACCTCGCGTCCTGCGGAACACCGAAGACACTTCACGGCGGCAGCGGCTCGACGATCACCGAGCGTGCCGAGACGGAGTCGACCACGATCACTCGGACGTCCCTGGCGACCGGTGCCGCGGACCAGGCCGCATAGGCTTCCGAGCCGCCCCGGACGGCCACGAGGACTTCCCCGGGACCGTCCTGTGGGATCGCCACCGTCACTTTCCCCAGTGCCCCCACAGGACTCTGCGAAGAGTCGTCGGCTGCGCGCATACGCCCTCTTGACACACGGATACGGAAGGTCACCTCAAGGGGGCTCCGGGCGGCCGACGGACGAGGACCGCTCGCGCCCGCTCACTCCTTCGGAGAACATCAGGCCGCTGGGCACATCAGCGAAGACGCCCCCGGCGTCCGGACCGGTCGTCTTCGCACCTTCCACGCTACTCCGGCTCGCGTCCCTCGGCGCCTCGCGCCCGAGCGCGGTCGTGGGCGCTCAGCCGGCGGCCATGGCGCGGCGCACACTCTCGCGCAGCAGGACGCGCCGCCGCTCGTGCACGTCCTCGGGTTTCCCGGGCGGTCGCCGCGTAGACGTTGCTGACCGGGGACCAGGTCATGGACATCGTGATGACCATGGCCATCACATCGAACGGGTCGCCCTGCCGGACCAGGCCCGCGGCCTGGCCTTCGCCGGCCAGCCGGATGAGGTCGGGACGGCGAAGGTACTCGTCGTAGAGGCGTACGGCCCAGTCCGCGAGGTCGTCGGCGCCGAGCGGGGTGGTGTCGGCGTCGCGCGGCTGGGCGGTGGCGTCGATCGGCACGACGTTCGTGATCCGGTCCAGGGAGCCGAAGAAGATGGCGTCGAAGAGCCCTTCCTTGCTGCCGAAGCAGGCGTAGCGCAGGCTCCGGCGGAAGACGGCGATCGCGTCCAGGGTGACCTCGCGCAACTCGGGGCCCCAGCCCGTGGTTCTGCCCAGGTAACGGGCCCGGAACTCGCCCTCGTACAGCACGGCCGGCACGAACGGCAGGGCCATGCCCAGAGCGCCGACCGTGCGGGTCCGGTCGGCGGCTTCGACCTGCCACCGTTGATCACGGCGGGCATCACGGCCGTCGGCCGGACGGTTGTGTCCCTCGGGCGTGAGGCGTACCACCCGGCACCGGCTTTACCTCGGCCGTGCCGATTGCTTAGGCTGTGGGCGGCGAAGGGGAGTAGTCCCGCAACACCGCTGGTCGACACACTGGACGTCTTCACGGGCGTCCCGGCCAGTGGGCCGACCCGAAGCGACGGGTCGGTGGACGAGACCTTCGGCCACGGCACAACACGGCCCGCACACACGTGGGGGCCGCGTCATCGTGCCGGGCCGCAAGGGTCCTCCCGTCACCTGTGTGGGTGCCGTTCGAGCCTCCGGCCCGGCCCCAGGAGAAAGCACCAGGATGACTCTCGACCCCCTGGCGATCGTCACCGCCTTCGGGCTGATTTTCCTCGCCGAACTTCCCGACAAGACCATGTTCGCGTCGCTGGCCATGGGCACCCGCATGCGCCCGCTGTACGTGTGGTTCGGGACCTCCACGGCCTTCGTCGTCCATGTCGCCCTCGCCGTCGGTGCCGGCAGTCTGCTCAGCCTGCTGCCGACGACGGCGGTCAAGCTCGTCTCCGCCGCCCTGTTCGCCTTCGGAGCCGTCATGCTGCTGCGCGGAGGGGGCGACGACGAGGACGGCGAAGGCGGCTCCAGGACCGTCACCGGTTTCTGGCCGGTCTACACCACCGCCTTCATGGCCGTCTTCATCAGCGAGTGGGGCGACCTCACCCAGATCACCACCGCCAACCTCGCGGCCACCAACGGCTGGCTCCCCACCGCCATCGGCTCGGCCGCCGCCCTGATGTCGGTGTCCGCGCTCGCTCTGCTCGCGGGCCGCTTCATCGCCAAGCGGGTACCGCTGAAGACGGTGCAGCGCATCGGCGGCATCTGCATGGCCGGCCTGGCGATCTGGACAGTCGTCGAAGCCTTCGCAGGCTGACGAACCGGCCCGTCGCCGGTGCTCGACGAGCACCGCCGACGGGCCGCGCCGTCACAAGCGTCACCCCGTCGCAGGGGTCCGGGCGGCCTCGGCACCGTCCGGGACGGCCGCCCGCCGCCAGGCCGCCTCGCGCAGCAGCCGCAGCCCGTTGAGTCCGACGATGACGGTGGAGCCCTCGTGACCGGCGACACCGAGCGGCAGGGGCAGGTTTCCCGCCAGGTCCCAGACGACGAGGCAGGCGATGAACACCGCGGCGATCACGAGGTTCTGGACGACGAGCCCACGGGCCCGCCGGGACAGGGAGATCACCGCGGGCACAGCGGCGAGTTCGTCGCGTACGACGACCGCGTCGGCGGTCTCCAGCGCCAGATCCGAACCCGCCCGGCCCATGGCGACGCCGGTGTGGGCGGCGGCCAGCGCCGGGGCGTCGTTGACGCCGTCCCCGACGACCATCACCCTGCGCCCGGCCGCCGCCAGTTCCCTGACCGCGCTCACCTTGTCCGCGGGCAGCAGTCCGGCGCGTACGTCCTCGACGCCGACCTCCGCGGCCAGGCGCGCCGCCGCGCGCGGGTTGTCGCCGGTCAGCAGCACGGGCGCGGCCCCGGTGCGCGACGTCAGGGACGCGACGGTCGCGATGGCGTCGGGGCGCAGCCGGTCGGCGACACCGAGCAGACCGACGGGCGTACCGTCCACCGTGACCAGCACTGCGGTTCGGCCGCCGTCCTCCAACTCGGCCGCGAGATCGGCCGCCGCCGAGCCGGTGTGGTCGGCATCGGTGAGCAGCCGGGCGGGCGCCCCCACCGCGACCCGGCGCGCCTCGACAGTGGCTCTGACCCCGACACCGGGCGTCGAGTCGAAGTCCTCGGCGTCCAAAAGGGCCAGTCCCCGCTCCCGTGCCGCGGCCACCACGGCACGGGCCAGCGGGTGCTCGCTCGGGTGCTCGGCCGCGGCGGCGAGCCTCAGCAGACCGGCCGCGTCGAGGCCGGAACCGGCCAGTGGCCGGACGTCGGTCACCCGCGGGGTGCCCTCGGTCAGCGTGCCGGTCTTGTCGAGGGCGACCGCGTCGACCTCGCCGAGCCGCTCCATGACGACCGCGGACTTGACCAGCACACCGTGCCGTCCAGCGTTGGCGATGGCCGAGAGCAGGGGCGGCATGGTCGCCAGGACGACGGCGCACGGCGACGCCACGATCATGAAGGTCATCGCCCGCAGCAGCGCGCCGGTCAGCTCGGCGCCGAAAGCGAGCGGGACGAGGAAGACGGCCAGTGTCGCCGCGACCATCCCCAGCGAGTAGCGCTGCTCGACCTTCTCGATGAAGAGCTGCGTGGGCGCCTTGGTCTCGGACGCCTCCTCCACCATGCGCACGATCCGGGCGATCACACTGTCGGACGCGTCGCGCTCGACGCGCACCCGCAGCGCGCCGGTGCCGTTGAGCGTGCCGGCGAAGACCTCGTCGCCCCGCTCCTTGGCCACGGGCAGCGGCTCGCCGGTGATGGTCGCCTGGTCCACGTCACTGGCGCCGTCGAGCACACGGCCGTCCGCGCCGACGCGCTCGCCGGGGCGTACGAGGACGATGTCGCCGATGGCCAGGTCCTCGACGGCGACGCTCTCCTCACGGCCGTCGGCGGCGATGCGGGCGGCCCTGGCGGGGGCCAGGTCCAGCAGCCCGCGCACGGAGTCGGCGGTACGGGCGGTGGCCAGGGCCTCCAGCGCGCCCGATGTGGCGAAGATGACGATCAGCAGCGCCCCGTCCATGACCTGCCCGATCGCCGCGGCACCGAGCGCGGCGACGACCATCAGCAGGTCGACGTCGAGGGTCTTCTCGCGCAGCGCCCGCAGTCCCGCCCAGCCCGGTTCCCAGCCGCCCGCCGCATAGGTCAGGGCGTACAGGGGCGTCCAGGCCCAGGCCGGGGTGCCGGTCAGCTGCAACGGCAGCGCGACCAGGAACAGGGCCAGGGCCGCCGCTGCCCAGCGGGCCTCGGGCAGGGCGAGGACACGGGTACGCCGCTGCTGCCCGGCGGGGGCGCGGCCCGGCGAGGTCCGCGCTGCCGGGGCCGGGGCGAGGGTGGAGGTCATCGAGGGTCCTTCACACAGGCGTGACAGGTTCGCGCGCAGCCGGAATCCCGGCCGCTCCTCACCACCGTACAGGAAAGAATGAAGACTCGTTCATGCGTTCATGGTTCGTTCTCCGTACGATGATGCCCATGGGTCACGGAGCCGACAGAACCACGACCGCCACCGCGCGCGACCGCCTGGAGACGGTCGGCGCCGCCGATGTGGCCGCCACCCTCCAGGCGCTGGCCACCCCCTCGCGCCTGCGCATCCTGGCCCGCCTCCAGGAAGGCCCCTGCGCGGCCACCGAACTGGCCGACGCGGTCGGCATGGAACAGTCCGCCTGCTCCCACCAGTTGCGGCTGCTGCGCAACCTCGGCCTGGTCACCGGCGAACGCCGGGGCCGCTCGGTCATCTACGCGCTCTACGACAACCATGTCGCCGAACTCCTGGAACAGGCCCTCTACCACGTCGAACACCTGCGCCTGGGGCTGCGCGACGCCCCGGCCGTGGCGGACGCGGCAGTCGGTGCGGACGCGGCGGCCGGTGTGCGCTGATCCCCGCCGGCGGATCGGCCGACGGTGGGGACCACCCGTCCTTCACACCAGTTCCAGTGCCTTCTTCAGGTTGTGCTCGGCGATGCCCGCCATGGACGCACGGTCGGGGAAGCCGCCGTCGAGGAGCCGGAGCGGGCCCGCCGTCAGCGAGAGCCGCTGGGCCAGCGTGTAGAGCGCCAGCCGGCTCTCGTCCAGTCCGTCCGTCCGGAGCGGACCATAGGCGTCCGCACAGCGGATGCGCAGGAAGACGTGCTCCCACTCGACGTCGAAGTACATCAGCCCCTCGATGTCGATCAGCACGGGGTGGCCGTCCGTGTCCACCCGCACATGGTCGGGCCCGAGTTCGCCGTGCACGACGCAGTGCTCCGCGCGCGGTCGCACCCCCGAGGCGAGGCCCCGCAGCCGCTCCGCAAGCCGGTCGCGGGCAGCCGCGATCCGGGGGTCGCGCGACGCCGCCTCGGCGAGGTCGCGCAGCGCCCGGTCCAGGACGATGCCCTCGCACGACGTCCCGCGCGACGTGCCCCCCGTATCGACCACGGCCACCTTCCCGTACCGGGGCGCGCGATACGACCGCATCGCCGCCAGCGCCTCCCCGAGCCGGGCCGTGACCGCGGCGGCCTCGCGTGGATCGCGGGCGAGCAGGTCCTCCAGGCTCTGGCCTGCGATGTCCTCGACGATCACCAGGTCGGCCGCGCCGCGCTCGCCCGCCCGCTGGACGAGCCGGATCCGCGGGACCCGGACGCCGAGCCCGTCCAGGCGTGCGTGCGCGGCTTCTAACAGGCGCAGCCCGAGGCCGGGCGAGAACGGATCCGTCAGGTCGTCGTCGCCCTCGGCCGCCGGCCAGTAGTTCTCGCCGGCGTCCCACAGGTAGGCGATCGCCGTCGTCGCGTCGTCCATCACGAGGCGGTACACGCCTTTCTTGCTGCCGCCCGTCACCCGCTCGACCGTCGCCAACCGCCGCCCACCGCCCAGGGCGTCCCGCGCCGCCCCCGCCAACCGCTCCCGCGTCACCGCTGTGGGTACCACGTCTTCGAACCGCCTCTCCGCCGCGACAACTTCGGCAATCTACGGGACCCCCGGTGACCCGCATAGCCGGGGGCCGACGTGATCGGCCGACTGCGGCGGCGTCGTGGCTGGTCGCGCAGTTCCCCGCGCCCCTTCGGGGTGCTGCCGTGCCCGGTGTCGGCTTCCGGGCGGTGCCGAGACCGGTTTGCTCCGTGACCGGCGGCCGACGGGCTGGAGATCGGTCCGCGCCGGACGCGGAGGAGCCGGACCACCGCCGGAACCGGGCCACCGCCGGAACCGGGCCGGCGAGGAACGACGTCGTGCTCACGAGGCCCTTACCTGATCGTGAAGGAGTCACGGGTATGACGCCAACGGCTGCTCGCTACCTCTACCTTGTCCGGCACGGCGAGGCGCTGCCTGACGAGAGCGGGTTGTCGGAGAACGGACGGCGGCAGGCGACGCTGCTCGGCCGTCGATTGGCGAAGCACCCCATCTCCGTGGTGCACCACGGTCCACTGCCCCGGGCCGCACAGACCGCGGAACTGATCGGCGAACACCTGGACGGCGCCGCTCTTCGGACTTCGGAGGCAGCCGGTGACTATGTCCCGTACGTCCCGCGCGGGGAGGAGCTGCCGTCCGACAGCGCCGACCATTTCCTGCGTTTACTCGCCCAGGCCACGGCCGAGGACCGCGAGCGCGGCCCGGAGCTGGCGGAACGGGCCCTGGCGCAGTTCACCGGTCCCGCGGCGGGCGACCGGGAGCGCCATGAGCTGGTCGTCACCCACAACTTCCTGATCGGCTGGCTGGTGCGGCATGCCATGGACGCGCCGAAGTGGCGCTGGCTCGGGCTCAATCACGGCAACGCGGCCCTCACCGTCATCCGGTATGCACCAGGCCGGCCGTCGTCTCTGCTGGTCTACAACGACATGCGGCACCTGCCTGCCGAGTTGTGCTGGTCGGGGTTTCCCGTCGAATTGCGATGGTGAGGCGTTGTGTGACCGGGACTTCTTCGACGCCACGATGAACGGGCCACCTGCGCCCGCGTGTTGATGGGGGCGCCTACGAGATCAGGCACCAGTAGCTGCCGTAGTGGCCGATGCCGATGCGGCCGGCCTGCGGGACGAGGTGTGGGTCGGGTTGGCCCACGGCCGCCATCGAGCATGCCGGGTCACCGACCGTCCGTGCGGCGGCCATCCGCTGAGCCGCGGACACTGCCGCCTGGGACGTGTACCACGTCGTGGTGACCGGCGCGGGGCGGCTGGTCGACGGTGTCGGAGTGGGCAACGGCGCAGGAGGCACCGGCCTCGGTTGTGTGGGTGCGGGTGTGGGCGTCTGTGTCGGTGGGGGTGTGGGTGTGCGGGACGGCACATGTGTCGAAGGCACTGGCCTTGTCGGTTGTGGCAGTGGCAGTGGCAGTGGCAGTGGCAGCGGCTTCGGCGGAATCGGTGCCGGTGTCGGCTGTGCAGGTGCCGGTTTCTGGGCCGGCGTATGTGCCGACGGCCGCGGTTGTGCGGATGCGGGGGTCGCCGTCGGCGTCCTCGTCGGCCGCGGCTGTGTCGGTGCCGGTGTCGGCGCCGTCGGCGTGGCCGGGGGGCGCGAGGGTGGTGCCGAGGGTGCCGGCGTCGCGGACCGGGTCGGTCTCGGTGGCGCCTGGGACGTCGGTAGGGCCGACGGGGGCGCCGTCGTCGGATGGGTCGGCGGCGTCGGCTGCCGAGCCGTCGCCGTCGGCGGGGGCGCCGGTGGGCGCGTCGCCGTCGGCCGCGGCGTGCTGGGCGCCTGCGTCGGTGTCGGCTGCGTGGTGCTGGGGGTCGGGGTCCCCGGCGTGGTGGCGGATGTCTCTGGCTGCGGCGTCCGCGACGGTGGGGTCGGCAGGGACAGGTTCCCCGAGGGAGACGGCGTCGGGCGGGGCGTGCCGCCGTGCGGCCCCGTCAGAAACCACACGCCGATGCCGCCACAGACGACCACGGCCGCGCCCGCCGCGATCCACGGGGCCTTCCGGGGTGGGCGTCGGTGACGGTTCATGGTTCTCACTGTCCGTCCGGCCGTCGGGGACGACAAGCGGGGCCGGTAGCGTCCCAGGACCGTTTCCGACGCCGCCGACCTGCGGTTATCGCACAGCGTCGGGCCATGCCCCGGACCCTCACCGGCCCATGACGCCCGGTGCGGCCCGGCGTCGGCGGCCCGGGTCCGGCACCGTCGCGGCACAACGGGTCCTCGCATTGCTCCATTCGGCTTCGGCGAACGCGGCGTCCCCGTCCACGATCCGTGGCCCGACGGTCCGGAAAACCGGCCGCCGAAGCGGGCCGCGGCCGGTCCGGAAGCGGGTTTGAAACCGGCGAGCCGCGGCTACCCCTCGATGGTCGTCGTCATCGTCGAAGGCACGCGTGCGCGAGGACCGACGGGGCTCAGCGGGCGCGCCCAAGGCGGCCCGCGGACTCCGGCGCCGTGCCGAGGCCCGCCACGCGAAGGAGGTCAGCTTGGGACGCGCCACGATGGATCCGTACACGGGGCCGACCACCCGCGCATCGGGCACCGTACCCACGGCGGGCGTGGCGCTGGTGACGGGTGCCTCTTCCGGGATCGGGGCGGCCGTCGCACGCTCCCTGGCGACCGAGGGATGGGAGCTGCTGGTCTCCGGACGTGACCGCGCCCGGCTGGACACGGTGGCGCGTGAGACGTCCGCCGTCGCGATTCCCTGTGACCTGGCCGCCGCCGACGGCCCTCGGCAACTGGCCCATCGCGCCTTCGGGAAGGCACAGGACATCGATCTGCTCGTCGCCGCGGCGGGGGTGGGCTGGGCCGGGCCGTGCGCCTCGATGCCCGCCGACGAGGTGGACCGTGTGCTCACCGTGGACCTGGTCTCGGTGGTGCACCTGGTCCGGCTGATGCTGCCCCACATGACGGCGCGGCGTCAGGGCCGGCTCGTGCTGATCGGTTCCGTCGCGGGATGCGTCGGCGTGCGCGAGGAAGCGGTGTACTCCGCGGCGAAGGCGGGCCTCGGTGCCTTCGCGGACGCGTTGCGCTACGAGTTGAAGGGCACCGGTGTGCGGGTGACCCATGTCGTGCCCGGCGTGGTGGACACCCCGTTCTTCGCCCGGAGGGGGGTGCCCTACGCGCGTACCCGCCCGCGTCCGGTGCCGCCCGAGCGGGTGGCCGCCGCGGTCGTCACGGCGGTACGCCGGGACCAGCCCGAGGTGTTCGTGCCCGGCTGGCTCCGGGTGCCGATCGCGTTGCGCGCCCTGGCACCCACCACATACCGGTGGCTGGCGGGCCGCTTCGGTTGACGGCGCGACGGCGCGACGGCGCCCGCGCGGGAGCCGCGTTGGGGCCGGACGACCGCGCGGGGCTGTGAAGGGAGACGGACGTGCCGGACGACATCCACTGGGGCCGGTTGTTCAGCAGGGCGCTCGCCGTCCCTGCGCTCGTCGCCGCCGCCCACATCGGGCCGGCCGGAACCTGGCTGCCCGGTCCGCGACGCGCCCTGCTGCCCGTGCTGGCGGGCAAGGGCGCCGCGGACCATGTGGCGCTCACCTTCGACGACGGTCCCGATCCCCGTTCCACCCCCGCCTTCCTGGCCGCCCTCGACGAACTGGCGGTCCGTGCCACGTTCTTCGTGCTGGGCGAGCAGGTGCTGGGCCACGGGCGGCTGAGCCGGGACATCGTCCGGCGCGGTCATGAACTCGCCGTCCACGGCTGGACGCACAACCGCCCCTGGCGGCCCGCTCCGCGCCGGGAGACCCGGCTGCTCGCACGAGCCGCGCACACGGTGGCGCAGGTGTCCGGCACCGCCCCCATCTGGTACCGGCCGCCGTACGGCATCCTGACCGGCGACCGGCTGCTGGCCGCACGCCGCACCGGACTGCGCCCGGTCCTGTGGACGGCCTGGGGCCGCGACTGGACCGGCGACACCACCGCGCGGTCTGTGGCCGCGACCGTACTGGCCGACCTGCGGGGCGGGGGCACGGTGCTGCTGCACGACACCGACCGCCATGCGGCACCGGGGTGCTGGCGGGCAACGCTGGCCGCCCTGCCCGCACTCGTGGGGGCGTGCCGGGCGGCGGGCCTGACGGTGGGCCCGCTCGGCGAGCACGGCGTGGCCAGCCCGGTGCGTACGCCCGATGCGGGAGCGGCGGTCATCAGGGGCAGATGGCCGGGCATCGGCGTTGGTTTCCGGTGATTCGGTACGTGGCAGGGCCGGGTACTCGTCCGTTCCGGTTGCCGCCGCGAGCGCGGGTGGTGAGCCGGGTGCGTACGCCTGGTGCGGGGGTGGTGGGTGTCAGGGGCGGATGGCGGGGCATCGGCGTTGGTTTCCGGTGATTCGGTACGTGGCGGGGCCGGGTCTCGCTCGATCCGGTTGCCGCCGCGATCCCGGCGTCAGGCGTTGCCGGTGGACCGGTCCGTCCTCCCGTGGGCGGTCAGCCGCTCCAGCGGATGGACGACATCCCCCCGGACCAGGCGGCGACCGGGCACCGAGCCGCCCGAGCCGAGGCGGTCCAGGGCCCGCACCAACTGCCGCGCGTCGTCCGCGTACTCGGTCAGGCCGAGCGCCGCCATCCGGTGCACGCCCTCGGCGCCGTGGCCGGGAATCGGACGGTACCCGATGACCGGGACACCGACGGCGAGCGCTTCCAGCGCGGTCTGCCCCGCGGCGTTGTCGACCACGGCGGAACAGGCCGCGATCAGGCCCGGCATGTCGGCCACCCAGCCCAGGGCGACCGTCCCCGGCACCTTCGCCAGGGCGCCGCGCAGCCGCTCGTTCCGCCCGCACAGGGCGACCGGCAGGTACCCGGCGCGGGACAGCAGCCGGGCCGTCGCGCCCAGCCGGCTCCCGACCCCCCACGCCCCGGCGGACAGCAGCACGGGCGCGCGGTGCCCGGCGGAGTCGGCGAGCCGGCGCCGCCAGGACGACTCGCCCACCGGGTGCGGGCGGAAGCGGTCCGGCAGCAGCGGACCGCACGCGGTGGCGGGCCGTCCGAGGCGCAGCCGTACGTCCTGGGCGATCTCCTCGGTGAGACAGAGGTGGAGGTCGTTCCCCCGGTGCAGCCACTGCCGGTGCACCGCGAAGTCGGTGATCACCACCGCGCTGGGGACCGTGAGCCGTCCGCGGGTGCGCATCCGGCCGGTCAGCTGTGCGGCGAGATGGAAGACCGCGACGACCGCGTCGGCGTGACCGTGTGCCACCTCGGTGCGCAACCGGTCCTCGGCGAGCGCGGCGAGCGGGGCGCTGCCCGGCCGCGGGCCGTCGTCGGCACGGAAGAAGGCGGCGTAGATGCCCGCGTACACCAGGGGGGCGTGCCGGATCGACGAGCGGTAGAAGCCGCGCAACCCCGCTCCGATACGGGCGGGCAGCAGCTCCAGTACGTCCGTGTGCAGCGCCTCGTGTCCGGCCGTGCGCAGACGCCGCGCCAGCTCGACCGCCACCGCGTCATGGCCCGCCCCCATGCTCGCGCTGACCACCAGCAGACGGCTCACAGCCGGCGCCGCACCGGTTCGGCGGCGCCCCGCCCGGGCACGGCGGGGTGCGGCGACGGGCAGGGATCCGACAGGCACGGACGCGGGCACGGACACATATGCGGCATGGTCACCTTGTATCGCACAGTGGGTCACAGGTATCCGCACGACCGGCCGCCAAACGGGGGCCGGTCGGTATCCACCCGTCGTGCGTAGCCACAGCGGGCAGGTTTATCCCCGCGCACGGCGGTTACCACTGTGTTCGTGCCGCCGGCTTCTGCTCGCCCACCGGCTGTGCGGTGGCCGCTCGTCGGGGCTTCCCGCGAACGACAGGCATCCGCATGAACGTGCTCACCGTCGTCACGGCCCTGCTGTCCGCGCTGTGCAACGCGGCGGCGTCCGTCCTGCAGCGCAGGGCCGCGGTCCAGCCGGACGAGGTCCGCGGCCGGGGCGCGAAGGCGGCGATCGCCCGGCTGGCGGGGCTGCTGAGGCGTCCTTTCTGGTGGGCCGGCGCGATGGCCATGCTGCTGTCCGCGGTCTTCCAGGTCATCGCCCTGGACGCCGGGGAACTGTCGGTCGTGCAGCCCCTTCTGGCCAGCGAGCTGCTGTTCACCCTGCTCATCGGTGCGGTGGTGTTCCGGCACTCGCCCGGCGCCCGGACCTGGCGCCCCTTCGTGATGCTCGCCGTCGGTCTGGCGGTCTTCCTGCTCAGCGCGTCCCCGTCCCAGGGCGGGGAACGGGCCGATGACTGGCGCTGGCTCCTGGTCGGCGGCGGTCTTGCGTGCTGTGTCGCCGTTCTGCTGGCGGCTGCCCTGCGGCTGCGCGGCCCGCCGCAGGCCGCCACGCTCGGCACCGCGACCGCCGCGTGCTTCGCGGTCACGGCCGCGCTCATCAAGGAGGTGACCGCGCGCTTCCCGGGCGGACCCGCCGCGGTCCTCACCACGTGGCACACCTACGCCGCCGCCACCACCGGTCTGCTGAGCGTGCTGCTGCTCCAGTGGACGCTGCGGGCCGGCACCCTGGCCGTCTCCCAGCCGGCCCTGACGCTGGGGGACGCCCTGATCAGCGTCGCCCTCGGCGGACTGCTGTTCGGGGAGAGCATCGCGCTGGGCTGGCGCCTGCTGCCCGAACTGGTGGGTGTCGCCCTCATGGCGGCGGGCATCGTCGGACTGACCCGGTCGCCCGTGGTCAGTGGCGGCGGCAGCTGGGACGAGGCGGCGTCGGAGTCGTCGGTGCCGCGAAACCGCTGACCGGGTGATGGACGCCGTCCCGTTTTGCCGCCGGTGGACGGGATATTCGGCGGTCATGAGGTCGATGAGGTTCGTACAACGAACCCCGAGGGAGTGACCATGATTGTTCTGGGGATCATTCTGCTGGTCGTGGGATTCCTCACCAGCCTGCACTTTCTGTGGACGATAGGGATCATCCTCCTGGTGATCGGGCTGATCCTGTGGATCCTCGGTGCCGTGGGACACGCGGTCGGAGGCCGTCGTCACTACTGGTGAGCACACCAGGGGCGCCGGGCCGGGGACGCCGGCCGGGCAGGACCGTCCGTCCCAACCTGCCGGTGGCGGGGGCCGGGGCTGGGCCATACGGTGACATGAGTGCCCCGGAAGCACCCGATCGGGTCAGTGCCTGCGCGCGGATTCCGGGCCGCCGCAGGCCGGAGCCGCCGCCGCTGCACGCAGATGTGCGCAGGTGTCTCCCCGTTCGCGATCATCGCCGACCTCTGTCCGTGACCGTCAGGAAGGGGAGCCCTTCATGCCCGCACACTCCCAGGGGCCGGTGCCCCAGCCCGTGTTGTCGCCGCTCACGAGCGCGGCGATCTTCCTGGTCGTGACCATCGACGAGGGCGGCGAGCCGGTCGTACGGGAGACGTTGTCGGACCTGACCGGGCTCCAGCGGGCGGTCGGCTTCAGGGCGTCACAGGACGGGCGGCTCAGCGTGGTCGCGGGCATCGGCTCCACCGCCTGGGACCGGCTGTTCGCCGGCCCCCGCCCGGCCGAGTTGCACGCCTTCCGCGAGTTGACCGGCGCCCGGCACCACGCCGTATCGACCCCGGGTGACCTGTTGTTCCACATCCGCGCGGCCCGGCTGGACCTGTGCTTCGCGCTGGCCGCCGAGATCATGGAACGGCTGCGCGGTGTGGTCACCACCCGCGACGAGGTCCATGGCTTCAAGTACTTCGACGTGCGTGATCTGCTCGGGTTCGTCGACGGCACGGAGAACCCGACGGGTCCCGCGGCGGACGCGGCGGTCCTGATCGGTGACGAGGACCCGCCGTTCAGCGGCGGCAGCTATGTGATCGTGCAGAAGTACCTGCACGATCTCCAGGCGTGGAACGCCCTTCCGGTCGAGGCACAGGAGTTGGCGATCGGGCGCCGGAAGCTGTCCGACGTGGAACTGGACGACGCCGTCAAACCGGCCGACTCCCATGTGGCGCTGACCACGATCGAGGACCCGGACGGCACGAAGCACGAGATCCTGCGCGACAACATGCCCTTCGGCAGTGTGGGGGAGGGCGAGTTCGGCACCTACTTCATCGGCTACGCCCGCACCCCGGCCGTGACGGAGCGGATGCTTGAGCGCATGTTCCTGGGCGACCCGCCGGCCTCCCACGACCGGATCCTGGACTTCTCCACCCCGGTGACCGGGTCGCTGTTCCATGTCCCCACCACTGACTTTCTCGACAACCTCCCCGATCCGCCGACCGCAGGCGAAGCCGAGGAGACCGTCGGTGCGGACACAACCGCCGGTGCGGACGAAACCGTCGGCGCCGACGAGACCGAGGCCATGGCGACGGCGCTCCCGTCGGCGGCCGCCGACGGCTCCCTCGGCATCGGTGATCTGAGGACGTGACAGGAGGCGAGCCCGCACGATGGACAATCTGCACCGGGACCTTGCACCCATCTCCGCCGCGGCGTGGGCCGATCTGGAGGACGAGGCACGGCGCACGTTCACACGGCACATCGCGGCCCGCCGGATCGTCGACGTGCCCGAGCCGGGCGGTACCGAACTGGCGGGTGTGGGCAGCGGCCACCTCGCGGACGTGGCGGCGCCGGCCGAGGGGGTCACGGCGCGCGTACGCCGGTTCCAGCCCCTCGTGGAACTGCGGGTGCCGTTCACCGTCGACCGGCAGCAGGTCGACGACGTCGCGCGCGGCGCCAGGGACGCGGACTGGCAGCCGGTCAAGGACGCCGCTCGGAAGATCGCGTTCGCCGAGGACCGCGCCGTGTTCGAGGGCTATGCCGCGGCGGACATCACCGGACTGCGGCAGAGTTCGTCCAACGCCGCCCTGGCCCTGTCCGCCGAGGTACGCGCCTACCCGGACGTCGTCAGCAAAGCCCTGACAGCGCTGCGGCTCGCGGGCGTCGGCGGCCCGTACGCGCTGGCGCTGAGCGCCGAGGCGTACACCGCCGTCAGCGAGACCTCCGACTACGGCTACCCGGTGATCGAGCACATCGCCCGGGTTCTGGACGGCGACATCGTCTGGGCGCCGGCCATCGACGGCGCCTTCCTGCTGTCGAAACGCGGCGGGGACTTCGAACTGCGCATCGGCCAGGACCTGTCCATCGGCTACCTGTCGCACGACGAGACGACCATCCGGCTGTACTTCCAGGAGACGCTGACCTTCCTCGCGTACACCGGCGAAGCCGTCGTGCCCGTGCGGGCGGAGACATCCACGGCCGGCCGGCCACGGGAGGCGAGGCTGTGAAGGCCGCGGTCGTCGCAACCGGCGCGGTCGGATCGGCCACGGCCGAGACGCCGAAGGTCGCCGGCGTCACCAAGGCCCTCTGCCTCGCCGAACGCGGCGGCACCTGCCGGGAGATCGCGCACGGCGGCACCGCCGATCTGCGCTGCGCGGCCCCGCTGTCCCCGACGGCCGGCATCCGCTCCGGCGGCTCCGCCGACCTGGCGGGCGCCGCGCTCGTTCGCAGAGTCGGACAAGGGCGTCCGGGCCCTGTGTGAAGCCGCCGTACGGGCCGTCCGGGTCGGGGCCGGCTGAGCGCCGCCGGCCCGCGGCAGCACGGGGCCGCCATGCCCCGCTGACGCGTGCCCGCGCTCGATCCTCAGCCCGGCGGCGCCGGGGCCGCGCCTTGCCCGGCCGGGGCGCGACGCACCCGGATCAGCGGCTGACAGGCCGTCAGGAGTGCGCACAGGACCAGCACGGCGGGAAGGACGGCGGCCCACGCCGGAGCCGTCCGCAGGAGTGCCATGCACGCGCCCGCACCCACGATCAGGGCGCCCAGCCGGGCCGGCACCCACCGGTCCGGGCGGGCCGCGCCCACCCCCTTGACGATGTACGTGGCCAGCGTGCCGGTGAGATAGGTGGTGGGCGCCGCGGCCCGCCCTGCCGCCACCATCGCCGCCGCCTGGATCCCCATGGCCGCCGCGGCACCGAACTGCAGGACATCCCGCATCGTGTCCCCCGGCGCGCCGTCGGCGGCGGCCCAGATCCCCGCGCCCACGCCGAGCAGGACGGCCTCGCCGCCCAGGCAGAGCATCACCGGTGCCGGCCAGTGCGTGACCACGCCCGTGCGCCGCCGTGTGAGCCACGCGACCCCCGCGGCGCCCAGGCCGAACCCCGCCAGCGCCAGCAGTGCCGCCGTCACACCCGTGTTCTGCCCCCGGCCGATCGCCATTCCGAGCAGCGCGAGGTTGCTCGTCATGACCCCGGCGAACACATGGTCGAGTGCGGTGAAGGAAACGGCCTCCACCGCCCCGGAGGCCGCGACCAGCAGGACCACCGCCAGACGCAGCGCCACCTCCGGTCCGGCAGGCGGTCGCGCCGGGTGCGGTTCGGCTCCTTCTCCGCGGACCTCGCTCACAACGCCGGAGCGTAACGCAGGCGGGGCCGCCCGCCCGGGTCGCCTGGTCGGTTCGGGGTCACCCTCGTGTTGTCGGAGCGGTGAGCCGTCCGAGCCGATCCGCTCGGTCTCCGGCACCTAGGCGTACCTGCGCGAGCAGACATCGGTGTACTCGCGTGACGGCGAGTGCTGCCCGCCATGATGCGCCCTTGTGTTCGGGACCCGTCCCCGTGGTGTGCCCGCAGGAGGACCGTGGAACGGAAAGACCGTGAAAGGCCCGTGCGTACGGGCGCCGGGCATGCGGTGAGGGGCTGGACGATGGGGAGCGGAGCGCACCGGGGCGCCATGGCGGTGCTGGGGCTGGGCATGGCGGTGGCCGTCGTGGGCTGCGGGTCGGGCGGCGGAGCGGCAGATGACGGACCGGGGCGCGGCGGCTCGGGTGAGGGCGCCGAGCCGCCGCCCTCGTCCGCGGCTTCCACACCCGCCCGCGCCGGGGGAGCCGCCGACGGCACCGATGTCGCCGACTGCTTCGACGGGCGCTGCCGGATCGTGGTGACGAAGCAGCCGACGCGCATTCCGGTCGACGACCGGTTCGGGGTGGGCTCGCTGGAGGTCACGAGCGTCACGGCGCGTTCCGTGGTCGTACGGGCCTCGGGCGACGGCACGTTCCTGTCCACGTCGGTCGGCGAGGGTGGCACGGGCAGCCTGAACGGGCTGGGTTTTCACGTGGCGGAACTGCGCGACGGACACGCCGTACTCGACATCTTCCCGACGAAGTAGCCGAGCCGGGCAGGCGGCGCCGGACGGCGCGCGCCGCTCCCCGGGGCATCTGTGCCAGACCGCTCCGCTCATTGCCTTGTTCCGGCAATCCGGTTGGCGGGTGCGCTGCCGGTGGCCGCCCTGGGCGCTGCTCGGCCCCCGTGTTCCAATGCGCTGACGAGGCATTAAGGGGAGGAACGTACGGTGAGGTCGGGAAGGCAGGACGGGCTACGGGCCGGCGCATGGCTGTTGCTCGCGGTTCTGGCCGTCGGCGGCGGGGCGGCGATGGCCTACGAGATACCCGGAGCGCTGGAACGCGAGCGGGAGTACCGTGCCGCGCCGGCCTGCGCCTCGGTACCGGTGGTGGCGTCGGGCTGCCTGTGGAAGCAGGAATTCACCGTTCGCAAGGCCGACTTGCACCGCGGGAAGAAAGGCGATCCACCGGAGGCCGAGTTGTTGCTGCCGTCCGGCAAGCAGTGGGACGTGACATTCCCGCAGACCGATCCGGTGGTGTCGGAGATGGAGCCGGGCGACAAGGTCGTCGGCGTCATCTGGCACGGGCAGGTGGTCGAGGTACGGGACACCGCCGGACAGCGGCAGCAGACGTACGCCGGGCCCGTGGGGTGGCCGGAGGACCGGTTCGGCGGGACTCTCGCCTGTTTCTCGTTCGGTCTGACGGCCCTCGTCGGAGGGCTGTGGGCACTGTTCGCGCGGGGCAACCGGCGGCACGGGAGAGCCGCGGCCGTGGTGCGGTGGCACGGCGTCGGCCTGGGCGCCGCCGCCATCCTGACGCTCTGGGCGCAGGCCGCCAACGACTGGCCGATGTGGGCGATCCCGGCGATCTGGGGTCCGGTCGCGCTGCTCCTGCTCGCCTCCATGGTGGCCTTCTGCGTCGCCGCGCTCCGCGACGACCTGGACGACGACACCCCGGCCACGGTCTACAGTCCGTAAAACGATAACAACGACATAGAAAAAGATGTTATCGACGGTAATATGCCCGTTATGCTGGCTCGGGTTGCGGACGCCGGAACGGATCCTGCGCGCCGCGGCGGGGTCTGGCCGCCGACGCTGTGCCGCCTGACCGGCGACAGGCCAGGACCCGACGGACCCGGAGTCGTGCCGTCACCGATCGCGACTTTGCCGCCCGAGCGGGACCCGGACCTTGCGACCCTCGCCCGCGAGCACATACTGCGCACGATCACCACCCTGGGCGAGGGCCGGCCCGAGCCGCCGGAGGGCGTCGCGAGCCGGGTCCCGGCCCGGCTCGGGAGCGCAAGCACGGTCCTGACGCGGTCCGGGCGCGCACCGCTCGGCGACCGGCTCGATCGCATCGCCGACACGGGCGAGCCGGGTCCCGCCGCCCGGGAGACACCCGGCAGAAGGGATGGCTGCGATGCCCATATGTGAGGACACGGCGCCGATCACCAGGTGCGGAGCGGGGCGGCCGGCCGGGCCGGTGCCCGACACCGCGGTGGCGGTGATCGACGCGAAGGGCACGGTGGCCGGCTGGACGCAGTCCGCCGAGCGGCTCATCGGCTTCACCGCCGACGACGTGATCGGCCGCTCCGCCACGGAACTGCTGGCGGCGTCCGAGGACGGCGCGAAGGCATCGGCAGGCGCGCGGCGGTGCCGTGACGAGGGCGGCTGGTCCGGCCGCGTCGGCCTCCGCCATCGCGACGGCGGCCGACTCGACGTGCACGTGCGGGTTGCCCCGCTGTCCGGCCGGGGCGCAGAGACCCACTGGCTCGTCGCCGCGACCGGCCGGCGGACTGTCACCTCAGCCACCTCAGCCACCTCATCGCCGGTGCAGGGAGTGGCGCTGGAGTCGCTTCTGGCCAGCGCGCCGATCGGCGTCGCCGTCCGTGACCGGGAGTTGCGCTGCATCTGGGTGAACGACGCCTTGGAGACCCAGGACGGCATCGCCCGCGAGCGGCGGCTGGGCCGGCGCCTAGCTGAGGTGCTGCCGGGGTGCGAGGCCGACGCCGTCGAGGCGGTGATGCGCGAGGTCCTGGCGAGCGGCGCCCCGAAGGTCGACCACGAATACCGGCTGAGCCTGCCCGCGGACCCGCGCCGCGAGCACGCCTTCTCGACCTCCTTCTTCCGCCTGGACGACGCGGAAGGCGGCACGCTCGGCGTGTGCGCCATGATCGTCGATGTGACGGACCGCCAGCGGGCGCGGGAGCGGCTGGGCATCCTCAGCGAGGCCGGCACGAGGATCGGCAGCACGCTCGACGTGATGCGCACCGGGCAGGAACTCGCCGACTTCACGGTGCCGCTCCTCGCGGACTACGTCACCGTCGATCTGGCGGAGTCGGTACAACTGGGCGAGGAGTCGCAGGCCCGGCTCGGCGCGATGGGCGGGCGGATACCGGCCTTCCGCCGGGCGGGTGTCGCATCGGTCCACGAAGGGGCCCCGGAATCCCTCTGGCCGCGCGGGGAACCGGTCTTCGTCCCCGCCTCCTCGCCCTTCACCCGTGTCCTGACCTCCGGCAAGCCGCACCTGGAACCGGTCCTGGACACCTCCGCCGGCACCTGGCTCGATGAGGATCCGGGACGGGGCGAGAAGATCCACCGGTTCGGGATGCACTCCTTGATGATCCTGCCGATCCACGCGCGCGGTGCCGTGCTGGGCGTGGCGGTGTTCGTCCGCGCCGACGATCCCACGCCGTTCGACGCGGACGATCTGCTCTTCGCCGAGGACCTCGTCGCCCGCGCCGCGCTCAGCCTGGACAACGCCCGCCGGTACGTCCGCGAACGCGCGGCCGCCCTCGCGCTGCAGCGCAACCTGCTGCCACGCCGGCTCTTCGGCGGGGCCGCCGTCGACGTGACGTCCCGCTACCTGCCCGCCGACACGGAGGACGGCGTCGGCGGCGACTGGTTCGACGTCATCGCGCTGTCCGGCGCCCGAGTGGCCCTGGTCGTGGGCGACGTGGTCGGGCACGGCATCAACGCCGCGGCGACCATGGGCAGACTGCGCACCGCGGTGCACACGCTCGCGGCCATGGACCTGCCGCCCGACGAGCTGCTGGCCCGGCTCGACGACACCATCGTCCGGCTCGCCGAGGAGGACCTGGACGACCCCACCCGGACCGACGCGGTCGCGGGCGCGACGTGCCTGTACGCCGTCTACGATCCGGTCACCCGGCGCTGCACGATGGCACGGGCCGGGCACCCGCCGCCCGCGATCGTCCAGCCGGACGGCCGGGTCGGCTTCCCCGACCTCCCTTCCGGCCTGCCGCTCGGCGTCGGCATGGCCACCTTCGAGGCCGTGGAGCTTGACCTGCCCGAGGGCTGCGTGCTCGCCTTCTACACCGACGGACTGGTCGAGACGCGCGACGCGGACATCGACGCGGGGATGGACCGGCTGGGCGCCGCCCTGGCGCGGCCGGACCGTCCCCTGGACGAGCTGTGCTCGGCCGTGGTCGGCACCCTGCCGGTGCGAGCGCCGTCCGACGACGCGACCCTGCTGCTGGCCCGGACGCATGCGCTCAGCCCGTCCCGGATCGCCTCCTGGGAGCTGCCGGCGGATCCGGCCGTCGTCGGCCACGCCCGTACGCTGGCCACCGACCGGTTGAGAGAGTGGGGTCTTGAGCATCTGGCGCCCACCACCGAACTGATCGTCAGTGAACTGGTCACCAACGCCGTCCGGTACGGCGCGGGCCCGGTCACCCTGCGGCTGATCCGACACCACGTGCTGGTCTGCGAGGTCTTCGACGCCAACGACACGGTTCCGCGTATGCGTCATGCCCGCGCCACCGACGAGGGCGGTCGTGGCCTGTTCCTCGTCGCGCGACTGTCCCACCGGCACGGCACCCGCTTCACGACCGGCGGCAAGATCGTCTGGGCGGAACAGGAACTGACCCCCTCGATCTGACACGGGCGGACCACGAACAGCCCCGCGCACCCGCGTCGGCCGCGCATCGACGACGAACGCCGGGCCACCCCGACCTCGCTCGCGGCCGGGGCACCGACATGGCCACCGTGCCGCTACGGCGCCCACGCGGCGGCCGGCTCGGCGACCTCGCACGGCACCGCCTTCGCGTGGGCCGCGCCACCGTACCCGGCGACGGCCGCGCTGATCGTCGCCGGACCGAGGCGGCGGCGGGCGCGGAGACTCGCCCATGACCCGTCGCCCGGCCGGAGGGCGCGCCCGGACACCCGTGGCCCGCCTGCGACGCATCGCGCACCGGCCCTCGACCGATCCGCGAGAGCCCCGGTCCCCGGGGGCTGCGGCCTCGGTGCCCTAGTCTGGCGGCATGATCACGCTCGCTCAGCTGGCCGAGGACCCCCATCCGCATCTGGCCCGGCTGAGGGGCACCGCACCGGTGGCGTGGCTTGCGGCGCTGGGCGGATGGATGGTCACCTCACGCGCCCCGGCGCTCGCCGTGATGCGGGACGCGCAGACGTTCACCGTGGACGACCCCCGGTTCACCACCGCGCGGATCACGGGCCCCAGCATGCTCTCCCTCGACGGTGCCGAACACGCCCGCCACCGTGAGCCGTTCACCGACCCCTTCCGTCCCGCGGCGGTGCGGGACTCCTTCGCGGACACCGTGCGGCACGAGACCGACCGGCTGCTGGACGGCCTCGAAGGACGGGGGGAGGCCGAACTGCGGCGGGAGTTCGCCGGACCGCTGGCCGCCAGGACCATGGCGCGGGCCCTGGGCCTGGACGGTGTTCCCGTCGACCGGGTACTGAGCTGGTACGAGGCCATCGTGCACTGCGTGCACGAGCTGACCGAAGGACGTCCCGCCGGTGCCGAGGGCCCCGCCGCCTACGCGGCGCTGCGGGAAGCCGTCGCCGCCACGGTGGACGCCGGATCACCCCGGTCCCTGCTGGTCACCGCCGCCCGGGACCTGGACCTGCCGGACCTGGCCGGCAACGCGGCCATCCTGCTGTTCGGCGGGATCGAGACGACCGAGGCGATGATCACCAACCTCCTGTTCCACCTCCTGCACGCGCCACGGCGGCCGGCGGAACTGCGGGTGGAACCGGAGCTGCTGGACAACGCGATCGAGGAGTCCCTGCGGCTGGAACCGGCCGCCGCCGTGGTCGACCGGTACGCCACCCGGGACGTGCGGCTGGCCGGCGCGGACATTCACCGGGGCGACCTGGTCACCGTGTCGCTGGCGGCCGCCAACCGGGACCCGGACGTGTTTCCCGACCCCGACCGCTTCGATCTTCGCCGCCCCAACTCCCGGCAGCACCTCGCCTTCGCGCACGGTCCGCACTACTGCCTGGGCGCCCATCTGGCCCGTCTGGAGACCCGGACGGCCCTGCGCGCCTGCCTCGACCGCCTCGACGGCCTGCGCCCCGACCCCGACCGCCCGTCCACCGTCCGCGGCCTGGTCTTCCGTAAACCGCCCGCCCTGTGGGTTCGTTGGGACCGCCGGCACTGAGGGGCCCGCCCCGGCCCGCCGGCCCGCCGTACCGCAGCGCAGCCACGGGTGACCGGATCGGTCCGCTGCCGGACCTGATGCGGTCTGTCGCCGGCCTCCTCGGACACCGGACGCTTGAGGCATGACCCGAGCACTGATCGTCATCGACGTCCAGGAGTCCTTCCGCGCCCGCCCGCTGTGGGAGACCATCTCCGACCCTAAGATCGCCGACAAGGTGAACCGTCTGGTCCGGCTGTCCCGGCAACAAGGGGACCTGGTCGTGTGGGTCCTGCACGCCGAGCCCGGCAGCGGCGATGTCTTCGACCCGGCACTCGGCCACGTCCGGCTCATGGAAGGACTCGAACGAGCCGACGGCGAGCCGCTGATCCACAAGACCTCGCACAACGCCTTCACCACCACCAACCTGCAGCAACTCCTCACCGAGCACGGCATCCGCGACCTGACCGTGTGCGGCATCCGCACCGAGCAGTGCGTGGAGACCACCACCCGCGTGGCGAGCGACCTCGGCTACCGGGTCACCTTCGTCACCGACGCGACCGCGACCAACCCCATCGCACACCCCGATGCCCCCGCCGACCGGAGCGTCGCCGAACTGCTCGCCGACCCACGGACCCTGCCCGCCGAAGAGGTCGTACGACGCACGGAATACGCCCTCGCCGGACGCTTCGCCACCCTCGCCACGATCGACCGACTGGAAGCGGCGGCAGCACGTCGGGCATGATGACCGGATCGTGACCCATGTCGTCTTCTTCCTGGTGCCCGAAGTCCATGTGCTCGACCTGGCCGGCCCGGCGCAGGTGTTCTCCACGGCCGCCGACCTCGGGCACCCCTACACACTTGCCTACGTCGCCGAACAGCCCCAGATCCCGACCGCGCAGGGCCTGCCGCTAGTGGCCCGGCTCGACTGGCCCGACCTGGGGCCGGACGACCTGATCGTGGTGCCCGGCTGGCGGGCGACGACCCTGGCCCGAAGCCCCGCCATCGCCGACGCCTCCCTGCGGGTGCTGCGCGACCATCATGCCGGGGGCGGGACGGTGGCCAGCGTCTGCGCCGGAGCCGAGGCTCTGGGCCGGGCCGGTCTGCTCGACGGCCGACGCTGCACCACCCACCACGACGTGCAGGACGAACTGGCCCTGCGCCACCCCCGGGCGACCGTCGTCCGCGACGTCCTGTTCACCGCCGACGACCGGGTGATCACCTCGGCGGGCATCGCCAGCGGCATCGATCTGGCCCTGCACCTGGTGGCGACCCGGCACGGCCCGGCCGCCGCGGCCCGGGTGGCCCGGGACATGGTCGTCTACGCCCGCCGCAACGGGCACGAGCAGCAGTCCAGCGCGATGTTCCGGCACCGCTCCCATCTCGACGACACCGTGCACCGCGCCCAGGACATCATCGACGCCGGCTTCGACCGACCGCTTCCGCTGCACGCCCTGGCCGCGGCCGTCGGCGTGAGCGAGCGCACCCTCACCCGGCTCTTCGGCCGCGCCACCGGCCTCACCCCACTGCGCTACCAGCAGACCCTCCGCCTCGAACGCGCCGAACACCTCATCGGCCAGGGCACGACGGTCGATGCCGCGGCCCGCACCGTCGGCTTCCAGGACGCCCGCATGCTGCGCCGCCTGCGCTCCCGCACCGTCTGAACGCCCCCGTGACCGGCCGCCGTTGCCCGGCCCGGTTCATCCGTGCCACCGGACCGAACCGACGGGGAGGTCGAGGACCTTCGGGGCCTGGTCCTCCTCGGTCCGGTCCGGGCCGGAGCGCCGCGCGGTCACGATGTCACCCCGTCGCCGTAGACCGGCTCCCACATGGCCTCCCGGACGGCCCGGCCCGGGTCGGCGGGCTTGGCGGTCGCCCCGCCCCCGTCGATCGCGGCCTGGACCACGGCGGTCGCGGTGATCGCCGACGACCGCCGGAGGTCTTCCACCGGCGGCAGCAGGCAGCCGCCCGCTCCGGTCGGATCGACCTGGTCCGCGACCGCCTGCGCGGCGGCGAGCAGCATGCCCGCGGTCACATGGGAGGCACCGGAGACGATGGTGCCGAGGCCCACCCCCGGCGGGCATGGCCTCGATGCGGGAGGTGGGGTTGGAGATCGGGAAGACGATCGGCCGCTCGGTGACCGCCGTCATGGTCTCGACGACCTCGCGGGTGAACGCCCCGTGCACGGTGGAGGTGCCCAGCAGGATGGTCGGCCGGGCCCGCCGGACGGTTTCCAGCAGCGAGATACCGCGGTCGTCCCTCGTCCAGTCCGCGATGTCCGCGGGGTCGCGTGCGTAGGGCCGCTGGAAGTCGCGCAGCTCGGTCATGTCACGGGTGAGCAGCCCCTGTTTGTCGATCAGCCACACCTGTGCGGTGCGTCGACGGGGTAGTTGTCCTTGCCGCCGAGCCAGTAGTTCCAGATCCGGGCGGAGTGCGGCACGGACGTGTCGATCGTGGAGCGCGCCGCCGGGCCGGGTGTCGTCGCGGGGTCGGTCATGAGTCGTGTCCGTCTTTCAGCCGGGGCGTGGACCGTTCCCGCCCAACCTACGTCCGAACGCTCCCGCCCCACCAGCCAGTTCGGGATGATCGCCGGACGACGGCACCGACTCGTGCCCGCCCGCGGGAACTTGATCGCGGCCCGGCGCGTCCCAGACGACTGTGAAGGAACAAGGCAAGGGATGCGTCGGCCTGCTGGTGGCGGCTTTCGGTGCCGCTGTGGCGGTGGTCAGCTGGGCACCGATGGCTCGGGTCAACATAGAGGGCGGATTCGAGCAGGCGCGGCGTGACCTGAGAGTCCTCTACATCGACCTCCCTCTCATCGCGGTGGGCGGCGCCGTCGTACCGCTGGCCGCCTGGCTCCTGACGCTGCGCTGGTGCCGGCGACCGTGGCCGGCGGCGGTCGCAGCGGCCGGCGCGCTGGCCCTCGGGATATGGGGGCTGACCAGCTGGTGGGAGCCTTACGGGCGCCCCGAGTCCTGGTAGCAGGACGCGGGGGTCAAAAGACCGTTGTGCCGTCGTTGACAAAGCGGAACGACGCTCCGTATCATTTTTTCCGGAACAAGGATCCGCTTAGAGTCGGACGTCAGGAGAGTACAGAGATGATCTTGGTCACCGGAGGTCTCGGTTTCATCGGCTCCCACACCGTGCGGGCGCTCCTGGACAGGGGCGAGGACTGCGTGCTGCTCCAGCGCCGGAAGGCCGAGGTGCCGGCCTTCCTCGACGCCGCACACGTGACGGTGGAGCAAGGCGACATCACCGACCTGCCGGCGCTGCTCGACATCGGCGCACGTCACAAGATCACGGGCATCGTGCACCTCGCGACGGGTTCCATGCCCTGGCCCCCCAGCTCCGATCAGCCCGTCGAAGCGGCACGCAAGGCGCTGGGCGGCCTGTTCAACGTGCTGCAAGCCGCCCGGGACTGGGAGGTACGGCGCGTGGGCGTCGCGAGCACGATCGGCGTGTACGGCGGCGTATCCGACGAGGGCCCTCTCGCTGAGGACCTGCCCCTGCCGATGAGTTCCTTCCATGTGATTCCCACGTTCAAGAAGATCGGCGAGCTTCTCAACGCCCATCTGGCCGACGCCACCGGCATCGATGTCGTCAACTACCGCATCTCCGGCGTCTGGGGACCACGAGACCCCCACGGCGCGTTGTTCTTCGCCGCCCCCGAACTCGTCCATGCCGCGGCCCGCGGAACCGAGCCGGACCTCTCCGCCCTTCCCGGGCCCGCGTACGCGGAGGACGCGATCGACCTGTGCTACGCCAAGGACACGGGCCGGGCGATCGCGCTCCTCCAGCTCTCCGAACACCTCAACCACCGCACCTACAACGTCGGGTCAGGCCGCGCGACGACCAACGCCGAGGTCATCGCCGCGATCAAGAAGGTCGTCCCCGACGCCCGGGTCGAGCTGCCGACCGGCGGATCCGGCCGCAGGAGCTACCTCGACATCACCCGTATCCGGCAGGACACCGGGTACCAGCCCGACTACGACGCCGAACGCGCCGTGGCCGAGTACATCGACTGGCTGCGCGCGGGCCACACATACTGAGCACCCGACGCGCACCGCGGTCACCCACCCCGGCTCGCACGCCGAGGTACCGGCGTCGGCCGATGTGTGGGTCCGGGCGGCCGTCGGCCCTTTGGACCCACGAACCCGCAGGCGGCAGCCCTTCATGCGAGCCGCCCGCCCTGCACACCCCGGCGGTGCGGGCGCGCGGCGTTTTTCAGCCCACCGTGCGGATGAGCTTCCTGTTGACGAACTCCTCGATGCCGAGGCGGCCGAGTTCGCGGCCGAAACCGGACCGCTTGACACCGCCGAAGGGCAGTTCGGCACCCTCCGCGCCCACCCCGTTCACAAAGACCATGCCGGCCTCGATACGGTCGGCGACGCGCGCGGCCTGCGCGGGATCGGTGGTGAAGACGTAGGAGCCGAGGCCGTACGGGGTGTCGTTGGCGATGCGGACGGCGTCGTCCTCGTCGGTGGCGGAGAAGACCATCGCGACCGGCCCGAAGAGTTCCTGGCGGGCCGCGGCGTCGCGGGTGGTGAGTCCGGTGAGGACGCCCGCGGGGAAGTAGGCCCCGTGCCGCTCGCCGGCACTGTGCAGCGTGGCGCCCTCCGCGACGGCGCCGTCGACCTGCCGGGCCAGGGTCTCGGCCGCGGCGACCGAGGCGAGCGGGGCCCCCGTGGCGCAGGCCGACAGCCGGAGGGTGAACTTCTCCACGAACGCGTCGTACAGGTCCTCGACCACCACGAACCGCTTGGCGGCGTTGCACGCCTGGCCGGTGTTGTCGAGGCGGGCGGCCACCGCGGCCTCGACGACGGCGTCCAGGTCGTCGGTGGACAGCACGACGAACGGGTCGGAACCGCCGAGTTCGAGGACGACCTTCTTCAGGTGCCGTCCGGCGATCTCGGCGACGGCGGCCCCGGCCCGTTCGGAGCCCGTGAGGGACACACCCTGGACCCTCGGGTCGGCGATGACGTCGGCGATCTGCTCGTTGCCGGCGTACACGTTGACGTACGCCCCGGGCGGGAAGCCGGCCTCGGCGAACAGGCGCTCCAGCAGCGCGGCCGTGGCGGGGCACTGCGGGGCGTGCTTGAGGACGAGGGTGTTGCCGACGGCGAGGTTCGGGGCGGCGAAGCGGGCCACCTGGTAGGCGGGGAAGTTCCACGGCATGATGCCGAGCAGGACCCCCACCGGGCCACGCCGGACGACGGCGGTGCCGGGTCCCGAGGTGACGTCGACCGGCTCGTCGGCGAGGAACTCCTCGGCGTGGTCGGCGTAGTAGTGGTAGATCTCGGTGCAGAAACCTATCTCGCTCTCCGCCTCCGCGAGGGGCTTGCCCATCTCGCGCACGATGCTCGCGGCGAGGGCGTCGCGGTGCTGTGTGTGCAGGTCGCCGACGCGCCGAAGGAGCGCGGCACGTTCGGCCACGGTGCCGGCACGGCCCCAGGCGGTGGCGGCGTGGGCGGCGTCGACGGCCGCCGCGACCTCGGCGTCGGTGGCGGTCGGGTAGGTCTCGACGACTTTCCCGGTGGTCGGGTCGGTGACGGCGTACATGGAGTTCTCCAGGAAGGGAATGCGGGGGCAGCGGGGCAGGCGCCGGGCGGCGGTCAGGGTTCGAGGACCGTCCTGACACCGGTGGTGGACCTGAGGTCGTCGAAGGCGGCCGCCGCCTCGCTCAACGGGCGTCTCGCGCCGATCAGTTCGTCCAGCGGCAGCAGGCCGGCGAGATGGAGCCGGGCCAGCTTCGGGATGTCGATCTCCCCGACGCTGGAACCGTAGTTGCAGCCGAGGATGCGCTTGCCCTGGTCGGCGAGGTCGAAGAGGTTGAACGAGCCGGTGGCGTCGGTGGCGGCCATACCGACCAGGACGGCGGCGCCGCCGGAGGCGAGCATCCCGGGAAGCGTCTCCACGACCTTGGGGCTGCCGATGGCCTCGAACGCGTAGTCCACCCCGCCGAGTTCCCGCCGGCACCAGGCGGCGACGTCGTCGTGCGCCCCGTCGAGGGTGTGGGTGGCGCCGAACCGCTCGGCGACGGCGAGGCGTTCGGGGGAGAGGTCCACGGCGACGACGGGGTCGGCGCCGACCAGACGCAGGCCCATCACCACGGACAGGCCGACTCCGCCGGTGCCGATGACGACCGCGGACTCGCCGGGGCGTACGCCGGCGGTGTTGACGACCGCGCCGACACCGGTGGTGACGGAACAGCCGAGCAGCGCGCCGACGTCGAACGGCAGTTCCCGGGGAACCTTCACGGCGGCCGACTCGGGGACGACCAGACGGTCCGTGAACGCGCCGAGACCGAGGTAGGGCCAGATCTCCTCGCCGTCGGCGCCGGAGAACGGGGTGCTCCCGTCGGGGAGGGTGTTGCCCACGGCCTTGGTGCCGGTGCACAGCCAGGCCTGGCCCGCCGCGCACCGGCGGCAGCGGCGGCACGGTGCGAACCAGGACAGCACGACGTGGTCGCCGGGCCGTACGGATGTGACGCCGGTGCCGGTGCCGGTGACCACGCCCGCCGCCTCGTGCCCGAGGACGAGCGGACGGTCCGTCGGCCAGTCACCGGCGACGACATGCAGGTCGGAGTGGCAGACACCCGCGGCACGGACCTCGATCTCGGCCTCGCCGGGTCCGGCGGGCCGCCGGGAGACCTCGCGGATGTGCAGGCCACGCTCGGGGTCGAAGACGACGGCGGGGGAGAGTGGGGACGGCATCAGGACGTTTTCACCTCTTCGGAGTTCGGGCTCGGCACGGCTTCGGCGAGCTTGGTGTGGGGTCGGGCGGCCAGGACATAACCGAGGCCGAGGAGAAAGAGGACCGAGAAGACCAGGACCACGGCCCAGACCTGGATCCAGCTGCCGCCGACGGGGGCGAGTTCGGTGCGCGGCCAGGCGATGTTGACCGCCTCGAACAGCAGCCACACCACCGCGAGGACGTTGACGACGAGACCGGTGCGGCCGAGCCTGACCTGTCCGGCGCCCGGGTTCCAGCGGCCGGTCAGCCGTGCGACGAGCGCCACGACGGCGACGGCGAGAAAGATGAAGTAGAAACCGCCGGAGCCGAACGCGATCAGGGTGGCCGCCGCGTTGCCGTTCAGGCCGAGCAGCAGACCAAGACCGGCGAGGACGGCGGTGGCGATGAGCGAGACATACGGGATCTGCCGGTCGCCGACGGTCGCCAGCGTCGCCGAGAACGGCAGTTGGCGGTCGCGGGCGAAGGCGTACACGGCGCGGCCGATGTAGGTCTGGATGGAGATGGCGCACGCGAAGAACGCGATCAGTACGACGACGATGAACGGTTTCTCGCTCCAGCCGCCGAGCCCCGCGGTGACGGCCTCGAAGACGGGGTCGGTGACGGAGCCGGACACGGCGTCCTCGGGAGTGTTCAGCGCGAGCGTCACGGCGAGCCCGGTCAGCAGGACGGTGAAGGCGACGAAGAGGTAGGCACGCAGGAGGGCGCGTGGCACGCTGCGGCGCGGCTGTTCGGTCTCCTCGGCGACCTGCGTGGTGGCGTCGAAGCCGAGGAACGCCCAGCCGGCCACGGCGAGGCAGGTCAGGAAGCCGGCCGTCACGGAACCGCCCGAGGCGCCCTGCGCGCCGAGCGTGTCGAACAGCATGCCGAAGCCGTTGTGGCGGGCGAACACCAGGAGGATCAGGCTGACCGCGATCGAGGCGACACCCTCGGCGATGATGCCCGCGTTGAGGAAGTGCTTGACCGGGTCGACCCCGAGGAGGTTGATGCCCAGCGCCACGACGACGAAGACCACACCGAGCAGCACATGGACGGTGGCCGACGGAGTGCCGCCCGCGAACAGCAGGTACAGCCAACTGGCCCCCAGATAGGCCACCGTGGTGAGCGAGGCGACCGCCGAGGCTAGGTAGATCCAGCCGACCAGCCAGCCCAGTCGCGGCCCGGCCAGCCGGCGCACCCACTGGTAGACACCGCCGGTGATCGGGAACTGGGACGACAGTTCCGCGTAGACCACGGCGACGAGCAGTTGGCCGAGGAAGGCGACGACGACCGCCCAGATCCAGGCCGGGCCTGCGAAGACGAAGCCCAGCTGGACGACGGCGTAGATGCCGACCACGGGCGAGATGGTCGCGAACCCGATCGCGAAGACGGCCCACGCCGACAGGGTTCGTCTCAGTTCCTGCTGATATCCGTACTCGGCCAGCTCGCCGGCATCGGTGCGAGTGTCGTCCACCTTGGTCTCCTGACAGTGATGCGCGTCGGTCCGCCGCGCACTGCGACCCTGCCGGGTGTGGTGCCGGTGCCCTGGGCGCGGCCGGTGCGGAGGTTCGCGAGCCGTCCGGGGCACGCCCGTGAGCGGCGGTTTTCGGCCGATCCCGCTTATTGGGCGCACGACCAATTGCTTTATTGGTCACGTACTCAATAGCATTCACCGCATGACGTCAAGAGGTCCGGGCAAGCGCGTTCGCAAGGCACCCGCCGAGCGCCGCAACGAGATCGTCGCCACGGCGGCACGGATCGGGCTCACCGAGGGCCTGGAGTGCATCACCCTGCGCCGGGTGGCCGACGAACTGGGCGTGCAGCCCGGACTGGTCGGCCACTACTTCCCGGCCGCCGACCACCTGGTGGCCGAGGCCTTCACCAGCGCCACCATGGCCGAACTGGACGGGCTGCTCCCCGAGGAGGCCGCCGGGCCCGGACCCGACGGCCCGCTGCACACCTTCCGGGCCTTCTTCGGACTGACCGCCAGCGCCGAGTTCGACAACGTCAGCAGGCTCTGGCTGAACGCGCGGCACCTGTCGCGCTACCGCCCCGTGCTGCGCGACCACGTCGTGGCACAGGAACTGCTGTGGTGCGAGCGCATCGAGCGGATCGTCATCGCGGGAACGCAGGCCGGCGCCTTCTCCTGCGCGGATCCCTGGGCGGCCGCCACCCGCATCCTCGTGGCGATCGACGGTGCCAGCGCGTACATCAACACCAGCGCCGAGCACCGCCGGGCACCGACGGCCGACATGGCGCGCACCGTCGCGGAGGGCGAACTCGGACTGCCGCCGGGCACACTCGCACCCCCCTGACCGACGCGACTCACCCCGGCCGCACACGTGTCCGCCCGACCACCCACTGCCGACCCGGGCGCGCCGCCCTGCGGTGGTGGCCGACACATCGGCGCGTCGGGAGGTGGACAGTGATCACTGGGTGCGTCGGCGGAGAGAGTCTGCGACCGGGTGCCGTGCTGGAGCTGACGGGACTGCGAGTGTGCCGGGTCACGCGCATGGATGTCGCGGGTTCGGCACGCGGAAGCCGGCCTCCGGTGTGGACGGTCCTGGGAGTTCGGGAGCGACGCCGCCGGTGCCGACGACCCCCGCCGTGCGGTGGCGGTGGCCCATGGGTTCGGCGGCGCCGGTCGGGCATGCTGGGCGTGACCTACGCAGTGTGCCGTGCGGTCCCGTCGAAGGCCATGACGGTCGAAGGCCATGAACGTAGGAGGAAAGGAGCCCTCCCTTGCCCGCCCACCCCTCTGTGTCCCCTGCGCGGTTCTACCGTTCGGAGACGGCACGCGCCGAGGCCTTCAGCGACGGCGTCTTCGCGATCGCGGCCACCATCCTGGTACTCGGCCTGGCCAGCCCCCCGCACCGGCCCGGGGGCCTGGGGCATGCGCTCCTACGGCAGTGGCCCGCCTATCTGGGCTACGTGGCGTCCTTCAGCTACATCGCGGTGATCTGGCTCAACCACCATCAGGCCTTCGTACGGATCCGCATGATGGACCGGGGCCTGCACGCCGCGAACCTGTTCGTCCTGTTCATGACGGCGGCGCTCGCGTTTCCCACCGAGGTGGTCGCCGACGCGGTGCAGAGCGACGTCTCGGGCGCGGACGCGAGGGTGGCCGTCGCGATCTACGCAGGCGTGGCCGCGGCGTTGTGCCTGAGCTGGGTGGCCTTGTACTGCCGATTGCGCCACACTCCCGTACTCCTGGAGAGCACGGTCGAGCCCGCCTACGTGCGCCACGGCATCATCCGATCGGCGACGGGAGCGCTGGTCTACGGCGTGGTCGGCGTCCTGGGTGTGCTGATCACACCGCTGATCGCCCTCGTCGCGTTCGCCCTGCTGCCCGCGTTCTACTTCCTCACCAGCGAGGGGCTGCCGGGCGGCGGCCGTGACGCCTACGGCCCGCCCTCCGGCGGACAGCGGTCCGGGGGATGACGGGCTTTGTGGGCGAGGGGCAGCGTGGTGTCGACGTCGGCGCGCAGCGCGCCTGATCGGGCCATGGCGGCGATCGCCGCATACCGGCCCGGTCAAAGTGCACCTGGATGGTGAGGTAGCGCAGCTCCCGCTCCGCGGCGACGCGTGGTGCCTCCCGTGCGGTCGGCTTCGGTGCGCAGCAGGGTGACGAAGGTGCCACGGCCAGATGTCCCGCGCCGCCCTGGATCAGCACGCGCTGCCCCGCATCAAGCAGTCGTGCGCATTCGGAGCCGGTCCTGTCGCCGAGGAACTTGTTTTTTCTGTCGGCTATGGACCGGAACGACTTGTTCATTTACTGTCTAGACATGCCTGGACAGGTACACAAGCATCATCGCATCGCCCGCGTCCTCGCCGACGAGATCCGCGCAGGGGTCCATACCGACGGCAGCAGACTCCCGGGGGAGCACGCGCTCACCCAGCGCTTCGGCGTCAGCCGCACCACCCTGCGGCAGGCGCTTCAGGTCCTCGGGGAGGAAGGGCTCATCTCCACCCACGCCGGGATCGGCTCCTTCGTCACCTTCGAGGGAACGCCGCTCGACAACCGCCTCGGCTGGACCCGGGCCCTGGCCGAGCAGGGCACCGAACTGACCACCGAGACCCTGCGCTTCGAGGAGGTCACCGACCCCGGACTGGCCGCCGAGCTGGGCCTCGCATCGAGCGCGTTCATCGCCCTCGACCGGGTCAGACGGCTCTTCGACGGACGGGGCGTATCCCTCGAACACAGCAGAGTCCCGGCCACCGGGGAACTGGCCGGGCTGCCCGAACGCGGCCTCGACGGCGGCTCGCTCAACCGGGCGCTGATCGCCGCCGGCCGCATCACCGACTCCGGCGAGGGCGTGGTGTCGGTACGCGGGCTCGACGCCGCGGAGGCGGCCGTACTGCACCGCTCGCCCGGCGAGTCCTTCCTGCGGCTCGCCCAGGTGTACCGGGCCGCCGACGGCTCGGTCGTCGAGCAGGTCACCAGCCTGCTCGACCCCACCAGATTCGAACTGCACGTCAGCTCGGGCCGAGGAGGCCGACTGTGACCGACCGACTCGACCACGCCCTCGGCGCCTACTACGGACTCGCCCTCGGCGACGCCCTCGGCATGCCCACACAGGTGATGTCCCGCGAGGAGATCGTCCGCGTCTACGGCACCCTCACCGGCTTCGAACCCGCCCGCCCCGACAACCCGGTCAGCGCGGGCATGCCCGCCGGGTCCGTCACCGACGACACCGACCAGGCCGTCATCGTCGGCCGGCTGATCGACGAGGGCCGCGGCCGGATCGACCCGCTGCGGCTCGCGCACGAATTGCTGGACTGGGAGAAGGAGATGAAGGCCAAGGGTTCCTTCGACCTCCTCGGCCCGTCCACCAAGGCCGCGCTGGACGCGGTGGCCCGTGGCGTCCCGACCGAGGAGGCGGGCAGGCACGGCACGACGAACGGCGCCGCCATGCGGGTCACCCCCGTCGGGATCGCCTTCGCCGCACAGCCGCTGGACACCTTCCTGGACCACGTCGTGGAATCCTGCCAGGTCACACACGACACAAGCATCGGGATCGCGGGCGCGGCCGCCGTCGCCGCCGCCGTCAGCACGGGCGTCGACGGCGGCTCGCTGGACGACGCCGTGACCGCCGCGGTGACCGCGGCCCGGGCCGGCGCGCGGCGCGGGCACTGGATCGCCGGAGCCGACATCGCGTCCCGGATCGAGTGGGCGTGGAACCTGGTGCGGGATCTCCCTCAGGCCGAGGCCCTGGACCGGATCGTCGCGCTCGTCGGCACCAGCGTCGCAAGCCAGGAATCGGTGCCCGCCGCGTTCGCGGTGCTCGCCGTGGCCGACGGCGATCCCTGGCACGCCTGCCTGCTCGCCGCCAACCTCGGCGGCGACAGTGACACCATCGGTGCGATCGCCGGTGCGGTCGCCGGTTCGGTCGCCGGGCTCTCGGGGCTGCCCGCCGCGGCCGTCGAGACGCTGCGCACCGTCAACTCCCTCGACCTGGAACCTCTGACCGCCCGGCTGCTCACCCTCCGCTGAGCGGCCCGCACACCCGGAGCCCGGCGGGAACCCCGCGTCCCCGCCGCTCGGCCCCCCTCCACCCCCTTGTTCTTCCTTGTTCTTCGTTCCACCACCCGCCCTTCCGCATCCAGCAAGGAGGTTCCGTCATGGCCGTTTCGAAGACGAACGATCGCGTCGGTGCCATCGAGACCCGAGGGATCGAACCGGTCCCCGACAACGAGCGGCACGGCCAGGCCGGCCAGATGTTCTGGACCTGGTTCGCCGCCAACATCAGCATCCTCGGGCTCCCGCTCGGTGCGACCCTCGTCGCCTTCCGGGGGCTGAACATCTGGCAGGCGGCACTCGTCGCCGTCATCGGTTCCTTCGGCTCGTTCGCGCTGGTGGGAGCCCTGAGCCTGGCGGGCAAGAAGGGCGGCGCGCCCGCGCTCACCCTGTCCCGCGCGGTCTTCGGACAGCGGGGCAACGCGGGTCCGACCCTGATCACCTGGCTCAGCCGGGTCGGCTGGGAGACGATCACCACCACCACCGCGGCCTATGCGCTGCTGGCCATGCTGGACACCGCGTTCGGGGTCGGCCAGAACACCGTGCTCACCCTCGTCTGCCTGCTGGTCTTCATCGGCTGCACGCTGCTGATCAGCGGGCTCGGCCATGCCACCATCATGTGGATCAACAAGTGGGCCACGATCGTCTTCGGGATCCTCAACCTGGTCGTGATGGGTTTCCTCGTCGCCACCGTCGACTGGGCCAAGGTCCTCGACGCCCCCGCGGGACCGTCCAGCGGGGTGATCGCGGGTGTCGGGTTCATCGCCGCGGGCACCGGTATCGGCTGGGCCAACGCCGGGGCGGACTACGCCCGCTACCTGCCCCGCGAGATCCCGGGCCGTCGGCTGATCGGGGCCTCCGCGTTCGGCGCGGGCATCCCCCTCGTACTGCTGATCTCGCTCGGCTCGCTGCTCTCGGCGGGCGACCCGACGCTCGCCACCTCCTCCGACCCGGTCGCCGCCATCAACGCCATGCTGCCCTCCTGGATGGCGATCCCCTATCTCGTCGCGGCCTTCGGCGGGCTGCTGATGTCGAACCACCTCTCCACCTACTCCGCCGGGCTGACGATGATCACCCTGGGGCTGCGGGTGCCGCGCGCCGCCGCCGTCGCCCTGGACGTGGTGCTGATGTTCGCCGGCGGCATCTACCTCATGCTGATCGCCGACGACTTCTACGGGCCCTTCTCGACCTTCCTGACCCTGCTGGCCGTACCCATCTCGGCGTGGATCGGGGTGATCGCGGTGGACTCGATGCGCGGGCGTACCTACGACTCCGGGGCGCTGATGGACACCACCCGCACCAGCCGGTACTGGTACTCGGGCGGGTTCCGGCTGCCCGCCGTCGCCGGCTGGGCCGCAGCCATCGTGGTCGGCCTGCTGTTCACCAAGGCATCGACGAGCGAGACCGACGTCTGGTTCGCGGGACCGCTCTCCAGCACCTGGTTCGGCGTGAACGGCCTCGGCTGGGCGATCTCCATGGTCGTCGGCGGTGTGGTGTACGCGCTGTTCGGCCGCCCCACCGGCGCCGGTGCGGGCAGCGCGCACGGATCCGCTTCCCCCGCCCTTCAGGAGACGGGACGATGAACGGCCGTCTCGTCCTCGCCGGGAACGTCATCGCCGATCTGGTGATCGAGATCCCCGCACTGCCCGAACGCGGCGGCGACGTCATCGGCACCCGCACCGAAACGGCCGCAGGCGGCGGTTTCAACACCCTGGTCGCGGCCCGGCGCCTCGGCACCGAAGCGGTCTTCGCCGGGCTGCACGGCACGGGGCCGTACGGCGATCTCGTCCGCACGGCGCTCGCCGCCGAACGCATCGACACGCTGCTGCCGGTCCGCACGGACGGCGACACCGGCTTCACCGTGGCCCTGATCGACGGCGGTGGCGAACGCACCTTCGTCACCAGCTTCGGGGTCGAGGCCACGCTGACGCAGGCGGACATCGACACGGTCGCCGCCCGGCTGCGCCCCGGTGATCTGGTGCAGCTGTCCGGGTACGGGCTGGTGCTGCCGGGCAACGGCCCGCTGCTGTCCGGCTTCACGGCCGGGCTCCCGGCGGACATCACCGTCTGCTTCGACCCGGCGCCCCTGGTCGCCGACATCCCCGAAGCCGTGCTCGCGCCGGTCCTCGCCCGAACCGACTGGCTCAGCGCCAATGCCCGCGAGGCCCGCCTGATGTCCGGGCACGAGGATCCGCGGGCCGCGGCGGCGGCCCTGCGGGAGCGGCTGGCCCCCGGCGCGGGCGTGCTCGTCCGGGCCGACAAGGACGGCTGCTGGCTGGCCGCGCCCGGCCAGGCACCGACCCATGTGCCGGGGTTCCCGGTCGAAGCGGTGGACAGCAACGGCGCGGGCGACGCCCATGTCGGTTCGTTCCTGGCCCTGCTCGGCCAGGGCCACGACCCGCTGACGGCGGCCCGCGGCGCCAACGCGGCGGCGGCGTACGCGGTGGGCCGTCGCGGTCCCGCGACTGCGCCGGGCCGGGCGGCGCTCGCGGCGTTTCTGGGCGCGGACCCTCTCGCGGAGCGGCTGTTCGGAGCGGAAGGCCGCTGAGCTACGGTTCCGGCCGTGTTCGGAGCCGAAGGCCGCTGAGCCACGGTTCCGGCCGTGTTCGGAGTCGAAGGTCACTGAGCTGCGGTTCCGGTCGTGTTCGGTGTCGGAATTCGCTGAGCCATGGCTCTGGTCGTCGCCCCTGTCCCTGGTCCCCGCGCGGTGTGCCCTGACAGGGCCGAGCGGCCCGCGGCGGCGGCCTACGCGGTGGGCCGCTCGGCCCCGCCACCGCGCCGGGCCGGGGGGCGCTCGCGGCGTTCTTGGGTGCGGACCCTCTTGCGGAGCGGGCGGCCCGCGGCGGCGGCGTAGGATCGGGAACCGATATCGGTTTCGTCACTGCCGGTCGGGCGGCGTGGAGGTGGGAACGGGTGCGGGAGTTCCAGCGGGGCGCGGTGCGGTTGCATATCCTGCACCACGCGGCCGAGGAGGAGATCCACGGCGCGTGGATGACCGAGGAACTGGCCCGGCACGGTTACGAGATCAGCCCGGGCACGCTGTATCCCACGCTGCACCGGCTGGAGGCCGACGGGCTGCTCACCTCCGAGCAGCGTGTGGTCGACGGCCGTGCCAGGAGGGTCTACCGGGCGACGGAGGCCGGGAAGCGGGCGCTGGCCGCGGACCGGCGGGCGCTGCGCGAACTGGCCCGCGAAGTCCTCGGTGACGACGCCCCGTAGGGCCGCGGCGGGACTCAGACGGCCGACCGTCCGGTGAGCGTGCGGCGGATGCCGTAGGCCGCGGCTCCGACGGCCAGGACCGCGGCTCCCGAGACCACCGAGTCGAGGGGCAGGGCGAACGCGAGGACGAGGCACCCGGCCAGGCCGACGACGGGGATGATCCGCGCCGGGCGGCCCTCCTGCGAGGTGAGGGTCCAGGCGGAGGCGTTGGCGACGGCGTAGTACACCAGCACTCCGAACGAGGAGAACCCGATCGCCCCCCGCACGTCCGCCATCGCCGCAACGACGGCCACCACGGCGCCCACCAGCAACTCGGACCGGTGCGGCACCTTGAACCGGGGGTGGACGGCGGACAGGACGTGCGGCAGATGCCGGTCCCGGGCCATGGCCAGCGTGGTGCGCGAGACACCCAGGATGAGCGCGAGCAACGAGCCGAGCGCCGCCACCGCGGCGCCCACCCGGACCACCGGTGCCAGCCAGTCGACGCCCGCGGCCCGCACCGCCTCCGACAGCGGCGCGGCGGCCCCCGCCAGACGGCTCGGGCCGAGCACCGTCAGGACGGAGACGGCCACCAGGGCGTAGACGACCAGGGTGATGCCCAGCGCGAGCGGGATGGCGCGGGGAATGGTCTGTGCCGGGTCCCGCACCTCCTCGCCCAGTGTGGCGATCCGGGCGTAACCGGCGAAGGCGAAGAACAGCAGGCCACCGGCCTGAAGCACCCCGCCGAAGGACGCGTCGGCGCCCAGGCTCAGACGGGTGGTCACCGCGACGTCGGAGGTGAGGGAGGCGACCACGACGGCGGCGAGTACCGCCAGGACGATCGCGACGATCACTCGGGTCAGCCACGCCGACTTCTGCACTCCCGCGTAGTTCACCGCGGTCAGCGCCACCACCGCCGCCACCGCGACGGCGTGCGCCTGTCCGGGCCACACATACGCGCCGACGGTGAGCGCCATCGCCGCACACGAGGCGGTCTTGCCGACGACGAAGGCCCACCCGGCCAGGTATCCCCAGAATTCACCCAGCCGTTCCCGCCCGTAGACATAGGTGCCGCCCGAGGCCGGGTACCGTGCGGCCAGCCGCGCCGAGGAGGTCGCGTTGCAGTACGCCACCACGGCCGCCGCGGCCAGCCCCAGCAGCAGACCCGAACCCGCCGCGTGCGCGGCCGGGGCGAGCGCGGCGAAGACGCCGGCGCCGATCATCGACCCCAGGCCGATCAGCACCGCGTCCGGCACTCCCAGCCGCCGCTCCAGCTCGTCCGGCACCACGGCCGCCGTCGAAGCCCTGCCCATGGCCCACTCCCTCACCGCAGTGCACTTACGGATCCCGATATCGGATGACGATATATGACCCCCACGGGACGGCTCCAGGGGCCCCGTCAGCGGCCCCGGCCGACGCCCTCGGTCGGCAGGCGCCCGCAGGCTTGACATGAGCAGGACTGGTCAGGATCCTGCCAGAGTGGCTTTCATCGATGTAAAGGCCCGGTTCCGCGGAGCCCGACCATGGAGCGTGACCATGAGGATTCTCCGAGGTCTCTACGGCGCCGTCAGCTTCGCCCTGGCCGCGGTCCTGGCGGCCGCGCTCACACTGGCCTCCGGCGGACCGGCCCACGCGGGCCGGACGACGCTGCGGGCCGCGGACCCGAGCGTGATCCGGGTCGGGGGCACCTACATCGCCGTGCAGTCGACCGGCGGGGGCATCTCGGTACGGCAGGCGGCGTCGACGGACGGACTCGCAGCCGCGCCCGCCCGGCAGGTCTGGTCGGACACCCGCGGCCGTGGTGAGGTGTGGGCTCCGGAGCTGGTGAGGGACGGCGGCCGCTACTACATCTACTTCACGGCAGGCGTCGGGGCGAACCACCGCATGTTCGTGATCAGCTCCGCCTCCGCGGACAGCGGGTACACCGCCGAGACGCAGCTTGCCCTGCCGGACGACAAGTGGGCGATCGACGGGACCATGTTCACCTTCTCCGGGCAGCGCTGGTTCGTCTGGTCGGGTTGGGCCGGTGACACGAACGTCGAGCAGAACCTGTACATCGCCCGGATGAGCAGCCCGACCACGCCCACGGGGGCGCGGCACATCATCTCGCAGCCGCGGGAGAGCTGGGAACGGGTGGTCGGCAACCCCTTCATCAACGAGGCACCGGAGGCCGTCAAGGACCCGAGCGGCCAACTGCACATCGTGTACTCCGCCAACGGCAGTTGGAGCGACCAGTACTGCCTGGCCGACCTGAGGCTGCGGCCCGGCGGCGACCCGACGTACGTGTGGGACTGGTACAAGTCGAACGGCTGCCTCTTCGGCTCCAACGCCACGACGATGATGCGGGGTTGGGATCCCACCCTGTACGTCAACGGTCCGGGGCACCACAGTTTCGTCCTGCTCGACGGGGACATCGCCACCAGCCCGCCCGCCGGCCCGAGGTTTCCCCTGATGTTCCACGCGGTGCCGAAGGGAACGCCGTACTCCTGGTCGAACCGCTACTGGTACACGGGCACCTTCTGCTGGTGGGGCGGGGTCACCTACAGCCGCGCCAACGTCCCCGGTCCGAACACCGACACCGGCTGGGGCCTGAAGTTCTTCGAGTGACCCAGGCCGGCCCCGGTGAGGAGCGGCATGCGCGCGGACGACTCGGTTCCCCTCGGGCGGACCGGACTGACGGTCAGCAGGCTCGGTCTCGGGCTCGCCTCCATCGGGGGGCTCTTCCGGCCCGTGCCGCAGCGACAGGCACTGGACACCGTCCGCCGCGCCCGCGATCTCGGCATACGCCTCTTCGACACCGCGCCCGTCTACGGGTACGGGCTGTCCGAGACCCGTACCGGCACCGCCCTGCGTGACGAGCCGAGGGACGCCTATGTGCTGTGCACCAAGGTGGGGCGGCTCATCGAACCGGGAGGGCCGGACACCCAGCCGATCTGGGCCGATCCGCCCCCGGGCCTCGGAGCACGCCTGGACTACTCCCGTGACGGCGTCCTCCGGTCGCTTGAGGAGAGCCTGGACCGGCTGGGCCTGGACAGCGTCGACGTGCTGCACATCCACGATCCCGAGCAGGACTTCTCCAGCTCCGTCGGCGACGCCTACCGCGCGCTCGACGACCTGCGCCGCGCCGGTGTCGTCCGTGCCGTCTCGCTCGGTGTGAACCATGCTGACGTCGCCGTGCGCTTTCTCCGCGAGGTTCCCGAGCCCGGCCCGGACTGCGTGATGCCGGCCGGACGCTGGAACCTTCTCGACCAGTCGGCGCTCACGGAGTTGCTGCCGCTGTGCCGGGAGCGCGGCGTGGCGGTCCTGGCCGCCGGAGTCCTTCAGTCGGGACTGCTCGCCGACCCCCGTCCAGGCGCGCCGCACGGATACGAGCGAATCCCGCCGGCGTTGGCGGCCCGGGTGCGGACGGTGCATGAGGTGTGCGCACGCCATGGCGTCCCGTCGGCGGCCGCCGCGCTGCAGTTCCCGTTCGGCCACCCCGCCGTGACCGCCGTCGTCGTAGGAGCCCGCTCACCGCGGGAGATCGAGGAGTCGGCCGCCCTGCTCGCACGCCCGCTCCCCGGCCGGCTGTGGTCGGACCTGCGAGACGTGGGCATACTCCCGCCCTCCTGGCACCCGCCCGCCCCCTCGCCCTGTTCTCGGGAGCCCGGCTGTCAGTGCCGGATGGAAGACTCCCCGGCGTGATCGAACCGAACCCGAAAGCGAACCTCCTCCGCTATCTGCAAGAAGGGCGTGACGCCCTCCTGTGGAAGCTCGATGGACTTTCCGAGTACGACATCCGCCGCCCGCTGACGCCCACGGGCACAAACCTGCTGGGGCTGGTCAAACACATCGCCGGCGTGGAGCTGGGGTATTTCGGCGACACGTTCGGGCGGCCGTTCTTCGACGGGGAGCCGCCGCCCTGGTGGTACACGGAGGACGCGGCACCCAACACGGACATGTGGGCCACGGCGGACGAGTCGCGTGAAGACATCGTCGGGCTGTATCGGCAGGCGTGGGAACACTCCGACACCACGATCGCGACGCTGGACCTCGACGCGATCGGTCACGTCCCATGGTGGCCGGAGGACCGGCGAGAGGTGACACTGCACCACATCCTGGTGCGCGTGATCTCCGACACTCAGCGGCACGCCGGGCATGCCGACATCGTGCGCGAGCTGATCGACGGGAGCGTCGGGTACTTGACGGGCAAGGACAACCTGCCGGCGGGGGATCGGGCGTGGTGGGAGAGGCATCGGGGTCGACTGGAGCGGGTGGCACGGGGATTCGCAGGCGGCTGATCCTTTCCCGTCGTCGCCAAACCGCAGGCGCCGAGATCGGCTGAGCCGCGCCGTTCAGCCGGCCTCGGCCCTCGGCACCCACCATGCCTGCGGCCTTACCCGCCTCGTCGCTCAGCGCCAGGAGGACGCCTCGGCGGTGGTCTTGAGGTCGCTCAGCCTCGTCGATGCGCAGCCCCTCACCGACCGCGGGACCGGTCCACCGGATGCAGGAGTTCGGTCGGATCTGCTGGACGGTGGAGGTGATGCGGAGCGTGGTGCCGACGGCGGCGAGTGCGGCCGTGAGCGCGGCGGCGCGTACCCCGGTCCGGGGGCGGCCCGTCGGTGAACTCTCGCTCGGCGGCAGCTGGTTGGAGTGCTGCTCGGACGACATGTGCGGGCGAGCACTGCTCATGGTGTTCCCGGCCGAACGCAACGACCGTCGGCCACTCGACGCTCTGGCGGGGGGCGTGGAGGGTGCCGGGCAGAGGGACCACGGCGCCGATCGGACCGGAAGGGTGGACGGTCGGCCGATGTGGTGCCGCAGCGGGTGCGCCTAGCGTTCTTCTCGTCAGGCCACCGCACTTCGAGGGGAATGTCGATGGGTCAGCGAGCAACGACCGGTGCACATGCCGACGGTACGGCCATGGCCGGGGCGACCACGGAGTTCGAACCGGACGTCATGGACCTGCTCGTGGAGACACTGCGCCGTGCGGTCAGGCGCGAGTTGCCGGTGGTGGGGACGGACACCCTGCTGGGGGAGCTGGTGTCGGGGGACACGGACGCCGGTGCGGCGATCGCCCCGGGAATGCGGAAGTCCGGCTCGCTCAGCGGTCTGATCTCCGGTCGGGCGGGCCGCGGTTGGGTGAGCGACGACGAGGCGGACGGCGCGCCGGTCCCGGCAGGACCCGACGTGGAAGCCGATCGGGAGGCCGATGAGAGGGAGGTCGAGGCCGCCTGGCGCGAGGCGTGGTGGCGCCTCGGTCTCGCGTCCGGCCGGTCCGCCCCGAAGAGCGGTCGGGTGCAGCCGGCGATAACCGGGGCGCTGCGCGGGTGCCTGCTGCTCGCGCTCGGGTCGGCCCGCGCCGAGGGCACGATCTCGGTCCGCTGCCGCCATGTGGCCCGTGCCCTCCTGGCAGTTCCGGACACCAGGGCACGGGAAGCCCTGCTGCTGGAGAGGCTGGACACGGCCGCCGCGGCCACCGCGCTCGACCGGGTGGACGCGGCAGAGAGCGAGGGGGTGGAATCCCGCGGAGTCACCCTTCTCCGGCGGGCTGGAACGGTGGGCAAGAGCGGTAACCGCCTGAGCCGCGCGCTGACTTCCTGGACCTCTCTGAGCACGGTGAACGGCTCACCCGTTCTGTTCGCGGTGTCCGTCGAGGCGGTACGCCAGGCGGTACGGTGCGGGCGTGCCGCGGTGGAGCCGGCGGACCTTGTGCTGGGGATGCTGGCGCTGGACCGGGCGCTGTTCGTCGCCGGACGCTCGCTTCCCGCAAGTCTGGCGGACGTCAACTCGGCCGTGGACCTGATGCGTCGGCACGGCGCACGGCAGGCCGCCCTCGTTTCTTCGGCCGCGGAGTCCCGGCCCGCTGCTGACGTCGACAGCGACAAGGTGTGGCTGTCGGCCGCCGCCGACCGGATCATGGCGGTGGCGCGGCTGTCGGCCGCCGAGCACGGTTCGCCCACGGTCGGCACGGTCCACCTGCTGCTCGCCCTGCTCGACGCGTCGGAGAAAGACGCGGGCGCGGCGGCGGGCAGCGCCGTCGTACGGCTGCTGGCCGCCGAGCGGGTGGACGTGGATGCGTTGCGGTCACAGCTGAGCCTCCGGCTCGCATGACCCCGAGGGCCCGCCGTGCGGCCACCGCCGCCGCGGCTACCGTTACCCCGGGGTGTGCCGAGGCGGCGGAGCGGGAGCGATGAGGAGTCGGGTGCGCGCAGGAACAAGACCGTCGCGGCTGTCCAAGCGGCTGGCACACACGGTGGTCGGTGGGCAGCGGCGGTTGCGCCGCGCGGCGGCCGAGAGCCGGGCCGCGCTGCGTGCCGCCCGGCCCCGTACGGTCGTCGTCGAGACCCTGCTCTTCGCCCTGGCGGCGGCCTTCGGTCTGGTGCCCCTGCTACTGGTGCCCCCGGACCGGCTGGTGTGGGCGGTGCTGGAAGGGGTGTGGGCGGCACTGCTCGTCCCCGTTCGGCGCGCCCGCCCGGCCGCCGCGGTCCTGGGGTCCGCCCCGCTGGTCGTGGGCGACAACGTATGGACGCTGGCGGTGGCGCCGCTGGTCGTGCTGTCCGCCACCCGTCGTCTCGCACCGCCGCGGCGTGCCTGGGTGGTGGTCGGGGTGGCCTGCGCCGTCGTCGGTGTCCTGACCGTCGCCCGTGGCCTGGTACTGCCCGAGGAACCGCCGCCGGCAGCGCCGCTGGCACTGATCGGCAACGCGGTCTCCGTGGTGCTGCTTCTGCTGCTGCCCGCCCTGGCCGGGACCCTGCTGGGCCGGCGCCGGCTGCTGGTCAACCTGCTCCGGGAACGCAACGCCTATCTGGAGCAGGCCCGCACGCTGACCGCCGTCGCGGCCAGGATGGAGGAACGCAACCGGATCGCGGGCGAGATGCACGATCTCCTGGGCCACCGGCTGAGCCTGGTATCGGTGCACGCCGGGGCACTCGAACTCGCCGTCGCGCGGAAGGCACCCGCCCTGGCCGAACAGGCCGAGCTGCTGCGTACGACCGCCGGTACGGCGATGGAGGAACTGCGGGACATCCTCGACGTCCTGCGGCACGAGGACATGCCGGACCCGACGGACGGCACCGGGGACGAAAGGGGAACACGGGACGACATCACCGCCCTGGTGAAGGAATCCCAGCGGACCGGCAGCACCGTCGAGTTGGAATGGTCCGTTCCCGACCAGGCCGAGGTGGGGCCCCGCACGCGACAGGCGATCCACCGCGTGGTCCGCGAAGGGCTGACGAACGTGCTGAAACACGCGTCCGGCGCGCCCACCCGGGTGGCGGTGAAGGGCGGGGACACCTGGATCGAGGTGTCCGTCACCAACGAGGCACCGTACGCGGCGAACCCCTCCCGCGGCGGAAACCGCAGCGGTCTGGCCGGCTGCCAGGAGCGGATCTCGTTGCTCGGCGGCACATTCCAGGCGGGCGCCCTGACGAACGGCGGCTTCCGCGTGGCGGCTTGGCTGCCCGCCCACGGGACCGGTTCCCCGGAAGCCGCCGCGCGGCCCAGGAGCGCCGCCGCACCTCTTGTGGACACGGCGCGCCTCCGCTCCGACGGCAGCGCACACGAGCAGTCCGACGGCAACGAACGGAAAGGGGCGCGCGCCCCGCTGCCGGACGAGATCCTGACCTGGCCGCGAGTCCTCGGGTCGGGCTGTGTGGCGCTGCTCGTGGTCCTGCCGACGGTCGCCTTCCTCGTCATCCTGCTCGCGGAAGCGGCCCTAAGATGAGCTGATGATCCGAGTCCTGATCGCCGACGACGAGGCGCTGATGCGCGCGGGAATCCGGCTGATCCTGGAGAACGCCGAGGACATCGACGTGGTCGCCGAGGCGGGCGACGGCCGGGAGGCCGCCGCGGCATGCCGCACCCAGGACATCGACGTCGCCCTGCTCGACATCCAGATGCCGAACGCGGACGGAATCGCCGCCGCCGAGGAGATCGCCCGTCTCTCACCCCACACCCGCGTGGTGATGCTGACGGCGTTCGGCGAGGAAGCGAGTGTGACGCGCGCGCTGCGGGCCGGGGCCGGCGGTTTCCTCCTCAAGGACACCGGCCCCGCCGAGCTGATACGGGCCGTGCAACTCGCCGCGAAGGGCGAACCCGTACTGGCGCCCAGGATCACCCGGCGGATGATGGAACGGCATGTCCGGTCCGGCCGGGAGACCGAGGCCGCGCTGCGCAAGACCGAAGAGCTGACCCCGACCGAACGGGATGTGCTGCGGCTGCTCGGCACCGGGCTGTCCAACGCGGAGATCGCCGATCAGCTGTACCTGAGCGCCGGCACGGTCAAGGCGCACATCAGCCGGATCCTGACCCGCACGGGGTGCGCCAACCGCGTACAGGCGGCCGTCCTCGCACACGACGCGGGGCTGCTCGAAGGCCGCTGACGTCGCAGGGGCGTTCGGGGGACAGCGAGGCCACGGACACCGTTGAGTTGCGCCCGGCACCGCCGACCGACAGCGAGTTCTTGGCCGCGGCGGGCGGCGTGTCAGTCGCGGGGCGCTTCGGCGATCTCTGTCGCGTAGATCCGGACCGGACGTCCGCACGTGGGGTCCACCGACGCACGCTCCAGCCGCATCCCCAGCTTCGTCATGACGCGCTCGGAGGCCCCGTTCCCCACTTGAGTGATGCCCACGATCCGCTCCAGCCCGCACTCACGGAACCCGAACCGCACTGCGGCGGCGGCAGCCTCGCTCGCAAACCCCTGGCCCCAGGAACGGCGCCCCAGACGCCACCCCACTTCGACCGCCGGCATCACCTCGGGCAGGTACTCGGGAACCGACAGGCCGGTGAAGCCGGCCAGCTCACCGGTGGAGCGGACCTCGACGGCGAACAGGCCGAAGCCGTTGGCCTCCCACTGCCGCTCCATGGCCTCGATACCGGCCAGAGTCTGGGCCGTATCACGAGTCGACCCGTCACCGATCCAGCGCATCACCTCCGGATCGGCGTTGACGGCAGCCAGCGGTTCAAGATCCTCATCGCGCCAGCGACGCAGGACCAAGCGGGCCGTCTCCATCCTGATCACCCGCCGATCGTATCCACAACCCGGCGGGCCGGCATACGCCTCGATACCCGGTTGCCCGCCGGTCCGCCGCCCGGCATAGTCGGCACGTGAGCGATGTGCCCGAGCGGTGGAGCCAGGCCAGTGTGTACCCGGACATGTGGGCGGATCCGGACGAGGATCCCCGTAACCGTGACGGGGCCTGCGCGGTCGGCGAGTTGGCGACGTTGCAGGAGTTCCTGAGGGACTATCGGCTGACCCTGCGGATGAAGTGCGAGGGCTTGGATCCGGAGCAACTGGCGCGCCGATCGGTGCCGCCGTCGACCATGTCCCTGCTGGGGCTGGTCCGTCATCTTGCCGAGGTGGAGCGGGACTGGCGCAACTGGGTCGTGCCGGGGGACCCGGCGCCGAAGCTCTACGGAGCGCGTGATGCCGACTTCGAGGGTGCCGTTGCCGAGCAGGCCGTGGTCGAGGGCGCATTCGCGGATCTCGCTCGCGAACAGGCGGCGACCGATGCGGTGCTGGCCGGGTATCCGGATCCGGGTGCGCGGGTGGGCAAGGACGCGATCGCCGTCCGAGAGCTGTGGGTGCACCGGGTCGAGGAGTACGCCCGCCACTGCGGACACGCCGATCTGCTGCGCGAATGCGTCGACGGCCGGGTGGGGCAGTAGTACCCCGGCCGGCCGACCCGGCATCACGGAGCCGTGAGGTCGGCGAGCAGGGCCACCGTTTCCGCCCACAGCTCGCCCTGAACGCTCTCGTCACGGCCGGGCTCGGGACATTCGAGGGGCTTGGCGTCGCGTACGGAGAAGTAGCCGCCGTCGGCGTGTGCGAACGCCGGATCGGTCGCCAGCCGCACGATGATGCCGGCGCCCTTGCGCGGGTCACCCACCCCGAGGGTGTTCAGTACGCGCCGCAGCAGCGCGGAACCGGGCAGGTCGCGCCCCAGGCCGGTGGCGTTGAACCCGGGGTCGCAACAGTTCACCGTGACCTTCCCGGGATCCAGGCGCCGGGCGAGTTCCTGGGTCCACATGATGGTCATGAGCTTGGTCCGGCCGTACAGCGCCATCGACTCACGCCGCGTGTAGGGGGCGGTGCGGCGCAGATCCTGCCGCGGCGAGATCGTCTTGGCCTGCCGGGCCGCCTCCGAGGCGACATTGACGATACGTGCCGGGCCGGACGCCGACAGGGTGTGCGTCAGAGCCTGCGTCAGCGCGAACGGGCCGAGGTAGTTGACCGCCGTCATCTCCGCCGTCCCCTCCGCCGTGATGCGCTGCGAGAACGCATGGAGGCCGGCATTGTTGACCAGCACGTCGAGTCGTGGATATCGCGCAGCGATCTCCTCGCCCACCCGACGGGCCTGGGACGTGACACCGAGGTCCGCGTGGAAGACGTCGGCCTGCGCTTCGCCGACCGTGCTCCTCAGCTCACCGAGAAGCGCCTCGGCCTTGGGCCGGGACCGTGCCACGACGCCGATGCGGTAGCCGCGGCGAGCCAGTTCGAGGGCGGTGATCCGGCCCAGTCCCGAGGTGGCGCCGGTGATCACTGCGACAGGACGGTTCATCGACTCGTCTCCCTAATCATGAGGTACCTCATTAATTCCTTGTGGGAAGATACCCGACACGATGAGTGAACACGAAGCGGAGCACACCGGCCCCGACCCGGCCCGCGTGGGGCTGCATTTCCTTTCCGTCGCCCACCAGGTGCGTCAGGAGGTCGACCGGCACATGGCCGCGGCGGGACTGTCGTTGGCCCGCACCAAGATGCTCCGGCTGCTGGCCGAGCGCGGCACCCTGCACCAGGCCGAACTGGCCGACGGCCTCGGTCAGGCGCCGCGTTCCGTCACCCAGGCGCTGGAGGCACTGGAACGGCTCGGCCTCGTCACCCGGACCGGCGATGAGAGGGACCGCCGCCGCAAGGTCGTGACCCTGACCGGCCGGGGACGGGCCGCCCTCGCGGCGGGAGAGCGGGCGGGAACGGAGCGGCTGCGGCAGCTTTTCGGTTCCCTCGACGGCCGCCGGCTGGTCGGCTTGGAGACGTTGCTCACTGCCCTCGACGCGGCGGGCACCGGCACGGACTGAACTGCGCGCGCCCACGCGAGGGCGCCCCCGGCATCGGCGACGGACCGGAGCGTGTGCGCCGTCCGGTCGCAGGTGGTCATGCACGTCACGGCCGGGTCGGCCACGTAGCGTGGTGTCGCGGCTTCGGGGCGGGGCCGGGCCCTGGCGGCAGACGCCTCTTCGGGATCAGGCCGTCGGCCCGCCGCGAACGCTCAGCGGGCGCATGTCCGTCCAGATCTCACTGATGTGGTCGAGGCATTCGCTCTTGGCGCCTGTCTTTCCGCAGTCGGTCCAGCCGAGCGGTATTTCCCGTTCCGCGGGCCAGATCGAATACTGCTCCTCGTGGTTCATGACCACTCGGTAGATGGTGTCGTCCATGGCGCCATGCCCCCGATCCGTGAACTTCCCCCGTGGCCTGCCGCGATGAGCTTGCGGGACGCCGGTCCCCTCTCGCGTGGCTTCTCTACAATGATCCGCCCGGCGGTCGTAGTCAACCTCTGCCCATGAACGGGCAATGTGCCGAGGCCGGTTGCCGAATCGTCGTGTGACAGGCTTGGCATTTGGTAAAGCCGCTGGAGGAGGATCACATGGGGGAGCCACATCAAGATCGGAACGATTGGGTCCGGATTTTTCATCCGGCGCCGGATGCGACGCGGCAGCTCGTCTGCTTTCCGCACGCGGGTGGTGCGGCCAGTTACTACCATGCGCTGTCGGCGGCGCTGAGCCCCGGCACCGAGGTGCTGGTGGTGCAGTACCCGGGACGCGAGAACCGGCTGTTCGACGAGCCGATCGAGGCGATGGACGCGTTGGCGGACGCGGCCCATCGGGCGCTGCGGCCCGAACTGGCCGGCCGGCCGGTCCTCTTCGGACACAGCATGGGCGCGATCGTCGCCTTCGAGGTCGCCCGGCGCATGGAGCAAGCGGACGGCCCGGGACCCGGGTTGCTGGTGGTGTCCGCCTGCCCGGCGCCTTCGCGGCGGGTCGACACGGGCGTACGGCTGCTGGGCGATGACGCCATACTGGCTGAAATCATGGGGCTCGGGGGCACCGACCAAGGGGTGGGCGGCCACCCGGAGCTGGCGCGGCTGATCATGCCCGCCATCCGTGCCGACCTGCACGCGATCGAGACGTACCGGGCCGAAGCCGATGCCACCGTGCACTGCCCGATCTCGGTCTTTGTGCCGGACAGCGACCCGAAGGTGACGTTCGCCGCGGCCGAATCGTGGCGCATGCACACCACCGCGGGAGTCGACCTACAGGTCTTCGTGGGCGGGCACTTCTACCTCGGCGCCCGGCCCGACGAATTCCTTGATCGGCTCCTCGGAGTGCTGGCGTGAAACCCCCGGTTTGAATCGAGCGAATCGGTCATGTCGGACGTGCGATGATCGCTTTCCTCTTGCGCGTGCAACGTCGGCTGAACAAGACTGTGGGCGGATCGAGCGGACGGCGCCGTGGCCGAGTGCAATCCCCTGTCGGATTGCCGCCATTGACGCTGCCCGCGCTACGGGGGATATGAACGCAACGGGGGATTCTTTGCGTGTCATGCGTCGTGCCGACGGGTCCTGAATTCCATGGGATTCGTCGAGGAACAACTCATTGAACTGTGGTGCGCGCTATTCGGCATGACCGATGTGCCACCCGACACGGGCTTCGTCGCTCTCGGCGGCGACAAGGAAACGGCGTCAGTTCTGGCGTCCCGGATCGACGACGAACTCGGCGTGAACGTCACGCCGGAGGAACTTTTACAGGCGGACGGCCTCGGGGCCATGACCCGGCTGGTGCGCACGGCGATGGACGCGCGCCGGGCGTCGGCACCCGGACAGCCCACGGCACCGGCACCCGGACAACTCGCGGCCTCGGCACCCGGACGGCCCGCGGTGCCGTCCGGCCCGCGCCAGGGAGCACGCGAGGACCGGCCGTTGCTGTCCTTCGGGCAGCAACGCCTGTGGTTCATGCAGCAGATCGACCCGGCGACCACGCTGTACAACGTCCCGACCGTGCTGCGCCTGCGGGGCCCGCTGGACCGGGCCGCGCTCGGCCGGGCACTGGACCGACTGGTCGCCCGGCACGAAGTGCTCCGTACGACATACACGGCGCCCGGCGGCAAACCCTGCCAGGTGATCGCGCCCGCCGTGCCGCAGCCCCTGCCGTACACCGATCTGACCGGCCGCGCCGACGCGGCCGACGAAGCCAGGCGCCTCGCCGCCGAAGAGGCCGCGTCGGTCTTCGACCTGGCCGCGCGGCCACCCGTGCGGGCACGGCTGCTGCGACTGGCGCCCGACGACCACCACCTTATGATGACGTTCCATCACATCGCCGTGGACGGCTGGTCCTTGGAGATCTTCTACCGGGAACTCGGCGAACTGTACGGGGCACAGGCCGCGGTCGGCCCGGCCCCGCCCGACGGGCCCCGGCTGCAGTACGCGGACTACGCCGCCTGGCAGCGCGCGTGGCTGCGGGGCGAGGAGCTGGACGCGCTGATCGGGCACTGGCGCGCTGTCCTCGGCGACGACCCGCAGGCCCTCCTCGTGCCCACCGACCACCCGCGACCCGGCACCCAACGCTTCGACGGCGCCGTCGCAACCCACGAGATCGGCCCCGAACTCACCAATCTTGTATGGGAGTTCAGTCGCACGGAGCGCGTCACGCCGTACATGACCGCGCTCGCCGGCTTCGATGCGCTGCTCGCCGGCTGGTCGGGCGCCACCGACGTCACCGTCGGCACGCCGGCCGCCGGGCGGACCCGTCCGGAACTCCAGGACCTGGTCGGGTGTCTGATCAACATGTTGCCGGTCCGTGTCGGCCTGGACGGCGCCCCCGGCTTCCGGACACTGCTGTCGCGGGTGCGTGCGGCCGTGCTCGACGCCTTCACCCACCAGGACCTCCCCTTCGACAAGCTGGTGGAGGCCCTGGTGAACCGGCGCAGGCGGGACTTCCTGCCGGTCTTCCGCGTGATGTTCAGCTACCTCAAGGAGCGGCAGAACCCCGTCTTCAGGGGTCTCGACGAGTGTGTCCTGGATCTGACCGGGCCCCAGGACACCGCCAAGTACGACCTGAGCCTGTATGTCGAGGAACGCGGTGAACGCCTCGCGCTGACCCTCGAATACGACACCGACCTGTTCGGACCGGACACGCCCGCGGCCCTGCTCACCGCCTACGAACGGACGTTGGACGAAGCGATCACCTTCCCCGAGACGCCGGTGCCGAAGCTGTCCGCGACCCGGTTCGGCAGGCCCGGCACCGAGAGGAGCACCCATCGTGACCGTTGACCGACCGGATGACGTCGGTTCGGGCACGCTGCACGCATGGTTCGAGCGGCAGGCGGCCACGCGCCGCGACGCCGTCGCCGTGACCAGCGGTGGCGAACGGCTGACCTACCGGCAACTGGAGCGCGACGCCAACCGGCTCGCCCACCATCTGACAACGCTCGGGGTCGGCCCGGAGGTCCCGGTCGCCGTCTGCCTGGAGCGGACCGTGCACCTGGTGACCGCGCTGCTCGCGGTCCTCAAGGCGGGCGGCGCGTATGTGCCGCTCGACCCGTCGAGCCCGGACGAGCGCCTGACGCTCACCCTCACCGATGCCGGGGCAGCCGTGCTGCTCACGGACTCGCCCGGACGCGGTCTCGGCGCCCCGCACACCGTCCTGACCGGCCCCGGCGGCGTCGATCTGGCCGGCTACCCGGACACCCCGCCGCCGGACGGCGGCGCCGGACCGGCGAACCTCGCGTACGTCATCTACACGAGCGGTTCGACCGGCGCTCCCAAGGGCGTCATGGTCGAGCACCGCAATGTGACGGGCCTGCTGACCGGCACCCGCGACCGATTCGGCTTCACACCCGACGACGTGTGGTCCCTGTTCGCCTCCGCGGCGTTCGACGTCTGTGTGTGGGAGATGTGGGGCGCGCTGCTGACCGGAGGCCGCCTGGTCGTCGTGTCCGACCAGGTGCGCCGGTCCCCGGAGGACTTCCATGCGCTGCTGCACCGCGAGCGGGTGTCCGTGCTCAACCAGACCCCGGCGGCCTTCCGCCAACTCGCCCGGTACGAGGACGAACACCCGCACACCCCGGGGCTCACCCCGCGCCTGGTGATCTTCGCCGGTGAGGCGCTGCCACCGGGGATGCTGCGCTCGTGGATCGCCCGCCACGGCGACCGCGCTCCCGTCCTGGTGAACATGTACGGAATCACCGAGACGACCGTCCACTCCACCTACCGTCGCATGACCGCCGACGACCTCGACACCGCGCCCGGCGGCATGATCGGCGAGGCCATCGACGGCTGGACGATGCGCGTGCTGGACGAGAACGGTGAGCCGGCCCGAACCGGGGAGCCGGGCGAACTGCACGTGGGCGGAGCGGGGGTGGCCCGCGGCTATCTGGGCAGGCCCGCGCTGACCGCCGAACGCTTCCTGCCCGACCCGGACGCGGGGGAGCCCGGCGCCCGCCGCTACCGGTCCGGGGACGCCGCCCGGCGCACGACCGACGGCGACCACGAGTATCTGGGCCGGCTCGACCACCAGGTCAAGATCCGCGGATACCGGGTGGAACCGGGCGAGATCGAAACCGCCCTGACCCGGCATCCCGCGGTCCGGGAAGCCGTCGTGACCGTCGGCGCGGACCAGACGGGCGCCCCCCGCCTGGTGGCGTACTGGGCGGGCGACCCGGCCGGGCCCTCCGAGCTGCGCGAACACCTGCAACGGACGCTGCCCGACTACATGCTGCCGAACGTGTACGTGCCCCTCGACCGACTGCCGTTGACGATCAACGGCAAGGTGGACCGGCGGGCGCTGCCCGCCCCGGACGCGGCCCGCCCCGAGCTTGACGCGGCCTTCGCCGCCCCCGTGACCCCCGTCGAGAAGGCACTCACGGACATCTGGACGGATGTCCTGTGCGTGGACCGTGTCGGACTCGACGACGACTTCTTCGAGCTGGGCGGCCACTCCATGCTCGCCACGCAGGTCGTGGCGCTCGCCCGCGAACGCCTCGGTCCCGCCGCGACGCTGCGGCTGCTCTTCGACCGGCCGACGGTACGGGAGTTCGCCGCCGCACTCGACGCATCGCAGGCCACCGAGGCCCCTTCCACCGCGCACGGGGAGAACGCATGACGAGCGAAGCGGAACCGCCCGAGCAGTCCATCGCCATCATCGGCATGAGCGGACGCTTTCCCGGCGCCGCGAGCGTCGACGAGCTGTGGCGCCTGGTCGTGGCCGGGCAGGAGGGCGGCACACGCCACTCCGACGCGGAGCTTGCCGCGGCCGGGGTGCCCGAGCGGCTGCTCGACGACCCGGCCTATGTGAAGTCGGGCTTCCCGCTGGAGGGCTTCGACCTCTTCGACGCGGACTTCTTCGGCGTCACCGCGGCGGAGGCCGAACTCATGGACCCGCAGGCCCGGTTGCTCCTCGAAACCGCCTGGGACGCCCTGGAACGGGCCGGGCACCCGCCGCGGTCCGCCGAGGGGCGCACCGGGGTGTTCGCCGGCACCTCCGGGACCGCATATCTGCTGGACCGGATCGCGGCAGGCGGCCGGAGCGGAGCGGTCTCCGACGAACTCCAGGTGGCCATCGGCAACGACCCCGGCATGCCGGCCCTGCGCATCTCGTACAAGCTCGGCCTGACCGGGCCGAGTCTCACCGTGCAGAGCGCCTGCTCCTCGTCCCTGGTGGCGGTCCACCTCGCCGTGCAGTCGCTGCTCACCCGCGAGTGCGACCTGGCCCTCGCGGGCGGCGTGGCGGTGCGCGCGCTGGAGCCGCGCGGCTACCGCTACGAGGAGGGCGCCATCCTGTCGGCGGACGGCCACTGCCGCCCGTTCGACGCCGCCGCCACCGGCACCGTCTCCGGCGACGGCGTCGCCCTCGTGGTCCTCAAGCGGCTGGCGGACGCCATCGCGGACGGCGACCACATCCACGCCGTCATCCGCGGCTGCGCCGTGAACAACGACGGTTCGGCGAAGGTCGGATTCACCGCCCCGTCGCCGCGCGGCCAGGCCGAGGTCATCGCCGAGGCGCTGGCGGTCGCCGGGATCGAACCCGGCACGGTCGACTACGTCGAGGCGCACGGCACCGCCACCCCGCTCGGCGACCCCATCGAGGTCCAGGCGCTCACCGAGGCGTTCGGCCCCGGCCTGCCGGCCGGCTCGGTGCACCTGGGATCCGTGAAGTCGAACGTCGGACACCTCGACGCGGCGGCGGGCGTCACCGGACTCATCAAGGCCGCCCTGGCCCTGGAACACCGCTTCATCCCCCCGACGGCCCACTACCGCAGCCCCAACCCGCGGCTCCGGCTGGACACCTCACCGTTCCGGGTCGACGCCGAGGGAACCGGCTGGCCCGCCCGCGACCACCCGCCGCGGGCCGGCGTGAGCGCCTTCGGCATCGGCGGCACCAACGCGCACGTGGTGCTCGAAGCCGCCCCGTCCACGCGGCCGGTGACCGCCGACCGCGCGGGCGACTGGCATGTCCTGCCGCTGTCGGCCCGTACCCCCGGCGCCCTCGACGAGGCGGCGGCACGGCTGGCCGGCGCCCTGCGCTCCGCGGACGGCACCGCCCCCCTCGCCGACATCGCGTACACCCTGCAACACGGCCGGGACGCCTTCCCGTACCGCCGTGCCGTGGTGGCCGACAGCCTGCGGGGCGCGGTCGCCGCGCTGGAACGGCCGGCCCGGGACGGCGCGCCCGTCCCGGCGGCCGGCGCGGCCCCGGCCGTGGTGTTCCTGTTCCCCGGACAGGGCAGCCAGTACGCCGGCATGGGCGCCGGCCTCTACCGCACCGAGCCGGTGTTCCGCGCCGCCCTGGACCGCTGCGCCGAACTGCTGCGGCCCGACCTCGGATGGGACGTGCGGGACGTGGCGTTCGGCGCCGGCGAGGAGGGCGGCGAGCGGCTGCGGCAGACCCTGTACACCCAACCGGCCGTCTTCAGCGTCGACTACGCACTGGCCCAGCTGCTGCTCTCCTGGGGTGTGCGCCCCTCGGCGATGACCGGACACAGCCTCGGCGAACTCGTCGCGGCCTGCCTCGCCGAGGTGTTCACCCTGGAGGACGCCCTCCGCGTGGTGGCACGGCGCGCCCGGCTGATGCAGGACCTGGCGCCGGGCCGGATGCTGTCCGTGCCGCTCGACGCGGCAGAGCTGGAGAAGCTGCTGGACGGCCGCGCCACCGTCGCCGCCGTCAACGCGCCCGGCTCCTGCGTGGTCGGGGGCACGGCCGAGGAGATCGCCGACGTGCGCGGGCTGCTGACGGCGCGGGGCGTGCACGTACGGGAACTGGCGACCTCCCACGCCTTCCACACCGCGCTGGTCGAGCCCGCGCTGCCGGCCCTCGCCGCGGCCCTTCGCGAGATACGGCTGGAGGAGCCCAAGGTCCCCTTCCTGTCCAATGTGACGGGTACCTGGATCACCGACGCGCAGGCCACCGACCCGGACTACTGGGTGGCCCACACCCGCCGCCCGGTGCGCTTCTCGCACGGCGTCGGCGCCCTCGCGACGCTGGGGCACGCCGTGCTCGTCGAGGTCGGACCCGGGAGCCAGCTGAGCGGCCTGGTGCGCGCGCACCCGGAGCCCGCCCCCGTGGTGACGCTGCTCGGCCGTCCGCGCGGCGAGGACCGGACGCCGGAGAGCCGGACCGTACGCGAAGGGCTCGGGGAGCTGTGGCGGCACGGCGTGCCCGTCGCCTGGGCGGGGCAGCACCGGGGCGAACCGCGCCACCGGGTCCCGCTGCCCGGCTACCCGTTCCAGCGGCGAAGCCATCTGCTGCCCCGGCCGACGGCGGCGCCCGGCACCGTACGCCGGGACCCGGCCCGCTGGACCTACACCCCGGTCTGGCACCGCGCACCCCTGCCGCGCACCGCCCCCGCCGACGAACCGCGCGACTGGCTGGTACTCGCCGACGACCAGGGCCTGGCCGACGGGGTGACCGACCGGCTGCGCGCGCGGGGCCATGCCGTGACGACCGTGCGCATGGCGCAGACGTACGCCAGGACGACGGACGACTCCTTCGACGCCGACCCGGCGGACCCGGACCACCTCGGGCAGGTCGTCAAGGAACTGCGGCGGTCCGGCCGGCCACCGCACCGGGTGCTGCACGCCTGGAGCGTCACCGGCGCCGAGGAGCAGTCCGACACCGTCGCCCGCTACACCCGCGCCCTGGACACCGGTTTCCACACCCTGGTCACCCTCGCGCAGGCCCTGGGCGAGGCGGGCGAGGACCGCCCGGTACGCATCGACGTGCTCACCGACGGCCTTCAGGACGCGCACGGCTCCCCGGTGACGGCGCCCGAGCGGGCCACCCTTCACGGCGCGGTCACCGTGCTGCCCCAGGAGTACGCCTGGCTGAGCTGCCGCAGCATCGACGTGACCCCGCCCCAGGACGCCGCGGACCGCGCGCGGCTCGTCACACACCTGCTGGCGGAGCTGACGGGACCGGGCGGCGACGCCCTGGTCGCCTACCGCGGCACACAGCGGCTGCGCCGGGCCTTCGCACCCGTCGCGCTCGATGCGGCACCCGTCGCCGTGACGTGGCGCGAGGGCGCCGGATACCTCGTCACGGGCGCCTCCGGCGAGGCCGGGCTGACCTTCGCCGAACAACTCGCCCAGGCGGGCGCCCGGCTCCACCTGATCGGCGACCCGGACTTCCCCGCCGAGGACGCCTGGCAGGACTGGCTGTCCGGCGCGATGGGCGACGACGACCGGGTGCGCGCCAGGATCGCCCGCCTGGCGGCGCTGCGCGCCGGCCGGCCGGACGACATCGCCTACCGCGCCGCCGATCTCGGCGACCTCGGCGAGGCGGCCCGCGCCGTCACCGAGGCACGGACGCGACTGGGCTCGCTGCGCGGCGTCCTGCACTGCGTGGACACCCGGGGCTCCGGCCTGGTGGCGCTGAAGACCCGGAAGGACTTCGCCGCCGTCCTCGACGCCCGGGTCAGGTCCACCCTGCTGCTGGACGAACTGCTGCGCGCCGAGCAGCTGGACTTCTTCCTGCTCGGCTCGGCCACCACGGGCATCGTGGGCGGGTTCGGCCAGGCGGACAACACCGCGGTGGCCGCGTTCCTGGACGCCTTCGCCCAGGCGGGGGCCGCGGCCGGACGGCCCACGGTGGCCGTCGACTGGTCGCAGTGGGAGTGGGACGACTGGTTCGAGCAGCAGATGGCCGGCCTGCCCGAGGTGCGGGACCGGTACGAACGGCTCCGCCGCGAACAGGGCATACCGGTCGAGGAGGGCCTGGCCCTCGCGCGCGCGGCACTCGCCGCGGGACTGCCCCAGATCGTGGTCAGCACGGCCGACTTCCAGGACGTCCTCGCCGACCAGTCCGGGCTGACCGCCTCGGCGTTCACCGACTCGCTCGGGGCGTCCCGGGACCGCTCCGCGGACGGCTGGGACCCGGCCACGGTGTGGCCGGACGACGAAGTCGCCCAGTCCGTGGCCCGGGTATGGCACGACATGCTGGGTGTGTCACCCATCGGCCCGGACGACGACTTCTACGACCTGGGCGGCAACTCGCTGTTCGCCATCCAGATCGTCGGCCGGCTGCGGCAGACCCACGGCGACTTCCCCATGAGCGCCGTCTTCGAGGCGCCGACGGTCGACAGCCTGGCCGCGGCCATCCGCGCGCACCAGGCGGAGTCGATCGGCCTCGACGAGTTCGAGGCGCTGCTGAGAGAAGTGGAGGGCCTTTCCGCCGCGGAGGCCGAAGCCAGGCTGAGGGGTGAAGATGTCTGACGCGACCGACGTCGAGAAGCAGCTCAAGGAGCGCCTGTCCTCGCTGACACCCGGCCAGCGTGCCGTACTGGAGGCGTCGCTGCGCAAGCGGAACGCCAAGGCACCCGAGGGCCTGGACGGCGGCCCGCGGCCCGCGCCCCGGCCGGCCGGCGCACCGCGCCGGACCCGTCGGCCGGACAGCGCCATGGACTTCAGCCTGTTCTTCTTCTCGGGGGACGGCACCGCCGACGGCCCCGGGAAGTACCGGCTGCTGCTGGACAGCGCACAGTACGCCGACCGGCACGGCTTCACGGGCATCTGGGTTCCCGAGCGCCACTTCGTGGACTTCGGCGGCCTCTACCCCAACCCGTCGGTGCCGGCGTCCGCGATCGCCGTGCTGACCGAACGCGTCCAGATCCGCGCGGGCAGCGTGGTCCTGCCGCTGCACCACCCGGTGCGGGTGGCCGAGGAGTGGGCGGTCGTCGACAACCTCTCCGGCGGCCGGGCGGCCGTCTCGGCCGCGTCCGGATGGCACCCCGACGACTTCCTGCTGGCCCCCGGGGACGGGCAGCGGCGCTACCGGCGGCGCAAGGACGAGATGTTCGAGGCGATCGACGTCATCCAGCGGCTGTGGGCCGGGGAGACGGTCGAACTGCCCCGCGCCGACGGCTCCTTGCAGGCCGTACGCACCCTGCCCAGGCCCCTTCAGCCGAAGCTCCCGATGTGGATCTCGGCCCAGGGCAGCGTCGAGACGTTCGAACGCGCCGGGGAGATCGGCGCGAACCTCCTCACCGGACTCGTGGCACAGCGGCCGGCGGACCTGAAGGACAAGATCGCCGTCTACCGGGAGGCGCGGCGCGGATCCGGCCACGACCCCGCCACGGGCCGGGTCACCGCGATGGTGCACACCTTCCTGGGCACCGACGAGGACACCGTCAAGGAGATCGTCCGCGCGCCGCTCACCGGCTACCTGAAGACGTTCCTCGCCCAACAGGACAACACGGGCGGCGAGTTCTCCAAGCTGGACGAGGCCGGACGCCAGGCCATGCTCACCGCCACCTTCGAGCGCTACTTCGACACGCTCGCGCTGCTCGGCACGCCGGACTCGTGCGAGTCCCTGATCGAGGACCTGGTGGACATCGGCGTCGACGAGGTCGCCTGCCTCATCGACTTCGGTCTCGACCCCGAGCAGGTGATGACGGGGCTCGGTCACCTCACCGAACTCAAGGACCGGTACCGGCGTGCGCCGGAAGGAGAGCAGTCGTGACCGATCTGTCAGCCCGACTGGCCGGCCTCACCCCGGCCCAGCGCGCCCTGCTGGACCGCCGGATGCGGGAGCGCAACCGGTCCCCGGCGGCGCTGACCCGGATACCGCGGCGGCGACGCGGCGACCGCATCCCGCTCACCGTCGACCAGGAACGCATCTGGCTCATCCACCAGTTCGACCCCGAAGACCCCGTCTACAACGTCTACTTCGCCTCGCGGCTGCGCGGCGAACTCGACACCGGCGCCCTGCAGCGCGCCGTGGACGCCTTCGTACAGCGCCACGAGGCGATGCGCACCACCTTCGAACGCGACGGCCTCACCCCCGTGCAGGTGGTGCACGACGCACTGGCCGTGCCCGTCAACCACCGGGACCTGCGTTCCCTGCCGGCCGGGCGCCGCGAGCAGGAGATGCGACGGCTCGCCACCGAGCAGCTGCGCACCGCCTTCGACCTCGTCGAAGGGCCGCTGCTGCGGATCGATCTGCTGCGCATGGACGAGCGCGAGCACGTCCTCGTCGGCACGGTCGACCACCTGGTCTGGGACCGCCAGTCGATGGGCGTGTTCAACTCCGAGTTCGCCGAGCTGTACAGCGCGTTCGCCACCGGCCGCGAGCCCGAACTGCCCCCGTTGGAGGTGCACTACCCGGACTACGCCGAGTGGCAGCCCGAATGGCTGCGCGAGGAGGTCCGGCGCAAGCACCTGCCGTACTGGAAGAACCAACTCGCGGGCGCCGACCTCGTCCTGGAGCTGCCCACCGACCGGCCCCGCCCGCCGGTGCAGACCTTCAACGGCGCGCGGTACCAGTTCCGGCTGTCCGCGGACCTCACCCAGGCGGTCAGGGACCTCGCCCGGCGCGAGGAGGTCACGGTCAACATCGCGCTGCTCGCCGCCTGGCAACTGCTGCTGCACCGGCTCACCGGGCAGCGGGACATCGTGGTCGGCACCACGTCGTCGACCCGCAGCCGGCCGGAGACCGAGCCGATGATCGGCTACTTCCTGACGATGCTGCCGCTGCGCACCCGGGTCCGGCCGGAGATGACCGTCCGTGAGCTGCTTCAGGCGACCCGGACGACCATGATGGGCGCCTTCGACCACCACGACATCCCGTTCGGCACGCTGCTCGACGAACTCGACGTCGCACGGGACCCCAGCCGCACACCCGTCTACCAGACGTCCTTCATCCTCGTGGACTTCCACCACGAGGCGGAGACCGCCATGGCCGGGCTGACCGTCGAGGAGCTGATGCTCGACAACCGCACCGCCAAGGACGATGTGACCCTCGGTTTCTTCGACGACCCGGCCCTCGGGGAGGACCACTTCCTCGGCCTGTTCGAGTACAACTCCGATCTGTTCTCCGAGGGCACGATGATCCGGATGAGCGGGCAGGTCGAGCGGATCCTGGAGCAGATCACCGCCGATCCCGGCCGGGCCGTGCGCGATGTGTCGCTCATCGGCCCGGACGAGGCCCACACCCTGCTGGTCGAGTGGAACAGGACCGACACTCCACGCGAGGCGGGTCTGCGTCTGGAGGACCTGATCCGCCGCCGGGCCGAGGCGTCGCCGAACGCGGTCGCCGTCTCCTGCGGGGAGGAACGGCTCACCTACGCCGGGCTCGTCGAGCGCGCGGGCCGGCTCTCCGGCCGTCTGCGGCGCCGGGGCGTGATGGAGGAGACCGTGGTCGGGGTCTGCCTGGAACGCTCCGTCGACCTGGTGGTGGCCCTGCTCGGCGTCCTGATGTCCGGCGGCGCGTATCTGCCGCTGGATCCGCAGCACCCGCGGGAGCGGCTTGTTGCCATGACGTCCGACGCGGGCGCGGCGTGCCTCGTGACCCGGTCGGAGCTGAGCGACACGCTGGCCGGCTGCCCGGGCGTACGGATCCTGGTCGATGCCACCGACGCGCAGCCCGCCGACGCGCAGGCCGCCGACGGGCAGGCCGCCGACGGGCAGGCCGCCGACGGGCAGGCCGCCGACGGGCGGGTCGCCGAGGGGCGGGTCGTCGACGGGCGGGTCGTCGACGGGCGGGCCACCGACGAGCAGCCTGCCGACGCGCAGGCCGCCGACGGGCGGGCCACCGACGAGCAGCCTGCCGACGCGCAGGCCGCTGACGGGCAGGCCGCCGACGCGCAGGCCGTCAACGGGCAGGCCGCCGAAGGGCAGGCCGTCAACGGGCAGGCCGCCGAAGGGCAGGCCACCGACGAGCAGGCCATCAACGGGCAGGCCATCAACGGGCAGGCCATCGACGGGCAGGCCGTTGTGACGGAGCCGGGCGGGGGGTGGCGCCCGGCGGCACGCGACGGGTGCCTCGCCTACGTGATCTACACCTCGGGTTCCACCGGCCGCCCCAAGGGGGTCGAGGTCACCCACCGCAACCTGGTCAACCTGCTGCTGGCGATGGCCGACGAGACAGGCCTCGGCCCGGACGACGTCCTCGCCGCCGTCACCCCCGTCACCTTCGACATCGCCGGCCTGGAGCTGTACGCGCCGCTGATCAGCGGCGCGCGGGTGCACATCGTGCGCAAGGACGAGGCGGTGGACGGCCGTCGGCTCGCCCCCCTGCTGGCCGAGACCGGCGCCACCGTGATGCAGGCCACCCCCGCGACCTGGCATCTGCTGGTCGAGACCGGCTGGCGCACCACCGGCCTGCGCGTCCTCGTCGGCGGCGAGGCGCTGCCCGCGTCCCTGGCCGAACAGCTCGTCGACCGGCCCGGCCGCACCTGGAACGTGTACGGCCCGACCGAGACGACCATCTGGTCCACGGCGCACCGCATGGACAGCGGCGCCGAGCCCGTCTCCATCGGGCGGCCCCTGGCCAACACCCAGGTGTATGTGCTGGACGAGCTGATGCGGCCGGTGCCGGTCGGCGTGCCAGGCGACCTGTACATCGGCGGCGACGGCGTGGCCCGCGGCTACCGCGGCCGCCCCGCACTGACCGCCGAGCGGTTCGTCCCCGACCCGTTCGGCACCCGGATCGGCGGGCGGCTGTATGCGACCGGCGACAAGGTCAGGCTGCGCGAGGACGGCACCCTGATCTTCCTCGGCCGCGACGACGGCCAGATCAAGCTCCGCGGCTTCCGTATCGAACTCGGAGAGATCCAGGCCCGGTTGGAGTCGCACCCCGCGGTCGGCCGGGCGGTGGCGCTCGTCCGCGAGGACCGGCCGGGCGACCGACGCCTCGTCGGATACGTCGAGAGCGCACACGGTGACGAGCCGCGCGTCGAGGAACTGCGCGAGCACCTGCGGGCGTTCCTGCCCGACTACATGATCCCCACCGCCTACGTGGTGCTGGACACCTTCCCGCTCAACACCAGCGGGAAGATCGACCGCAAGGCCCTGCCGGCCCCCTCCGCCGACCGGGACGGCACCGACTACGTGCCGCCGCGCGACGCCGTCGAACTGGAAGTCGCCCACATCTGGGAGGACGTGCTCGGCGTCCGCCCGGTCGGCCTGCACGACCGGTTCTTCGAACTGGGCGGGCACTCCCTGCTGGTGCTGCGGCTGATGGCCGAGATCGAGAGGCGGTTCGGCCGGCAGCTGCCCATGGCGGCCATCTTCCAGGGCGCCACCGTCGAACGCTTCGCGCGCATGCTGCGCGAGGGCTACCGGGAGGAGACCGGAGTCCACCTGGTGGAGCTGGCCCCGGGCGGCAACGGCAGCCCGCTGTTCTTCGCCCACCCGGCGGGCAGCGAGGTCGTCTGCTACATGCCGTTCTCAGGACTCGTCGAGCCCGCGGAGCGCCCGCTGTACGCGCTCGCGTCCCCGCCGCCGGTCGACGGGGCACTGCCCTTCGCCGGCTTCGCGGCACGCGCCGCCGCGTACGCGGGGCTGATCCGGGAGGTCCAGCCGCAGGGGCCGTACACGCTGGTCGGCTGGTGCTACGGCGGCTGCAACGCGTACGCCGTCGCCCACGAGCTGGAGAAGTCGGGACAGGACGTACACGTCATCATGATCGACAGTCATGCTCCGGCCCAGGTCCCGGCCGGCTCCGAGCCCGACCGCGCCGAGATCGTCGAGGCCATCGCCGCCAATCTGCGGTGGAGTTACGGCGACGACCTGAAGCCGGTCGGCGAACTGCGCGGGATGACCCCCGACGAGCACCTCGACTACCTCCTGGCCATCGCGCGCGCCGCCGACTACCTGCCGCCCGACGCCGGGCGGGAACAGATCCGCGACGTGGTCGACATGTGGCTCGCCAACCTGCGGCTGCTGTGGAACTACCGGCCCGAGCCGCTGCGGGGCAGGGTCGCGCTCATCCGCGCCGCGGACGACGAGCACGACGTGACGGAGTCCTGGCGTGAACTCGCCGGTCCCCGGCTGGACGTCCGCGCCGTTCCCGGCAACCACTACACGGTGATGCGCGCCCCCCTGATCGCAGGTGTCGCGGCCGTCGTCAACGACATGCTCGGCGAGGGAGCCGGCGGTGCTTGAACTCCTCAAGGACGGAACGTACATCCGCTACTGGCTGGCCGTGGTCGCGTCGTTCCTCGGTGACGCCATCACGAAGATCACGCTGCTCTACGTGGTGGCCACCCAGACCGACGACCCCGTGCTGTTCGTCTCGCTCGTCGTCATCGCCCAGTTGCTGCCGTCCGGGGTGCTCGGCGCGTTCGTGGGCCCGCTCGCCGACCGGATGCCGGCCCGGCTGCTGCTCGTCGGCTCGGACCTGGCCCGGGTGGTGATCGCGCTGGGCATGATCGCCGTGCGCGACTCGCCCTGGCTGCTGATCCTGCTCACCCTGCTGAGCGGCGTCGGCAAGGCGTTCTTCGAGACCGCCCGGATCACCGCCATCCCGAAGATCGTCGGGAGTCACAGCATCCCGTCGGCGGTGGCCCTGTTCCAGAGCACCAACCACACCCTCAACCTGGTGGGCCCCGCTCTGGGCGGCGTCCTGCTCGCCCTCGGCGATGTGTCCGTGATCTTCGTCATCGACGCCGCGACCTTCGCGCTCTCGGCGCTGCTGCTGGGCAGCATGGCCGTCCTGCGCGAAGTGCCGGGGCGCGGTCCCGCGGGGGGCGGCGAGCCGTACCTCAGGGCCCTGCGCACGGGCGTCAGCGGTGTGCTGAAGGTGCCCTCCCTGCGGTTCCTCGCCGTGTTCCTGGTGCCGGTGATGCTGGTGCTGGGACTGTTCACCACCAACATCAACACCCAGCTGCTGAACGTCTTCGACCTGTCCGCCTTCGACTACGGTCTCGCGCAGGCATGCTTCGGCGGCGGCGCGATCCTCGGAGCGCTGCTCGGGCCGGTGCTGGTGCGGCGGTACTCCGACCACGGGCTGCTGGTCGGCTCGATCCTGCTGTTCGGGATGTCGCTGATCCTGCTGGCGCCCACCTCGGGCACGCGCGACCACCTCGGACTGACCGTCGTGGCCGCCTGGTGCCTGCTGTCCGGACTGGGCTCGGGGCTCTTCCAGGTGCCCGTCGCCAACACGCTGCTGCGCGACCTGCCGGAAGACCTGCGCGGCAGGGGAGTCGGACTGCTCAACGCCCTGATGGTCAACTTCATGGTGCTCGGCGTCCTCGCGGGCGGCCTGACGGCCGAACTGCTGGGCACGGCGGAGTCGATCATCGCCGCCGGTGTCGTGCTCGTCGCGGCCGGAGCCGTCCTCGCGGTCCCGGCACTGCACCCGGCCCCGGCCGCCGCGCCCGACCCCGCCGAATCGAGGACCACCCGATGACGACTCATCCTCCCTTCCCGCTGACCCCGGCCCAGCGGCGGCTGTGGGCGCTGGCCCGGATGCGGCCCGGCGATCCGTTCTTCAGCATCCCCTTCGCCGTCACGATCGACGGTCCGCTGCACGGGCCGGCGCTGGCACAGGCCCTCGACCACCTCCTGCGGCGGCACCCGGCGCTGCGGACCCGGATCACCCGGAACCCGGCGGGTGAACCCGTGCAGGCCGTCGCCGCACCGGAGCCCGTCCGCCCGGCCCTCGTCGACTGCGCCGAAGCGGACCCGGCGGGGCGCGAGAAGCGCGCGGCCGAACATACCGCCCGGTTCGCGCGGACGCCCTTCGCCCTGGAGGACGGACCGCTGTTCCGCACGGAGCTGCTGCGGCTCGACGAGAACACCCACCGACTGCTCGTCGCCGTGCACCACATCGTCTTCGACGGCGCATCACTCGACGTGTTCACCTCCGAACTGGCCACGCTCTACGACGCGTTCGCCCTGGGCCGCCCCGCACCGCTGCCCGAACCCACCGTCTCCTACACCGACTTCCTGACCCGCCGGGCCGAGCTGGACGAGCGGAACCGGGCCGCGCATCTGCGCTACTGGACCCGGCGGCTGGCCGGCGCGCCCGATGTGCTCGAACTGCCCGTCCTGCGTCCACGCCCCGTCCACAGCGACCACGCGGGCGGGCGCCGCACCACCGTCATCCCGTCCTCGGTGGTCGAACCGCTGCGCCGGCTCGCCCGCGGCAGACGCGCGACGCTCTTCATGGTCCTCAAGGCCGCCTGCGACGTGGTGCTCGGCCGGTTCGGCGGCACCGCCGTGCTCACCGGCATGGCGGTCTCCGGACGCGACAGCGCCGACAGCGCCGGGATCGTCGGCTATCTCGCCCGGCCCGTCGTGCTGCGCAGCGACCTGTCCGACGACCTGGCGTTCGGCGAACTGGTCACCCGGGTGCGCGACGACGTGCTGGACGCGCACGACCACGCAGATCTCCCCTTCGACGAGGTCATCGACGCGCTCGGCGTGACCCGCGACATGAGCCGCCACCCCCTGTACCAGGTGATGTACACCCACCAGTCGGCCGCGCCCGTCCACCTGGCGGCCGGTGCCCGCCTGACCGTGGGCGAGCTGCGCCTGCCCACCATGAAGGTCGACCTGGCCGTCGACACCGTCGAGACCGACGACGGCCTGCTCGCCCTGGTCGACTACCGCACCGACCTGTTCGACGCCGCCACCGCCGACCGGATACTGGGCCGGCTGCGCACCGTCCTGGAACGCGTCGGCGCCGACCCGGGCCGCACCGTCTTTGCCCTGGGGCTGCCCGGTGAGGGCGAACGCGTCGCGCTCCTCGACGCATGGAACCCCGCCCGCGACGAGCCCGCCGAGGAACGCTGCCTCCACGACCTGGTCGAGGAGCAGGCCCTGCGCACCCCCGACGCGGTGGCCGTCGAGACCGCCCGGCAGTCCTGGACGTACCGGGAACTCGACACCGCGGCCGACCGCGTGGCGCACCGGCTCCACGCGCACGGGACCGCTCCCGAGACCCGCGTCGGTATCTGCGTCACCGAGACGCCCGAACGGGTGGCCGCGCTGCTCGGCGTCCTGAAGGCGGGCGGCGTCTGCGTGCCGCTCGATCCCGCCCTCCCCGCGTTCCGGCTGCGTCTGGCCGTCGACGAGATCGGCATCGACACGGTCGTCGCCGACGCCCGCTCGGCCTCGCTGTTCGACCACACACGGCTGCACGTCCTTCAGGTGGCGCCTGCCGCCGGCGGCGGCACCCCGCGCGTGCGCGCCCGGGTGAGCGCCCGCAACGCGGCGTGGATCCTGCACACCTCCGGCACCACCAGCGAACCCCGGGCCGTCGTCGCGGAGCACCGCAATCTGGTGAGCCGGCTGCGCTGGGCCGGGCGGAACCTGCCCGAAGGCGCCCTGGACTCGGTGGCGTCGTGCGGTCCGGTGGACAGTCACCGAGCGGTCTTCGAGGTGTTCGCCCCGCTGATCCACGGGGGGCGCGTGAGCACGTCCGAGGCGAGCGGGGCCTCCGCTCGGTACGTCGTTCCCCCGGTGCCGGTGCCGGTGCCGGTGCCGGTGGCGGTGGCGCCCGCGGCCCCACAGAGCCACCCGCACACCCTCATCACCGGCGGCGACCTGCTCATCCCCGAGGCCGTCCAGGAGGCCCACGAGGCCGGCGCCCGGCACCTGCACCACCTGTACACCTGCGCCGAGACCGCGGGCCCCGCGCTCGGCGGGCCCCTCGCACCCGGCGAGCCCGTCACCCTCGGGCTCCCCGCCGGCTGTACGGCCTACGTCCTGGATCCGTCGGGCCGGCTGGTCCCGCCGGGCGTGATCGGCGAACTCCACATCGGCGGCGCGGCCGTCACCCGGGGCTACGCCGAGCAACCCCGGCTCACCGCCGAGCGGTACCTGCCCGATCCGTTCGCGACGCGGCCGGGCAGCCGCCTGTACGCCACCGGCGACCTGGTGCGGCACACCTGCGACGGGCGGCTGGTGTTCGCCGGGCGCGCCGGGCAGCAGGCCGTCGTCCGCGGCACCCGGGTGGCCTTCGCCGACGTCGAGGCCGCACTGCTCGCCCATCCCGAGGTCGCCCGCGCCGTGGTGACCCGCGCCGGCGACGAAGACGGTGCGGGGGCCGGGGACCGGTTGGTCGCAGCCGTCACCGCCCGGCCGGGGGCGAGCCCCACCGAGGAGGCGCTGCGCGCCTACCTGCTGGAGCGGTTGCCCGGCCCGATGCGACCCGCCCGGATCGCGGTCCTCGACCGGCTGCCGCTGCTGCCCGGCGGCGCCCCCGACCGCGCCCGGATCGCGACGGCCCTTCACGGAGCTGCGCCGCCGAGCACCGAGGAGCAGCCGCTGAACGAGACCGAGCGGCTGGTCGCGCGGGCCTGGCAGACGGTACTCGGCCGCCCGGTCGCCACCGGCGAGAACTTCTTCGACGCCGGCGGCAACTCACTCCTGCTGATCCGGCTGCAGGAGCGGCTGCACACCGCGCTGGGACGGCGGGTCGACGTCGTCGACTTGTTCCGGCACTCCACCGTGCGGGCCATGGCGGCCTTCCTCGCGGGCGGCGCAGCCGGGAAGGAACGGGCCGCCGGCGCCGACCGACGGGCGCAGGCCCGCCTGGAGGCGCTGCGCGCACGCGGCAGGGGACGCGGCCACGACCGACGGCGATGACGAACCATCCACGGGGGACGGCACGACGGAGTGCTGCCTCGCCCCCGGCAGCCACTTCAGCGCTGGGAGACGACATGGGGAACCACGACCACGACCGGCCGGCCGACGCCGCGCCCGCACCGGAGAAGGGATACGCCGACGACAGCACCGACACCACCGCCTTCCTCGCCCGCGCCGCCGAGGCCCTGCGCGCCCTGCCCGCCAAGGGTGAGCGCAGCGGCGCGCAGCAGGCCACGGCCGAGCGCATCCACACGGGCGCCCGCCGCGCCCGCCGCCGCTTCCTCGAACGGCACGCGGACACCGTCTACGCCGAACTGACGGACGACCGCAGGGCGTCGCTGCGCCTGGGCGACCTCGCCGACCAGGCGTCCGAGCTGCACCCCGGCCTCGTCCCCACCAAGGAGGAGATCGAGGAAGAGCGGGTCCTGCCGCAGCGGGACAAGGAGGGGCGGGAGATCGACCAGGGCATCTTCTTCTGGAGCCTGCTGAACTCCCGGGCCGCCGGACCCCACCTGATGGACGCCATGCGCCGGCCGACCGGTCAGGCACTCGCGGCGCTGCCCGGCTTCCGCGCCGCCGGCAGCGTCGACCTCGGCATCGTCACGGTCCGCCGGCACGGCGAGATCGGCGAAGTGACCGTGAACAACGCACGGTTCCTCAACGCCGAGGACGACCTCCTCGTGACGGCCCTTGAGGTCGCCGTCGACCTCGTCCTGCTCGACGAGTCGATCCGGGTCGGGGTGATGCGGGGCGCCGAGATGACCCACCCCCGCCACGCGGGCCGCCGCGTCTTCAGCGCGGGCATCAACCTCACCCACCTCTACCGGGGCGAGATCTCGTTCATCGACTTCTTCCTCGGCCGTGAACTCGGCTACATCAACAAGATCTTCCGCGGTCTGAGCGCACCGGACGACAGCGGCGCATGGCTGCCCGAGCCCGTCGAGAAGCCCTGGATCGGGGCCGTGGACGGCTTCGCGATCGGCGGCGGCGCCCAGATCCTGCTCGTCTTCGACCGGGTGATCGCCGCGGACGGCGCCTACTTCAGCCTGCCGGCACTCCGCGAGGGCATCATTCCCGGCGCGGCCAATCTGCGGATGCCGCGGGTCGCGGGCAACCGGCTCGCCCGCCAGGCCGTCTTCGCCGACCGCCGCATCGACGCCGCCACCCCCGAGGGACGGCTGCTGTGCGACGAGACCGTTCCCGGGGACCGGCTGGACGAGGCGGTGCGGGCAGCGGCCGACGAACTGGCCAACCCCGCCGTCGTCAACAACCGGCGCATCCTCCATCAGCACGAGGAACCCGAGGACGTCTTCCGCCGCTACATGGCGTCGTACGCCGTCGAGCAGTGCAAGCGCCTGTACAGCCCCGACCTCGTGGAGACCCTGGACCGCACATGGATATCGAGGAACCGGTGACCGCCGTGTCCGAGCGCACCTATCACGACCGGACCTTCTACCAGAGGTTCGAGGAGTCGGCCCTGCTGTACCCGGACCGGCCTGCGCTGGAGATCCGCGACGAGGTGCTGACCTACGCCCAGCTGCGCCGCCTCGCCCTCACCCTGGCCGTCCGCATCGTGGAGAAGCACGGCGCCCCGCCCCGACGGGTGGCGCTCGTCGGCTCCCGCTCGGTGGCCACATACGCCGGCTACCTCGCGATCCAGCGGCTCGGAGCCGGAGTGCTGCCGCTCAACCCGGACCACCCCGAGGAACGCAACCTGGACATCGCCCAGCGGGCCGGAGCCGAGACCGCCGTGGTGGTACCGAGGGCCGCCGGGCTGTTCCTGGCGCTCCCGGAGCGCCACCGGCCGACGCTGCTGGAACTCGACGAGGCCGAACGCGCCACGGCCGAGCCGTCCGACGGCCTGCTCCCGCCCCTGCCCACGGACCTGGACCGCGAGGCGTATCTGCTGTTCACCTCCGGCTCCACCGGCCAGCCCAAGGGCGTACCGATCAAACAGCGGCACTTCTCGCCCTTCCTCCAGCACAACATCCCCCGCTACGAGATCGGCCCCGGCAGCCGGCTCTCCCAGGTGTTCGGGCTCACCTTCGACGCCCACGCCTACGACCTGTTCGCCACCTGGGGCGGCGGCGGCACCCTCGTCGTCCCGACCGCCGACGAGCTGTACCGGCCGGTCGACTTCATCGTGGAGCGGAAGCTGACCCACTGGTTCTCGGTGCCGTCGGTGGTGCGCGAGGCACAGCGGCTCGGCAACCTCCCGCTGGGCCGGGCCGTCACCCTGCGGCACAGCATCTTCGGCGCCGAACCCGTCACCCTGCAACACGCCAGGCTGTGGCGCGAGGTCGCCCCGCACACCCAGATCCACAACGTCTACGGTCCGACCGAACTCGCCCTGTGCGTCACCGACCACCGTCTGACGGGCGACGGTTCCCACTGGCCGGAGCCGCGGGGCGGCACGGTGCCGATCGGCACCATGTACCCGCGCATGGAGGGCGTCCTGCTCGATCAGGACGGCAGGACCGCCGACGAGGGCGAACTGTGTGTGCGCGGGCCGCAGCGTTTCGACGGCTACCTCGACCCGCGCGAGAACACCGGCCGCTTCGTCGCCTACGAGAGGGGCGGCACGGCCGTGGCCTACGACGGCAGCGGCCCGCTCACCGACCGCCACTGGTACCGCACCGGCGACCGGGTCCGCTGGGAGGGCGATGTCATGGTGCACTGCGGCCGGCTCGACCAGCAGGTCAAACTCCGCGGCCACCGGGTGGAGATCGGCGAGGTGGAGGCGGTCATCCACCGCCATCCGGACATCGTCGACACCGCCGTCGTCGCCGTGTCCAGGGACGGCGAGACGGAGCTGGCCGCCGGCTACGCGGGCAGGGAGATCCCCGCGGCGGAATTCGACGCATGGCTGCGCGAGCGCCTTCCGCTGCACATGGTGCCGACGCGGATCGTCCGTCTGGACCGGCTCCCGCTGAACGACAACGGCAAGACGGACCGCAGGGAACTGGCGCGGATCCTCGACACGGGGGAGGGCACATGAGGGACGTGCTGGACTTCTGGCGCGACGAACTGTCCGGCCTGGAACCACTGGAGCCGCCCACCGACCGACCGCGCCCGGCGGCACGCGCCGGCACAACGGCGAGGCACGCGTTCACCGTGCCGGCTGTGACCGCCGACGCGCTGCGCAAGGCCGCGGCCCAGCACGGCACGACGCCGGACGTCCTGCTGCTCGCCGCCTACCAGGCGCTCCTCGGGCTGTACAGCAGGCGGCGCGACATCGCCGTGGGCGTGCCGGCGCACGGCACCACCGTGGTCGTCCGCACGGATCTGGACGGCGACCCGACGTTCGGCGCGCTGGCCGTGCGGGTCGCGGCCGGCGTCGAGCGCGCACGGGCCCACGCCCGGCTGCCCTTCGAACGGCTCGTCGCCGCGCTCGCTCCGGAACCCGACACCGGCCACCACCCCCTGGTGCAGGCCCTGTTCAACGCCGCTCCCGCCGCCGGCGCCTGCCCGCCCGACCTGGCGCTCGATGTCGCGGACGGCGGCGAACCGGAACCGGTCGCCCATCTGACGTACCGCACCGAGCTGTTCGACCGGGAGAGCGCCGAGCGGCTGGCCGGGACGTACCTCACGCTGCTCGCCGCCGCCACGGCCGAGCCGGGCGCGCCCCTGAGCGCCCTCGACCCGCTCACCGCCGGCGAGCGGCGGCGCCTGCTGACCGAATGGGCGGTCAACCCGGTGGCATGCCCCACCGACCGGGGCGTGCCGGACCTGGTCGCCGAGCAGGCCGCGCGGCGGCCCGACGCGGTCGCCGTGGTCTTCGCCGGGGGGCAGCTGACGTACCGTCAACTAGTGGCGCGTTCCGAAGCGCTGGCGGGACGGCTGCATGCCCTGGGAGTCGGGCGTGACGTCCCCGTCGGGGTCTGTCTGGAGCGCGGGCCCGAGTTGATCGTCGCGCTGCTCGCGGTGCTCAGGGCCGGCGGCGCCTATGTGCCGCTTGACCCCGAACACCCCGCGCAGCGACTGGAGTTCGTCCTGCGGGACACCGGCGCACCGGTGCTGATCGCACCCGAGTCACTGCGCGGACGCCTCGCGCGGGGTCGCACCCTGGTGCTGCCGGACGAGGCCGACGATGCCGCCGAGGCCCCCCGCGACACCCCGGCCGGCCGGCCCGGCGACCTGGCGTATGTGCTGTACACCTCCGGATCCACCGGGACCCCCAAGGGCGTGGCGGTCACGGTCGGTTCGCTGGTCAACCTGCTCTTCGCGATGCGGACCGCCTTCCCGCCGCCCGCGAGCGAGACCGTGCTCTTCGCCACGTCGCCGACCTTCGACATCGCCAACGTCGAGATGTTCCTGCCGCTCGTCACGGGCGGACGGCTGGTGGTGGCCGACAAGGACCAGGCGCGCACACCCCGGGCCCTGGCCGCGCTGATCGACACCCACCGCGTCACGCTCGTCCAGGCGACCCCGTCGGCCTGGCGGGCGCTGGTGGCCGCCCTGTCCGAGCGGCCCGCGGCGCGCGGACTGACCGTCCTGAGCGCCGGGGAGCCGCTGCCGGCCGACCTGGCGGCGACGATGCTCACGGTGGGCGACCGGGTCGTCAACGGCTACGGCCCGACCGAGGCCACCATCTACGCGACCCTCGCCGAGATCCGCGATCCGGCCCGCGGTGTGCCGATCGGCAGGCCGACCGCGAACACCGAGGTGTACGTCGTCGACGAGCACGACCGCCCGGTGCCCGTGGGCGTGCCCGGCGAACTGCTCATCGGCGGGGCCGGGGTGGCCCGCGGCTACCTGGGCCGGCCGGAGCTGACCGCCGAGCGGTTCACGGTCCACCCGTTCCGCGACGACCCCGCGCCGCGCGTGTACCGCACCGGGGACCTGGCGCGCTGGCGGCCGGACGGCACCCTGGAGTTCCTGGGCCGGCTCGATCACCAGGTCAAGGTCCGCGGGTTCCGCATCGAACTCGGGGAGGTCGAGTCGGTGCTGACCGCCCACGCGGACGTCGCCTCCTGCGCGGTGACGGTCCGTGAGGACGTACCCGGCGACAAGGCGCTGGTGGCCTACTGCGTGCCCGCCGCGGGCCGCACGCTGTCCGTCACCGCACTGCGCGAGTGGTGCGGCCGCACCCTGCCCGGCTACATGATCCCCTCCGCGTTCGTCTTCCTGACGGGACTGCCGCTCTCCTCCAGCGGCAAGACCGACCGCGCGGCGCTGCCCGCACCCGACGGCGACCGCGGCGGCCTCGACGCCGCCTATGTGGCACCGCGCACCCCCGCCGAACGCGCCGTCGCCCGCATCTGGTCGGCCGCACTGTGGGCCGACGAGGTCGGCGCCCACGACGACTTCTTCGAACTGGGCGGCGACTCGCTGATCGCGACCCGGGTGGCGCTACGCCTTCAGGAGGAGTTCGCCCTTGAGGTGCCGGTGCAGGCCCTGTTCACCCACACCACCGTCCAGGCACTGGCCCGGGCACTGACCGCGGCGCGCAGGAGCGGCGGCGGCGTGGTCGTATAGCCGCCCCGCCCTGCATCGCCCTGCCCCGCCCCGCCCTGCCCCGCATCGCCCCCACCCACCCGACGTGACCGCCCGTGGCACAGGCGCCGTGCCCGGACACCGCACCCCTGCGCCGAAACCGCCCGGAACACCAGAGGTTGACCCATGAGCCACACACCTGTGCTCCTCGTCGTCTACGACACCGGGAGCCTCGCACCGACCCGGCTCGCGGAGGCCGCGCTGCGCAACGACTGCGCGCTCGTCTTCGTGACGGCAAAGACCGAACACGCCCAGGAAATGATCCCGACCCTGGAGATGGTCGGCTCCGTGGTGAACACGGCGGGCCGCACCGAGGAGGAGACCCTGCGCCGCCTGCGTGAGCTGCGGCCCGCCGGCATCCTCACCTTCAGCGAGTTCCAGATCGCCACCACGGTGCGGCTCGCCGACGCGCTCGGCCTGCCCTACCACCGGTCCGCCGACCTCGCCGCGATCACCCACAAGGACCGGCAGCGGGAGCGCTTCGCCGAGACCGGCGTCGACAGCATCCGGATGCGCACGATCACCCGTCCCGACCAGGCCGCCGACGCGATGGCCCACGTCGGGCTGCCCGCGATCATCAAGCCGGTCGTGGGCGCCTCCAGCCGCAACACGGTCGCCGTGACGACCGCCGAGGAGTGCGAGGCGGCGCTCGCGGCGATGTTCGGCCCGTCGGCGACGGAATCCGCCGGGCCCGCCGAGACCACCGTCATGATGGAGGAACTTCTCATCGGCCGCGCCGCGCCGAGCCCCTGGGGCGACTACATCGCCGTGGACTGCGTCGCGAACGGCGACGACGTCCGGCCCGTCTTCGTCACCAGCAAGTTCGCCCTCGCCGAGCCGTTTCGCGAACGCGGCGGCTACGGCGGCCACTCCGTGGTGCCCGAGGACGAGGTCCGCCAGGTGCGGGACCTGGCGTGCCGCGCCGTGCGGGCGCTCAACATCCACGGCATCGCCGACGTCGAGATCAAGCTCACCGCCTCGGGACCCCGGGTCATCGAGGTCAACGGCCGGCTCGGCGCCTGGGTCGACGACCTCGCCGTACGCTCCGGCACCAGCGACCCCGCCGATGTCGCGGTCCGCGCGGCCCTCGGCCGGCCCTACGAGACCCCGGACGTGAAGAAGGACGGCCCGCTCGCCTTCCACTACCTGATCGTGCCGCCCAAGGGGGCACGGCGGGTGCGGGCGATCCGCACCGTGGGCGCGCTGCGGCGGCTGCCGCACGTGGACCGGGTCTCCGTCCTGACCGAACCCGGGGCCGGGGTGGACTGGCGGATCGGCGCGCGGGCCAACGTGGCCGCCGTCACCGGCTCCACCGCGACCCACCAGGAGCTGGCCGAGACCGTGGCCGCGATCGAGAGCGCCGACTGGATCGACTATGAGTACTGAATCCTCCCGGGCGGTGCCCGATCCGTCGTTCCGGGACACGGCCCTCGACCCCGACCGCGACCGGCCGTCCCCCGACCCCGTCCTCGTGATCTTCGACCTGGACGGTGTCCTGGTCGACACCCAGGACGCCGAGAACGGCGCACTCGCCCACATCGGCGAGCTGATGGGGCTCACCCTCGGCACACAGCAGCGGGACGACCTCTTCTCCGGCAAGAAGATGCAGGAGTGCATCGACCTCATGGAGGCGATGACCCGGACCGCGCCGCCCCCCGACGCCATGGCCCTCGCGCGCGCCAAGTGCGAGCAGCTCATCGGCGAGCGGATGGACCCGATCGACGGTGTCGCCGACACCCTGGAACGGCTGTCCGCGCGCGGCCTCGGCATGTGCGTGGCCTCCAACAGCCCGCGGGAGATCATCGAGCGCCGGCTGGCCAAGGCCGGTGTGCTCCACCACTTCGGCGACCGCCTCTTCTCCGCCTACGACGTCTCGGCCTGGAAGCCCGACCCCAAGCTGTTCCTGTGGGCCGCGGCCGAGTGCGGCGCCGCCGTCGACGACTGCGTCGTCGTCGAGGACAGCCCGGTCGGCGTCGACGCCGCGCTCGGCGCCGGCATGCGGGTGCTCCAGTACGCCGCCGACCCCGCCGTCGGCCCGCACCGCGGGGGCGCCCAGGTCTTCACCTCGATGCGGGAGCTGCCCGGACTGCTCCGCGGCCGGCGGCCGCACACGCCCACCCCGCCTTCCCCTTCCACCGCTCGCCCCGGAGGCACCTCATGAGCAACGACGCACGCAGGGTCATGGTCCTGGGCGCCGGTGACATCGGCCGCCGTGTGTTCCACGAACTGGCGCAGAGCGCACACGACCGCCGGGTGCACCTCGCCGGCAGGGACGAGGAGACGATCCTGCGGGCCGCCAACCTGGCACGGTACTGCGGCCTGCAGCGCGGCTTCTCACCCGCCGTCAGCCACTCGGTGACCGACCTGAGCGATGTCGCCCGCACCGCGGAGCGCATCACCGCGTTCGCCCCGGACGTCATCTTCCTCGCCGCCAGTTACCAGTCGTGGTGGGTGATCTCCACCCTGCCCAAGGACATGTTCCAGCGGTTGTACGCGGCCAACTACGGCCCCTGGCTCCCCATGCACCTCGTCCCCGTGATGAAGGCGATGGAGGCCGTCCGGCTCTCCGGCAGCCAGGCGGTCGTCGTGAACGCCGCCTACCCCGACGCCGTCCACCCGGCGCTGGCCGCCGTGGGTCTCTCACCGGACATCGGCATCGGCAACGTCGCCAACAACGTCCCCGGCATCCAGGCGGTCGTCACGGACACACTCGGCTGCGCCACCGAGGAGGTCGAGGTCAGGCTCGTCGCCCACCACTACGTCTCGCACCGGCTGTCGCGCAGCGGCGACAGCGGCCCCGCCCGGATGGGCCTGGCCGTGCTCCGCGAGGGCCGCGACATCACGGCCGAACTGGACATCCCCGCCCTCCTCGGCCGTCTCCCGCAGGAGTACCGGCGCACCGGCGGCCTCGCCGGGCACACGATGACCGCGGCATCCGCGCTCAGCGTGCTCGAACCCCTCGTGGACGGGCGTGACGCCCTCGTCCACGCGCCGGGCCCGGACGGTGTCCCGGGCGGCTACCCGGTGGCCATCGAGGACGGCAAACTCCGGCTGCGGCTGCCCGAGGGCATGACGACGGAAGAGGCCCTCGCCATCAACGTCTCCGGCCAGGCGGCGGACGGCATCCGCGCCATACGTCCGGACGGCACCGTGGTTTTCGAGCCGGACGCGATGAACATCCTCACCGGCGAACTCGGCTACGCCTGCGACGAGATGCCCCTGTCCGAGGCCGAGGGGCGAGCCCGGGAGATCGCCGAACGGTTCACCGCCTACCGGACGCGAGCGGCACGATGACCGCGCCCGAAACGGCGGGCGGCAGGGCCACGGACCTGCTGCCCGCGGCAGAGCCGCTCAGCCTCATCGACACCGCGGACGGCACCCGACACCTCGACGACCGCGTGCTGCTGACGCTCCACCGGCACCTGGTGTCCGGCCGCCGCTACAACCAGCAGGCCACCGCCCTCACCAAACAGGGCAGGCTGGCCGTCTACCCGTCCACCACCGGACAGGAGGCCGCCGAGGTCGGCGCCGTCCTCGCGCTGCGGGAGCGGGACTGGCTGTTTCCCACCTACCGCGACACCCTCGCGCTGCTGGTGCGCGGCGTCGATCCGGTGCGGGCACTGACCCTGCTGCGCGGCGACTGGCACAGCGGCCACGATCCGCTCGCCCACCGCGTCGCACCGCTGTGCACCCCGCTGGCCACCCAGCTTCCGCACGCGGTGGGACTCGCCCGGGCCGCCAAGCTGCGGGGCGAGCCCCTGGCGGTGCTGGCGATGGCCGGGGACGGCGCCACCAGCGAGGGCGACTTCCACGAGGCCCTCAACTTCGCCGCCGTATGGCAGGCACCGGTGGTCTTCCTCGTGCAGAACAACGGGTACGCCATCTCCGTGCCGCTCGCCAAGCAGACCGCCGCGCCCACACTCGCCCACAAGGCCATCGGGTACGGCATGCCGGGCGTCCTGGTCGACGGCAATGACGCGGCGGCCGTCTTCGACGTGGTCCGCGAGGCCACGGACCGGGCACGCGACGGGGCAGGGCCCACCCTCGTGGAGGCCCGGACCTATCGCATCGACGCGCACACCAACGCCGACGACGCCACCCGCTACCGGACGGCCGACGAGGTCGAAGCCTGGCGGCGCCGCGACCCCGTCGAACGGATGGAGCGGCACCTGCGGGCGCGCAACCTGCTGGACGACACGCTGGCGAAGGAGATCGCCGAGGAGGCCGAGGCCATGGCGCACACGCTGCGCACCGCACTCACGGGTGACGCGCGGCCCGACCCGCTGAGCCTGTTCGACCATGTCTACCGGCGGCCCACGCCCCAGCTGCGCGAGCAACGCGCCCTGCTGGAACGGGAGATCCGGGCCGCCGCCGAGCCGGCCTCGGCCGGGGAGGTGACCCCGTGACCACCGTGACCGAGCACCGGCGGAGTACCGGGACGACGAGCGAACTGACCATGGCGCGGGCGCTCAACCAGGCCCTGCATGACGCCCTTCAGGCGGACGACAGGGTTCATCTCACCGGCGAGGACATCGGCGCGCTCGGCGGGGTGTTCCGTATCACCGACGGCCTCGTCGCGCGGTTCGGCGAGGACCGGGTCAGCGACACCCCGCTCGCCGAGGCCGGCATCCTCGGCACCGCCGTGGGCATGGCGATGTACGGGCTGCGGCCCGTCGTGGAGATGCAGTTCGACGCGTTCGCCCACCCCGCCTTCGAACAACTCGTCGGCCACGTCGCCAAGATGCGCAACCGCACCCGGGGCGCGTTGCCGATGCCGCTGACCATCCGGATCCCCTACGGCGGAGGCATCGGAGGCGTCGAGCACCACAGCGACGCCTCCGAGGCGTACTACGTCCACACACCGGGCCTGCACGTGGTGGCCCCGGCCACCCCGGCCGACGCCTACGGGCTGCTGCGCACCGCGATCGCCTCGGACGACCCCGTGGTGTTCCTGGAGCCCAAGCGCCTGTACTGGTCCAAGGGCCCGGTCGACCCGGCGGCGCCGCTGCCCGAGCTGGGCGCCGCCACGGTCCGGCGCTGCGGCACCACCGCCACACTGATCTCGTACGGATCCGGTGTGGCGGTCTGCCTGGAGGCCGCCGAAGCCGCGCGGGCCGAGGGCTGGGACCTCGAAGTGGTCGACCTGCGCTCCCTCGTGCCCTTCGACGACGACACGGTGTGCGCGTCGGTGCGGCGCACCGGGCGGGCCGTCGTCGTCCATGAGGCACCGGGCTTCGGCGGATTCGGCGCCGAGATCGCGGCCCGGACCACCGAGCGGTGCTTCCACCATCTGGAAGCGCCGGTCCTGCGCGTCACCGGCCTCGACATCCCGTATCCGCCGCCCATGCTGGAGCGTCACCACCTGCCGGACACCGACCGGATCCTCGACGCCGTGGCACGGTTGCAGTGGGAGGCCGACTGGCGGGAGGGCACCGTATGAGCGCGCCGAAGGCGGGGGTGGGGGACACGAACGTGCGGGAGTTCGCCCTTCCGGACCTCGGGGAGGGCCTGACCGAGGCGCAGATCGTACGGTGGCTGGTGGCCGTCGGCGACAGTGTCGCGGTCGACCAGCCGGTCGCGGAGGTCGAGACGGCCAAGGCGGTCGTCGAGGTGCCCACTCCCTACGCCGGTGTCGTCACCCGGCTCTGCGGCGCGGAGGGCGACACGGTCGGGGTCGGTGCCCCGCTGGTGACCGTCGGCGACGGAACCCCGCCCAAGCCGCCCGCCCGCTCCGGCAACGTCCTCGTGGGGTACGGGACGTCACCCGCACCGCAGCGGCGCAGGGCACGGGTGACCGGCCCGCAGGCCCGTACGGAGAACGCCCCGGCCGAGACACCTCGGGTGATCTCCCCGGTGGTCCGCCGACTGGCCAGGGAACGCGGCGTCGACCTGAGTTCCGTTTCCGGCACGGGACCGCACGGGCTGATCCTGCGGGCGGACGTGGAGCGGGCATCCGAGGAGGGCGTTCGCATTCCGCTGACGGGCCTGCGCCGGACGGTCGCGGACAAGCTGGCCCACAGCCACCGGGAGATCCCCGCCGCGGCCTGCTGGGTCGACGTGGACGCCACGCGGCTCCTTGAGGCGCGGCGGCAGCTGTCCGACCGCGGGGCCGGCGCGCCGCGCATCCCCCTGTTCGCGTTCCTCGCCCGCATCTGCACCGTGGCGCTGCGTCAGTTCCCGGAACTGAACGCCACCGTCGACACCGAACGTCAGGACATCGTCCGGTTCTCCGCGGTCCACCTCGGGTTCGCGGCGCAGACGGACCGCGGCCTGGTGGTGCCCGTCATCAAGGACGCCCACCGGCTGACCCTGGTGGAACTCGCGGCGGAGGCCGGACGGCTCACCACCGCCGCGCGGGAGGGCCGGCTCACCCCGGACGAAGTCACCGGATCGACCTTCACCCTCAACAACTACGGGGTGTTCGGCGTCGACGGCGCGACGCCGCTCCTCAACCACCCCGAGGCGGGGATGCTCGGCGTGGGCCGGATCATCCCCCGGGTGTGGGCGGTCGAGGGCCGGCCGGAGGTCCGCCATGTGGGCCAGTTCTCCTGCACGTTCGACCACAGGGTCTGTGACGGCGGTGCCGCCGCGGGCTTCCTGCGTCGCGTGGCCGACCTGGTCGAAGAGCCGCTGACGCTGCTCGGACACGTATGACGGAAGTGATCCCCGAAGGAAAGGCGAAGCGATGACGACGAGGCTGCTCCTGGTCGGCGGGACCGACTTCGCGGGCCGCGCGGTGGCCGAGACCGCGCGGGACCGCGGTTGGGAGGTCACCGTCTTCCACCGGGGCGAGCACCCGCCGCCGCCCGGTGTGACGGTGCTGAACGGCGACCGCACGGCCGAGGGCGGCCTTGCCGCCCTGGCCGCCGGGGAGTGGGACGCCGCCGTCGACACCTGGTCGGGCGCCCCGGTCGCGGTCCGTGACGTCGCCCGTCTGCTCGCCGGGCGGGTCGGACGGTACGCCTATGTGTCGAGCCGTTCGGTGTACGCCTGGCCCGCTCCGGCGGGCCTCGACGAGGACGGACCCCTCGCCGACGGGGACCCGGACGCCGAGGCAACCGACTTCGCCGCCGGCAAACGCGGCGCCGAACGCGCCGTGCTCAGGGAGTTCGGCGCGCACCGGACACTCCTGGTGCGGCCCGGACTGATCCTCGGGCCGAGGGAGAACGCGGGCCGCCTGCCGTGGTGGCTGCGCCGCATCGCCCGCGGCGGCCCCGTCCTCGCCCCGGGCCCGCGGGACAACCCGCTGCAGTACGTCGACGCACGGGACCTGGCGGCCTGGATCGTCGACGCCCTGACGGCCGGGCTGCACGGCCCGTACAACACGGTGGGGCCGGCGGGCGGGACCACCATGGGCGAACTGCTCGACACCTGCGTCCGCTGCGTCGGCTCCGACGCACAGCTGCTGTGGACCGCCCCGGAGACGATCGCCGACGCGGGCATCGCCGCGTGGACGGATCTCCCGATCTGGGCACCGCCGGGCAGCGAACTGCACGGCGCGGTCCATGGCGGCGACGTGACCAAGGCCCTCGCCACGGGCCTGCGGTGCCGTCCGGTCACCGAGACGGTGGCCGACACCTGGGCCCATCTGCGGTCGCTTCCCGGCGCCGGGGACCCGCCCGAGTCCGGTCTCAGCCCCGAACGTGAGGCCAGAGCGCTGGACCTGCGGCCCCCTGAACCATCCGCGTAACCGACACACACCGCTTCACAAGGCCTTCCGGCCGGCACAGCTCCGTCTCCGCGGCCAAGAACGCGTGAGCGTCCGCTGCCACGGGAAGCGGCCTTCGGTAACCGTGACCGCGGCCACTGGCCCGCACCGAACCGGTGGCCCCGGCCGGACCCCACTGCGGCGACGGCCGGGAACGGTGCGGGCCCGGTCGGGAGGACGGACTTCGGCCTCGGCCGGGCCCCGGGGCAGCCCGGTGACGAAGACGTGCATCACATACTCACCCAGCGGCGTTCGTCGCCTGTGAGCGCGGTGGCTGTGTCGTCCTGCTCGCCATGTCGTCGGGCAGATCCCCTTCGGGGCGACGCACACCCGCAAGGTTCGTGTCGTTCCATGTGACCTCGGCCAGGTATGCGCCTTCCAGGTTCGCTCCGGCCATGTCCACCCCGCTCAAGTCCGCGCCGGTCAGGTCCGCGTCCCGGAGGTCGGCCTGTTCGACGTAGGCGTGCGCCAGATCCGCACCGGCCATGACGGCGTTCTTCAGGTCGGCTTTCGATGCGTTCGCGTGGGAGAGATCTGCCCCGGTCAGATTTGTTCCGTGCAGCACGGCCTGCTCCAGACGCGCACCGGAAAGAACGGCCTTCTCGGCGTTTCCGCCGGAGATGACCGTTTCTCTGAGGTCCGCGTTGGTCAGATTCATCCCTTCGAGCTTGGCCTCTTCGAGGCGGGCGCCTCTGAGGTCGATGACGGCGTTTCCGTCGTGGGAGGGGTTGCGGTTCCCGAGCGCGTAGAGGGCCGCCTGGATGTCCGGGGACTTCTCCGTGGTCTTCAGGTTCTTGGTGGCGCGGTCGCGGATGTACTTGGACAACATGTCGATGACCGCGGGCTGCATTCGAGGAGAGTCCGTCATGATGCTCTGCATGGAGTAGATGGCCCCCCTGCGCACATCCATGGAGTCGTCGACCAGCTTCTCCACGGCGGTGTCGTACCGTTCGGCTATCTGTCCCTGCTCGGATATGGTCAATTCATCCGATACCTGGGCGACGGAAATCCAGGTGAAGATCAGTGCGGCGACCGCTGCCAGTGCGGGGAGCGTCGTTGCGAAGAGGTTCACCCAGTGGTTCAGGCCCGCCGCTTGCTCGGCAGGAGCGCCGACGGCCCGGTGGCCGCTGGATCGTTCGGGCGCCCCCCGCCGGTGTCCCGGGCGATGTGCCCCGAGTGGTGGCCGGAGCCGACCGGGCCCGTCGCGGCGTCCCGACCGGCCTCGGCGGGCGACGATCCGGCGCAGCTGTCGGCTGCGTGCTCCCGCGCGGGGTGTGCCTCTGCTCATGGCTGCTATTTGAGCCGGTGCCCAGCGCAAAGCAAAAGGCGGCTTGCCGGAGCGCCGCCGCAAGCCCGGCCGCCGCTGCGCACATGTCACCGGTGACGGCGTCGGTACGGCCCGGCTCACGCAGGGACCTCAAGCCGCCGGCCGGCCCGAAAAGCTGCCTCTGTCGCGGGGCTTGACTTGAAACCGCCGGTCCCTCACAGTGCTCGTTAATGCGTATTACCTAATACGCATTAACAGCTATGAGGAGGAGCGGCGTGGCCAAGGAAGTCGCGGGACGTGCCCGGCCGGGGCGGGCCCCTGTGCCGCCGGGACGGCGCTCCCGTCCCCGGCAGGCCGAGGTGGCCCAACTGGCCGGTGTGTCGCAGGCGACGGTGTCCCTCGTGCTGTCGGGACGGGACGAGGCGACGGCGCGGCCGATCTCGGCGGAGACCCGCAGAAAGGTCCTCCAGGCCGCGCAGAGCCTCGGCTACGTGCCCGATCCGGCCGCCCGCCGGCTCGCCGCCGCCCGCAACAACCTGCTCGGCGTGTTCAGCTTCACCGCGACCTTCCCGACCGATGTCCGCCACTCGTACTACCCCTTCCTGGTGGGCGTGGAGCAGGAGGCCGCCGCACAGGGCTACGACCTGGTCCTGTTCACCGGCTCCAGCGCGGGCGGCGCCGACGCGGCCGGCGCGGGCGCGCTCAACCGGGTACGGCTGGCGGACGGTTGTCTCTTCCTGGGCCGGCACGCTCCCGCGCAGGAACTCGCGCGGCTCGTGCGGGACGGCTTCCCGGTCGTCCATCTCGGCCGCCGCGAGGACACCGACAAGGTGGCCTGGGTGGGAGCCGACTACGTGAGCGCCAGCCGGGACGTCGTCACCGCCCTCGCCGAGGCCGGCCATCGGCGCGTCGTGCTGGTGCGCGAGGACGACGACGCACCGGCCTCCGCCGACCGCGAGCGCGGCTTCCTGGACGGACTGCGGGCCGCGGGCCTGCCCGCCGGGCCGCGGACCGTCTTCCGCTCGGCCGATCCGGCCTCCGAGGTCACCGCCGCGCGGATTCGCGCCTGGCGCAAGGACGGGGTGACCGCGTTCGTCGCCGAGGAGACCGACACCGGTGACGCCTGGCGCGCCCTGCGCACCGCCGTCGCCGAGGCGGGCCTCAGCTGCCCCGGCGACGTGTCCCTGGCGGTCCTGGGCAGCCCGCCGCCGGACCTGGCGAGCGAGCCCGTACCGATGGGGTTCGACATCCCACGGGCGAGGCTGGGCGCCGAAGCCGTCCGGCTGCTGTCCGCCCTCATCGCGGGCGAGCCGACCGAAAGCACGCTCGTCGCCTGCACGTTCAGGGTCGGCGTCAGCGCCGGTCCGCCGGGCGCCGACTGAGTACCGCCGAGCCACCGAGCGAACCTCGCAACCGACCGGCCGCACCCGGGCCGGTCACCTCGAAGACCAGCAAGGAGAAGCGTGATACCGGAAGCCGACATCCTCATCGTGGGCGGTGGGCTCGGCGGCGTCGCCGCCGCGCTCGCGGCCTGCAGGGCCGGATGCAGCGTCGTGATGACCGAGGAGACGGACTGGATCGGGGGCCAGCTCACCAGCCAGGCCGTGCCCCCGGACGAGCATCCGTGGGTGGAGCAGTTCGGCGTCACCGCCACCTACCGGCAACTGCGCGAGGCGATCCGCGCCTACTACCGCCAGTGGTACCCGCTGCGCGCCGAGGCGCGGGCGGTGGCGGAACTCAACCCCGGTGCCGGTCGGGTGAGCAAGCTGTGCCACGAACCCCGGGTGGCGCTGGCCGTGTTGGAGGGCATGCTCGCCCCGCACCGGGCGGCCGGACGCCTGACCGTCCTGACCGAGCACCGGCCGGTCGCAGCCGAGTCCGACAACGATGTCGTACGGTCGGTCACCGTGCGGGACCTGCGCGACGGCACCCGCCGCACGCTGACCGCCCGTTACGTCCTGGACGCCACCGAGACCGGCGAACTGCTGCATCTCGCCGGCGTCGAACACGCCACCGGCGCCGAGTCACGAGCCGAGTTCGACGAGCCGCACGCTCCGGAGGCCGCGCAGCCCCTCAACCAGCAGGGCATCACCGTCTGCTTCGCGCTCTCCCACCACCAGGGCGAGGACCACACGATCGACCGGCCCGCCGACTACGACTTCTGGCGGGCGTACCGGCCCGAGTTCTGGCCCGGCCCGCTGCTCGGGTTCCAGGCACCCGATCCGCGCACCCTGGAACCCGTCGGACGCACCTTCCGGCCCAACCCCGACATCGACCCGCTCGCCGTCACCGCCGACCAGAGCGCAGACGCGGGCGACAAGGAGCTGTGGGGATTCCGCCGCATCCTGGCCCGGGGCCTGCACGCACCGGGCGCGTTCGAGTCGGACATCACGCTGGTGAACTGGCCGCTCAACGACTACTGGCTCAAGCCCTACATCGGCGAAGAGACCGAAGCCCTCCACGGGGCACGTGAGTTGTCGCTGTCGCTGCTGTACTGGCTGCAGACCGAGGCCCCCCGCCCCGACGGCGGCACCGGCTTCCCCGGGCTGCGGCTGCGCCCCGACGTCACCGGCACCACCGACGGCCTCGCCAAGGCCGCGTACGTGCGCGAGTCGCGGCGCATCAAGGCCGTCACCACCATCACCGAACACGACGTCGCCATCGACCTGGTCGGCCCCCGCGGGGGCACCCGCCACCGCGACTCCGTGGGCGTCGGCGGCTACCGCATCGACCTGCACCCCTCCACCGGCGGCGACTCCTACATCGACATCGGCTCGGTCCCCTTCGAGATCCCGCTCGGCGCGCTCCTGCCGCGCCGCATGCGCAACCTGCTGCCGGCCGGCAAGAACATCGGCACCACCCACATCACCAACGGCTGCTACCGACTGCACCCGGTGGAGTGGAACGTCGGCGAGGTCGCCGGCGCCCTGGCCGGCTACTGCGTCGCCGAGAACGTCGAGCCGCACCAAGTGCAGTCCGAGGACAAGCGGTTGGAGGACTTCGGCCGGCTGCTCGACCGCGCGGGCGTGCAACGTCACTGGCCCGACGTCAGAGGCTACTGAACCACCCCCGCGCGGCCCGGAGTCGGGCGGGGCAGCACCACCTGCCCCGCCCCGCCGCCCGCGTGGACCGACCCAGCACAAGGAGGTGCCCGGACATGACCACCCACCGCATCCGCGTCGGCATCGACGTGGGCGGAACCTTCACCGACGCCGTGGCCGTCGACGCCACGACGCTCCAACTCGTGGGCCAGGTGAAAGTGCCCACGAGTCACCACCACGAGGACGGCGTCGCCCACGGCATCGTCGAAGCGCTCGACCGGCTCCTGCGACAGACCGGCCACGCACCCGCCGATGTCACCTTCCTCGCGCACGGCACGACCCAGGCTACCAACGCCCTGCTGGAGGGCGACGTCGCCACCGTGGGCCTGCTCGGCATCGGTACGGGACCGGCGGCCTTCCTCACCCGCCGCCTCGCCTCCCTAGCCAAGCTCGAACTCACCCCCGGCAAACGGCTTCCCCTGCTGTACGCGCACGTGCCCGACCCCGACGACGAACACGCCGTACACGCGGCGGTCGAGCAGCTGAAGGACGTCGGCGCACAAGCACTCGTGGCCAGCGAGCCGTTCGGCGTGGATCGACCCGAGGGTGAGCAGGCCGTCGCCGCGGCCGGACGCGCCGCCGGGCTGCCGACGACGGCCGCGCACGACATCACCTCCCTGTACGGGCTGCGCAAGCGCACCCGCACCGCCGTCGTCAACGCCGCGATCCTGCCGCGCATGCTGGCCACCGCCGACCTCGTCGACTCCTCCATCACCAAAGCGGGCGTCACCGCGCCGCTGATGGTGATGCGCTGCGACGGGGGCGTGATGTCGCTCGACGAGATGCGCCGCCGCCCCCTGCTGACCGTGCTGTCGGGGCCGGCCGCGGGCGTCGCCGGCGCCCTGATGCAAGAACGCGTCAGCGAGGGCGTGTTCCTGGAGACCGGCGGCACCTCGACCGACATCAGCGTCGTCCGCCGCGGCAAGGTCGCCGTACGGCACGCCACCATCCTCGGCCGCACCTCCTACCTCAACGCCCTGGACGTGCGCACCGTAGGCATCGGAGGCGGCTCCATGGTCCGCCTCGGAGGCGGCCGGATCACCGGGGTCGGCCCGCGCAGTGCCCACATCGCGGGCCTGCCGTACGCCTGCTTCGCCACACCCGACGACCTGCGGGGCGCCACGCTGGCCACGGTGCGCCCGATGCCCGGCGACGCCGCCGACCACGCGGTGCTCGACGCCGCGGGCGGACGGTTCGCGATCACCATGACCTGCGCCGCCAACGCCCTCGGACGGGTACCGGAAGGCGACTTCGCGCACGCCGACCCCGAGGCGGCGTGCGCCGCCCTCGCCCCGCTCGCCGCCGCACTCGGCGTCGACGTGGCCACCGCCGCCACCCGGATCCTGGACGCGGGCACCGCCCAGGTGAAGACCGTGGTGGACACCCTGATGCGCGAGTACCGACTGGACGCGGACGCCGCGGTCCTGGTCGGCGGCGGGGGCGGCGCGGCCTCCGTCACCCCGCACCTGGCCGCGGTCACCGGCATGCGGGGCCGGATCGCCGCGCACAGCGAGGTCATCAGCCCGATCGGCGTCGCCCTCGCCCTGGTCCGCGAACAGGTGGAGCGGATCGTGCCCGGGGCGACCCAGGAACAGATCCTGGCCGTACGCGCGGAAGCCGAGCAGGCCGTCATCGCCCAGGGCGCCGCCGCCGACGGCGTGGAGGTCGAGGTCACCGTGGACGCGCAGACCCATGCCGTGCGCGCCGTCGCCACCGGAGCCACCGAACTGCGCACCCAGGACCGCGCCCACCGGGCCGACGAGAGCGAACGCCTGCGCCTGGCCGCGGCCAGCCTCAAGACCGAACCCTCCCGTGTCCAGGTCCTCGCCGGCACCCCCGCGCACACCGTCTACGGCGCCGACACCCCCCGCCGGTTCCGCCCCGACCGGCATCCGGTGCGGATCGTGGACGCCGACGGCGTCGTACGCCATCACGCCGCCGACGCCACGGTGGCCGCCACCACCGTCGGACAGGCACCCGAGGTCCTGGCCCGCCTGGTCGCCGAGTCGACCTCCTACGGCGACGGCGGAGTGCGCGCCCCCGCCGTCCGCCTGCTGCTGGGCTCGCGCATCGCCGACCTCTCCGGCGTGCTGGACCCGCAGCCGCTGCTCGCCCTCGCCCGCAGCGAACTGCGCTCCAGGGCCGCCGACGAACCCGTCGTCGCCGTCCTGGAGGCACGGGCATGACCGCCCCCGCAGCCGGCCCGGACCTCGCGCGGACCGACGACATCGAGTGGGCCGTACGACTGCTGGCCGCCACCCCCACCCACGAGGGCCGCGACCCCCTGCTGCTGCGCCGCTGGGCCCTGGCCGCCGACGCGTTCGGTTCCGCTCTCACCCCCGTCGCGTGCACCGCCCGCGTCGTCGAACGCGACGGCGGGCTCGCGCAGGGGCTGCTCGCCCGCTACCGCTCACGACCCCCGACGGTCGAGCTGTACACCGACACCCTCGCCCTCGCCGAGCGCGTCGTCGACGAACGCGGCTGGCGCGCCTGGTACCCGCCGGGCTCGGTGCGGGCCGCCGCCCTCGCCCACGAGGCCGTGCACGCCCACCTCCACCACGGCCCGGCACGGGCCGCCCTCAAACGCAGCCTCGGCCACACCGCGCTGCGGCTGGGCCGCTGGCAGGTGCCCGGCCATGTCGCCGGCGCCGAGGAGGTCGCCGCGCACGCCTACGCCCGCACCGTGTGCGGCCTCGGCCGCAGCCCCCTGCTCCTGACCGCCGCGCTGGCCGCCGTGACCGGCGACGACCGTGCCCGCCCCGCAAGAAGAGAGAACTGACCCATGGGTGTCGTCATCCTCGTCGTCATGGCGGCCGGTGTCGCCGCGATGCTCACCCGCAGAATTCCCACGGCCTTCGCCCTGGTGATCCTCGCCGTGGCCATCGCCTTCCTGGCCGGCGCGCCGCTCACCGGCAAGAACAGCGTCCTGGACACGGTGCTCCAGGAGGGCGCACCGGCGCTGGCCGCGACCATGGTCGCGATCATCCTCGGCTCCTGGCTCGGCCGGCTCCTCGACGAGACCGGCATCGCCGGGACCCTCGTCCGCAAGATCGTGGAGTTCGGCGGCGACCGGCCCACCGTCGTCGCCCTCGGCGTCCTCGCCGTCTCCGCGCTCGTCGGCACCGTGACGGGCTCGGCGCCCGCGGCCATGCTCGCCGGCATCATCGGCATCCCCGCGATGATCGCCGTGGGCGTGCCCAAGGTGACCGCCGCGGGCACCGTGCTGATGGGCATCGCCGTCGGCGCCCCCTTCGAACTGCCCGTGTGGCAGTTCTTCTCCACCGCGCTGAACCTGCCGATCCCCACCGTGCGCGGTTTTATGGTGAAACTGTTTCCGTTCGCGCTGGCCGCGGCCCTCGCCTACGTGGTGATCGAAACCCGTCGCCGCGGCACCGAGCACGCCTGGTCCCTGAAGTCGGTGCCTGCGCGCCCCCGTTCACGCCGGGAACAGCTCGGCGACGCCCCCTGGTACGCGCTGCTCGCCCCGCTGGTGCCGCTGGTCCTCGCCCTCGGTCTGGAGGTGGCCATCGTCCCCTCACTGCTGGCGGGCGTCGGCTACGCCCTGGTGACCACGACGAAACCGCAGGAGATGAACAAGCGGCTGCTGCGCACCCTGTACGGCGGCTTCGAGGTGGCCGCGCCGCCGATCACCCTGTTCGTCGCCATCGGCATCCTGCTCGCCGCGGTCAAACTCCCCGGCGCCGTCGACGCACTGCAACCCCTGGTCAAGGCGGTCAGCCCGGACAACCCCGTGCTGTTCGTGCTCGTCTTCACCCTGCTGGTGCCGCTGTGCCTGTACCGCGGACCGCTGAACGTCTTCGGCCTCGGCGCGGGCATCGCCGGCGTCCTCATCGCCACCGGCATCTACCCGGCCGCCGCCGTGCTCGGCATGGCCACCAGCTACAACCAGGTCTTCGGCGTCGCCGACCCGACCAGCACCCAGACCGTGTGGAGCGCCCAGTACGCCGGCGTCACCCCGCAACAGGTCATGCTCCGCACCCTGCCCTACGTATGGGCAGTCGCCCTCGGCGGTCTGTGCGTCACCGCCGCGCTGTACCTCTGACCCGATCCCTTCCGCACCCGATGGAGCCGACATGCACGAGCCGCACCTCGACCGCCGTCTCTTCCTGAAGGGCACCGTCGCCACGGGCGCCACCCTGGCCCTCGGCACCGCCGCCGCACCCACGGCGACGGCCGCACCCGCAGGCTTCCCCGACTACACCTACGTCCGCACCCTGCTGACGCCGTCGAAGCTCTCCTACAACCCCACCGGCGAGATCATCTTCCCCACCGTCCGCGGCGTCTACGACAAGCTGGCCACGCGGCTGGGCCGCTACTACCTCTACTACGCCCCGCACGACGCCCCGGGCGGCATCTGCCTCGCCTACGGCGACTCCCTCGAAGGCCCGTTCACCGAGTACCCGAACAATCCGATCGTCGCCAACAAGTGGCAGCCGCACTACTCCGTCAGCCATGTCTCCTCACCCCACGTGCTGTGGAACGCCGACGCGAAGGAACTGTGGCTGTACTTCCACGGCGAGAACACCACCACCCGCCTCGCCCGCTCGACCGACGGCATCCACTTCACCTACGACAAGGTGGTCCTGTCGACGTCGATGCTGCCCGCGGGCACCACGGAGACGTCGTACGCCCGTGTCTTCCGCCACGACCTGCCCTCCCGGGGCGCCCGCTACGTCATGGTCTTCATGCTCAACAACACCACCAACCACCGTGACATCCACTGGGGTTGGTCCCCCGACGGACGTAACTGGACTTTCGACCAGAAGCCGCTCATCCGGCACGGCGACGTCGGCGCGGTCAACGTCGGCGGCCCGCATCTGCTCCACCGCAACAACTCGACCTACGTCGTCTACAACAAGGACAAGCAGAGCGGCGGGGACATCATGATCACCGAGGTCGGCAACGACTTCACCCTCCGCAACCACCTCGGCGTCTTCTACAACTCCCGTTCCTCGGCCCCGGAGAACGGCCGCGCCGCCGCGCCCAGCTTCGGCACCGACCACGGAGTCCCCTACATGATCTACGAGGCAGGCGAACGCCTCGCCGGCTCCATAGCGCTGGCCCGCGCCTGAACGACCGTCCGGCGATTGCCTGCGCCGCCGACGGGGACGGCCCTCGACCGCGAGCCTGGACGAGGGCCGTCCGCAGGGCTATGGGGGCGCGATCGGGTCAGGGCCTGGCCAGGAAGACGTGCGCGGCGGTCCGCGTGGACAGTTCGGCGGCCCTTGTGCCGCTGCCGACCGTCACGCCGCCGGGCGACGGCGTCACGTTCACCGTCGCGCCGGGCCGCACCCCCGCGTGCCGCAGCGTGTACATCAGCCGGGAGTCGGTCTGGGCCGGCTCCCCGATGCGCCGTACGAACGCGGTCGCGCCGTTCGGACCGGGCCTGAGGTCGCTCACTTCGCGAGCCGGCGCTTGCGCATCACGCGCGTGGCGATGGGGGCGGCCCCGCTCCATCAGTTCAAGGTGCCGGTCGCCCGCGACGTGCAGCGGTCCGTCGCGCTCCGTGCGGGCGACGGTCTGACATGCGGTGCGTCAGGCGGGGGTTTCAGCGGTGGCGGTCAGGACCGCGCGGCCGAGGATGTGGCCGGCCATGGTGCGGCGCCGATGCAGCGGGCCGCGCGGGCGTCGTTGGGTAGTTGGAAGGCGCCCTCGGGCAGGCCCGAGCCGGTGTCGTCGCCGGTGTCCTCGGGCAGTGCGGTGACGGTGGCGGGGAGGTCGGCGACCGCCCAGTGCCAGAACCCGGACCCGGTGGGGGCGTCGGGGTCGTACACGGCGACGGACTCGCCGACCGGCTGCCCAACCGCGGCTTCGCCGTACCGGCCTTCTCCGACCGCCGCCGGCAGGAGGTCGCGGAGGCCCGCCGGACCGTCGAACCAGGCGGAGACCTTCGTCGACACCGTTGAGCACGGGGCGGTCGTCCCGGACGGCATGGGGGGTTACGTCGGCCACCATAGAAGTGGCCTCCTTTATAGGGTCCGCGCATATGCCGTGCCCCGCACCCTTTGCCTAACGTGTGCGCTGCGCGGAGCCAGCCCGGCACAAAACAGAACAAGACAGACAGGGCGGACATGGTGGACAAGGGAGTCCGGAACATGCGGCATGGACGAGGTCATATCGGCTGGTGGCGGCTGATGTTCGCCCTTCTGCTGGCGGTGGTGGCCGGACTACCGGCCGCCGCCGGCACCGCGTCCGCCGCCGCGCCGCCGTCCTACCTCACCCTTGAGGCGAGCTACGGGTCAGGCGTCGTCAAAGGCGGCTGGGAAAGCGTGGAGCGGTATCTCGACACCACCACGGGATTCCGCACCGAGGGCTACCCGTCGGACGGCCGCGGTGACCAGGACGGCCAGCGCGTCACGTACTTCGGCGGCGTCTCCCGCCCGTACTCCGGCCGCTTCCTGCTCTACTCGGCGCCCGGCTGGAACACCGGCACCAGCACCACGCCGATCCTCCTCGTGCACGGCGCGAACGACACCGCGGACCGTGCCTGGGCCAATCCGGGCGAGGCGGGCGGTTACGGCTGCGGCGCCGCCTCCTGCCCGTCCACCGGCCTGATGCAGTACCTGTCCGCGCGCGGCCACCGTGTGTTCGCCGTCGGCTTCGCGCACAAGCAGGGCGACAATCTGATGCAGGCGCAGATCGTCGGCGACGCGATCGCCGTCATCAAGGCGAAGCTGGGCGTCGGCAAGGTCGACCTCGTCGGCTGGAGCAAGGGCGAGATGTCGACCCGCGCATACGTGTCGTCGGTGAAGCCGAGCTGGGGCCGCGCCTACGCCGGTGACGTACGCAAGCTGATCACCGTCGGCGGTCCGAACGGCGGCTACGACTACCCGTACGCCCACGGCTGGGCGCACGACTTCTCCATCTGGCCCGAATGCGGCGGAAAGGTCAACGCCCCCTCCCCGCACTCCCACATGACGTGCTACGGCCTGTACACGGCGCACCCCGAATTCTCGATGACGCCCTCCGGCGGCTACGACAACTACCCCGGTCAACGTCAGATGCTGGCTCGCTGGGACGGGGTGTACGGAGTGGACGGCGCCGCGCAGGACTGGTACACGACGTACTACGGCGGCCAGGGCTTCTACACGGCGGGCAGCGGGATCCAGGCCGCCATCGACGCCGGCTCACTGATCAAGCCGCTGCAGGACGCCGGAGTACCCGCCTCCGTCACGACCTACCTGCTGGCCGGCGGATCCCCGAACGTCCTCGGCATCTTCAACGAGAACCGCGGCCCCAGCGATGGTGTCGTGTTCACCGCCAGCGCGCTCGACACCACCGGCATTCCCACGGTCGGCGGCACCGCCACCGTCGTCGGCGCCAACCACCTCGAACTGGGGTGGAACACCTCGGCCGCCGCCCAGATCGCCACCTGGCTGTCGTGACAAGGACGAAGGGCCGAGGAGACCAAGGACCGCACATGACCACGAGCAGCATCCGCTCCCGCCGCGTACCCACGGAGCGTCTCACCATCCAGATCGAGGAGGTCCGGGACGAGGGCGAACCGGTCGTCCTCGTCCACGGCAACGTCTCCGCCTCCGCGTTCTGGCGCCCCGTTCTCGCCCGGCTCCCGGACCGTTACCGGCCCATCGCGCCGGACCTGCGCGGCTTCGGCGGCACCGACCCGCTGCCCATCGACGCGACACGCGGACTGCGCGACCACACCGACGACCTCGGCGCGCTGCTGGCGGCCCTCGGGATCGACCGGGCGCACCTGGTGGGCTGGTCGATGGGCGGGGGCGTGGTACTGCAGTATCTGCGCGACCACCCGGCCGCGGTGCGCTCGGTGACGCTGGTCAACCCGGTCTCCCCGTACGGCTTCGGCGGCACACACGGGAAGGAGGGAATCCTCAACTCCCAGGACGGTGCGGGCTCCGGCGCGGGCACGGCGAATCCCGAGTTCGTCGCGCGCCTCGCCGAGGGCGACCGCGGCGAGGACTCCCCGCTCTCACCCCGCTCGGTCCTGGCGAACTGCTATGTGAACCCGCCGTGGCGTCCCGAGCACGAGGAGGAGTACGTCACGTCCATGCTGACCACGCGGACCGGCGACGACCACTATCCCGGCGACAGCACCGCGTCCCCCTCCTGGCCGGGTGTCGCACCGGGCACCCGCGGGGTGCTCAACTGCCTTTCCCCGCTTCGTTTCCGCATCGACGACATCCATCTGATCGAGCCCAAGCCGCCGGTGCTGTGGATCCGCGGCGAGAAGGACGTGATCGTCTCGGACACCTCGATGTTCGACCTGGCACACCTGGGCTCGATCGGCGCGGTGCCGGGCTGGGACGGGACCCCCGCCCAGCCGATGGTGACACAGACGCGCCACGTCCTGGACCGCTACGCGGCCGAGGGCGGCACGGTGCGCGAGGTCGCCGTGCCCGGCGCGGGGCACGCGGTGCATCTGGAACGGCCCGAGGAGTTCGGCGCCGCGCTGCTGGAGGTGTTGTCGGCATGACGGTGCGCGGGGCGTGTCCGTACGGCGGCGGACCCACCCGGCTGTGGTGACGCCGCCGCGCGGCCGCGACACCCTACTCGCTGTGCACGATCTGGATCAGGTTGCCGCAGGTGTCGTCGAAGACCGCGGTGGTGACCGTGCCCATTTCCAGCGGCTCCTGGGTGAAGCGCACCCCGAGTGCGCGCAGCCGGTCGTACTCCGCCGGTACGTCGTCCACGGCGAAGGAGGTGGCCGGGATGCCGTCCTGGACGAGAGCCGCCCGGTACGGCCGCACCGCGGGATGGCCGGAGGGCTCAAGCAGCAGTTCGGTCCCGGTGGGGTTTTCCGGTGAGACCACGGTCAGCCACCGGTCCTCGCCCAGCGGGACATCGTGCTTCTTTTCAAAGCCCAGCACGTCGGTGTAGAAACGCAGGGCCTTCTCCTGGTCATCGACGAAAACACTGGACAGGTGGATCTTCATGGGCTGTTCTCCGGTGTGTCGGGCCTGAGCCATCGGGTCACGATGCGCTCCAGCGGCTCGGTGTTCAGGTCGTGGAACTTGTAGCGGCCCTGGCGCCGTGACATGACCAGACCCGCGGATTCCAGTACGGCCAGATGCTGACTGATCGCTTGGCGTGACAGCCCCAAGCCGTGCTTGGCCGCCAGCCGAGCGCATATCTCGAAGAGGGTCTGGCCGTCCCGTTCCACCAGTTCATCAAGGATGCACCGACGGGTGGGGTCGGCCAACGCCTTGAAGACATCGTCCGCCACGACCACGAGCATAGGCAAGTGGTGACTTGCCTATCAAGCCCGTTGCCCCTCCGTGGCGCGGGAACGTGTGAACGGGCCGCGGACGAAGTCGATCAGCGAGGGGCCGCCCCGCAGACACCACAGGGCGATGACGGGATCGCAGATCGCACAGCCCAGGGAGGACGTGTGGGCGAACGGCACGATCGGGTTGCCCTTGAGATGGTGCAGCACGTCCCAGGCGGTGTGCATCAGCCAGGCGATGCCGATGAACGTCCAGGACTCCAGCCCGCGGTAGGCGACATACGTGGCGACGGCGGTGAAAAGGAACTCCCAGCCGCCGAAGCCGCCACCGCTGAGATACGCGGCGCCCGCTCCCGCCACCGTGATCGCGTTGAAGCGGCGCCGGTGCGGTTCACGGATCAGCGACATCAGCAGCGCGTACAGGAGGCCGATCAGGATCGGCATGACGTAGATCATGACTGGGTGGCCTTTTCCGGGTCTTGGCGGGTGGCGCCGGAGCGGTCGAGCAGACGCAGGGCGAGGAGACCGCCGATCCCGGGGATGACGGCGACGGCCTTGGCGGTGGTCGTGGCCTGCCTGAGGCGCCAGGCCGCGATCACGACGAACAGGTAGGCGCAGCCGTGGGTGGGGCCCATCAGGGAGGAGACGGGTTCGAGGTGGGCGGTGGCGATGTTGGCCAGCATGACGACCAGTGAGATCAGTTCCGTGCTTTCGCGGCAGAAATGGCCCGGAATCAGCCGGGATTGGTGGTCGCCAGTTGTGCGAGCAGCAGGACCAGACGGTATGCCTCGGCGAAGTCGGCGGCGGTGAAGGCGACCGTGCGGCCGCCGTCAGCGCGTGACACGCCTGGTACCAGCGTCGCCAGGTCCACCATGAACGGCGCGGACAGGTCGACCTCGACCTCAAGCGGTCCGGCGAGGACCAGCGGCGCCACCCGTGCGCGCCCGCCGACGGCTTCGGCGGCTGCACGGCGCAGCCGGTCCCGCGCCTCCGCGGGATGCAGGGCGACCGCGGCGCCCTGACCGAGGGCCTGCTTGACCGCGACGGTGACCGCGGAGGGAACCAGCGCGCCCAGTTCGGCGCAGGCGCTGTCGTCGCCGCTGAGCAGCACGACCGGCACGCCCAGATGCCCGGCCATGGCGGCGCCGAGACCGATCTCGCCCAGGGAACGCCCGGCCACCCGCACATCGAGGATGCCGTCGTTCATGGTGTGCGCCAGCACGGCCGGGCCGCGACCCGCACGGGCGTGATAGCCGACGAGGAGAAGCGCGTCGGTGTGCTCGTCGAGCCCACCCAGCATCCCCAGCGGTCGGGGCCTGCCGCGAACGAGATGTGCCCGCCGGTCGAGTTCCTCGGGCAGCAGGTTACGGAACGGCCCGTGCGCGTCGGCGACCCTCACCACGGCTGTGGGTTCGGCGTCCAGAACGCCGGCTATCACGCTGTTCGCCTCGGCGGTCATCAACGCGCGACTGCGTTCGTAGTCGTAGCGGTCCGGATTCGTCTCGGAGGGATGCACGATCCCCGAGATGCCTTCCATGTCAACAGAGATCAGCACCTTCATAACTCAGGGAGCCTACGTGCTGTACTGGGCGCCAGGGGCGAGTCGCGTCGTGGTCGGGGAGCGCGGCCGGGCCGGTTCGGGCTGTCGGGCGCACGGCCGGGATCAGTTCGCGGAAAATCTTCCGGTGACGATGTCAAGACCGCGGTGGTGGCTTCGACCATCGGGCGAGGAGGGCCCGGACCGGGCTCGCTGACCATGAGGAGTACGTCATGCAGTTTCTGATCAGCCTGCATATCAACCCTGCCGTGCTGGACGCGTTGACCGACGACGAGAAGGCCGCGATCGGCGAAGGACACGGCAGGTTCATCCAGGCGCTGAAGCAGTCCGGCGAGCTGATCAGCACGCAGGCCCTGGTCGACCCGTCCCAGGCCGCCGTGGTGACCGTGCGGGGCGGCCAGCCGGTGGTCACCGACGGCCCCTTCCTGGAGGCCAAGGAGCACCTGGGCGGCTTCTACCTGCTCGACTGCGAGAACAAGGACCGGGCGATCGAACTGGCCGCCCAGATCCCGGACGCCGCGATCGAAGGTCTGGGCGTCGAGGTGCGGCAGGTGATGTTCGCTGACGGACAATTGGAGGCATGACAGCACCGGACATCGAGGACCTGCTGCGTGAGCTGACGCCGCAGGTCCTCGGCGCGCTGGTACGACGGCACGGGCAGTTCGAGGACTGCGAGGACGCCGTGCAGGAGGCCGTCCTCGCCGCTACCGTGCAGTGGCCGGCCGAGGGAGTACCGAACAATCCGCGCGGCTGGCTGGTGACGGTCGCGTCCCGGCGGCTCATCGACCACGTGCGCAGCGAGCACGCCCGCCGCGAACGGGAGGCCGCGACCGCCACGCAGGCCGCACCCGCCGAGGTGCCGGACACCGACGACACGCTCGTCCTGCTGTTCCTGTGCTGCCATCCGACGCTGACCGCGGCCTCCCAGACCGCCCTGACGCTGCGGGCGGTCGGCGGCCTGAGCACCGCGGAGATCGCCCGCGCGTTCCTGGTGCCGGAGGCCACGATGGCGGCCAGGATCAGCCGGGCCAAGCAACGCATCAAGGCCGCCGGCAGCACGTTCGCCCTGCCGGACGGCGCGGAGCTTGAAGAGCGGTTGCACGTCGTCCTGCATGTGCTCTACCTGATCTTCAACGAGGGCTACACCGCCTCCTCGGGCAGTCGGCTGCACCGGGCCGACCTCGCGCACGAGGCGATCCGGCTGACCAGGACGGTGCATGCACAACTGCCCGAGGACAGCGAGGTGACCGGGCTGCTCGCGCTGATGCTGCTGACCCACGCCCGCCGGGAGGCGCGTACGACCGCGTCCGGCGACCTGGTGCCGCTGGAGGAGCAGGACCGTACGCGATGGGACACCGCGCTGATCGACGAGGGCACCGAACTGGTCAAGGCGGCGCTGGCCGGCCCGGCGCTCGGGCCCTACCAGGTGCAGGCCGCCATCGCCGCCACACACGCCGGCGCGGCCACCGCAGCGGAGACCAACTGGCAGCAGGTACACGCCCTTTACCTGATCCTGGAACGGATCGCGCCCAACCCGATGGTCACCCTCAACCGCGCGATCGCCCTCGCCGAGACCTCGGGCCCTGAGGCCGGGCTGGCCCTGCTGTCCACGTTGGACGGCGATGAGCGGATGGCCGGACACCACCGCCTGCTGGCCGTACGGGGGCATCTGCTGGAGAAGACCGGCGACGCGGCGGGGGCCTACGAGCACTACAGGCGCGCCGCGAAAGCCACCGCCAGCCTCGCCGAGCAACGCTACCTGGAGACCCGGGCAGGCCGGGTGAGACAGCGACGCCCGTGCTCACCCGCCGGCGGCCACGGAACCGAGTATCCCCCGGCTCCGTAGCTCCCCTCAGGCGGTGCGACGGTACGTTGCGATCAGGCCCGCTGCGAGGACCGGGTCCACCACCGGGACGCCGAGGCGCTGTTCCAGGCGTGGGCGGATGCCGATGGACGTCAGACCCGTGCAGGCCAGCAGGAGGGTGTCCGCACCCTGGGCGACCAGGTCCGCCGCCGCGGTCTCTGCGGCGGCGGCGCCCTCCGGCGTGCGCAGTTCCGTGGTGCTGTGCACGCCCTGGGGGCGGATCGAGGCCGTCAAGCGGGTGCCGAGCAGGGCGGCCACGGCGGGCGGGGTCTCGTCCCGAATGCCGAGGACACCGATCCGGCGGCCCAGGGACAGGGCCACGGCGGCCGCGGCCGAACCCGCGCCGATCACGGGGACGCGCACGGCGGCACGGGTGTCGTCCAGGGCCGGGTCGGCCGCACAACTGATGAGGACGGTGTCCACGCCGTCCTCCTCCAGTTCCCGGGCGAGGCGGACGATCTTCGGCTCGGCGCGGCGGTGCGTGGCGTCGTCGTGGATGCCGTGCGGCTGATCGGGGATGCAGCGGGACACCGTGTGCAGGCCGAAGCGCTCGCGGAGCAGATGACCGTGGTCCTCGACCACGGCGAGGTCTTCGCTGGTGAGGACGCGGATGATGCCGACGGTGGGGACGGACACGGGAGACCTCGGTTTCGCTTGGGGGAGTCAGGGGTGGGCGGCCACGACCTCGGCTGCGGCGCGGACGGCCAGCGACCGGGCGAGCAGTACGGGGCGGCCGGCGGCCCGCGCCGCCGTGCGACGCATCTGCTCGGTGTAGCCGATGCAGTCCAGCACCAGCCAGGCCGCTCCGCCGTCGGCCAGTTCCCGGGCCGCCTCGGCGATCTGCCGGTGGGCCTCCTCGGCCGGGGCGTAGGGGTCGGCTCCGGCGGCCGTGACGGATCCGGGAAGCAGTTCGGTCCAGCGCCGGGTGACGTCCGCGACCTGGTCCGGATGCGGGCACACGAGGCCGACCGGGGCGTCACCCACGATCGCGGTCACCGCCCGCTGCACCAGCGGCTCGGCGAAGAGCACCGGCCGTGCGCCGTGGATGGCGGGGAACCGCCCGGTGCACAGCAGCAGGGTCGCCACCGCGCCCTCCGCCTCCGCGCGGGCCACGGCCCGTTGCATCCGGAGGATCAGGGGGCGGTGGCCCAGCACCACCGAACCGCCGTCGCGCAGCCGGGAGACGAGCGGGGCCTCGCCGGGCTCGGGAGCGAGTTCCCGGCGGGTGGCGGCCTCGGTGCCGTGGGTGAAGTCGTCCTCGTCCAGGGCGCCGTGCTCCACGAGGTGTACGCCGGGCAGCAGCGGCTCGGCGTCGGGCCGCAGGTCGGAACGGGGGGCCTGGCCGATGGTGACCAGGCCGAGGGCGGGGCGGCCTGCGGACGGGGGGCCGGCCGGTGCGGCGGGGGCCGGGGGCTGGTTCGGGAACACGGTCACTCCAGCAGATCGGGGCGCACGGGTGCCGGGTGAGGGGCGCCCGAGCGCGGTGGGTGTGGTGGTGCCGGTGGGGCTGAGGGGCCGGCTCGGTGACGCCGGGGCCGGGTGTCACCGAGCCGGCGCCGGCAGCCGCGTGGGGTCAGAGCGCCTTCGTGAGCTTGCTGATGTCGTTGAGCGAGCTGCCCGCGATGAGACCGGCGCCCACCAGGGACATGTCGTTGTCGGACTGCTCGTCGCGGCGGATCCGCTCCGCGGCGGTGCGCACACCCCGGCGGCGCCACCGGGTGTAGCCGTAGCGGACGGCGAGGGCGCCCAGCACCATCCAGCCCGCGTTGGCGGTCGCCACCAGCAGACCCGTGGCGAGCAGGACACCGAGCTGGCGGGAGGAGCCGCCGATGAGCTGGATCAGGGCGCCGGGGATCGCCCACAGCAGCAGGGTGGCCATGGTGTGCGGGTCCAGTCCGGACGTGATGGTGGTGACGTACACCTTGGAGACCGGGGGCACCTTGCCGTCGGTGAAGAAGGTGTGCCAGGCCAGGGCCACCACGCCGAGCGCGACGGCGAAGCCCATCACCTGGGCGATGTACTGCTCACGGCGACCGGACATCTCGTAGGGCTGCCACGGCACGGCGTCCCGGCGCAGCAGCCAGCCCGCCTTGAAGTCGTAGCCGAGGTCGGCGAAGGCCGGTCCGGTGGAGGCGGTGTAGCCGACGAGAAGGGCCAGCGGCACCGTCGGGATGCTGAGGAAGAGGCCCACGATCAGGACGATGAGGGTCACCGCGAAGGCCGGGAACCAGCCCGAGTGCATCGCGGCGAGTCCGACGATCAGCTGATGCACCAGCGCGGCGGCCCCGGCCAGCAGCACCCAGCCGATCAGTCCGGGCACGGTCATCCCACCGATCAGACCGCCGGTGAGGGCGACCACCACCGCTCCCGCGGTGAACAGGACCACGCCCTCCAGCAGGCCGCGCCGCAGCCGGGTCGCGCCGACCGTGCGCGCGGGGGTGCCGTCGTCCTCCGCCTGCGTGGTGCCGGCCTCCTGCGCCGCCCCGGTCTTCCGCCCGCCGCCCCCGCGGCCGCGCATCAGCATCCCGGCCTGGCCCAGGGCGACGAGTCCCGCGCCGATCATCAGGCCGTGCGGGACGAAGGCGCCCGACAGGTCGACATCCAGCAGGGTCGGCGCGTACTGCGCCACCAGCAGACCGATGCCGAACATCAGCAGCGCCCAGACGTTGCCCAGGAAGGCGACCCCGGCCGCGCTGGTCGGGATCTTCATCAGGGCGCCGAGCAGACCGACCACGGCGCTTGCACCCAGGACCACGGCCTTCTTGCCACCGCTGTCGCCGGCCTTGATCGTCTCGGCCGCCGCGATGCCGGCGGGCCAGGCGTTGGTCGCCGGGAGCAGGGTGGAGTCGAAGACCCGGTAAAGGACCCAGCTGTCGACCGCCAGACCGATGGCCGCGCCGCCCAGCATCGGCCACACCAGGTCGGTGCGGCCCAGCGCGAAGGGCACGGCGATCGGCGTCATCAGCGAGTTGGCCGCGGCGAAGGTCGAGCCGGAGACGGCCGACTGTACGAGGTTCTGGCGGTGCAGCGACCGCATCCTGGCCAGGACACCGGCCGGGATGCGTCCGACGAGCATCGCCACCAGGGCGCCGATCACGGCGGTGTTCGGGGACACGCCGAGCGAGGTGATCAGGACGACGCCGATCAGCGCGCCGAGCACGGACAGCAGCACGATGAGGATCGCGGTGACCGGTTCCAGCGCACGGGGGTGCCGTGCGGCGGCCGGTGCGGTCGTGGCTGCGGCGGCGGTCGGCGGGCCGGGTGGACCGGTGGCGGGCGTACGGTGCACGGAGACTCCTGAGGCCGGTTCTCGGGGCGGCGGGAGAGCGGGGACGGACGCCTCGGCTGCCGCAGGGGAGGGGGACGGATGGGGGATGACCACGGACGAATACGGATGAGGGGAGCAGGGGGAGGGCGGTGGATCAGGCGGGCCGGCCCTGCAGGCGCGCCATGGACCCGTACAGCTCGACCAGACGGTCGAACTCCGCGGGGTCGAAGAAGCGGGCTCCGCCCCGGCCGAACTCCTTGGCCGTCTCCAGGGCGAACCGTGCGGCGGCCGCGATGTCGGTCTCGTGACTGGCCCCCGTGGCGCACCCGGCGACCGCCGTACCCGCGGTGATGGCCAGCCCGACCACCGGGGCGCCGGTGGCGACGGCGGGCTGGAGCAGGGAGTTGATGTGGTGGACGTCATTGCCGTACGGGGTGATGTCCTGGGTGGTCACGGGGATGACCCGGGCGGGCTCCCCGGTCACCGTCTCCAGGACCGACAGCAGGTCCTCGCTGACCCGCAGCACCCAGCCCTGCCGAATGGTCGGTGAAAGGGCGATGCCACGGTGGTTGAGCAGCCGGTTCCCCTTGGTCGTGTCGATGGAGACGATCGCGTCCATCTCCTCGCGGACCTCCTCGCGGTTGCACAGCGCGATGTCCACCGGTGAGTCCATGAACGGTACCGGGTCGTGCGGGCGGGTCGGCGCCCAGCCGCAGACATGGGTGGAGAACATCACATCGCCGTCGAGCACATCACCGCGCGCATGCATGTCGAGGAGCTTCGCGGCGGCTGCCAGCGCGGCGACGGCTCCGTCGGCGTCCGAGACCAGGCCGATCCGCTCCGGCCGGGCGCCCACTCCGCCGAGGCGGCCCAGGATGCCCAGGGTCGGGGCGTCACCGCCGGACAGCCGCCCGGACCGGCCGGGAACCGTCACGCTGACGAAGTCGGTGCTGCCCTTGTCGCCCGCGACGGTCCGCACCTCGATGGTGGGCCGGGGGGCTACGGCGTCGGCGTCGGCCGGTACGGCGGCCAGGACCCGCCGGAGGTGGTCGGCGAGCAGGTCGCCGCTGGTCTGCGGACGGTCGAGGAGTTCGATGACGTCGATCACGTGCTTGAGCAAGGGAGCGCCTCTCGGGGTGCCGGGCCGGGGCCGGGGGAACGGCGAACACAGTCGGCCGGGTGGAACGGGTCGTGCGGATACGCGCCGGGCGGGACCGCCGGGTCAGCCGGGTCCGCACGGCCGCGGCGCCCTGTGCCGCGGGCCTCGCCTGAGGCGAGGCCAGGTGGCCGGCGCGCGGGTGGCCTCGGGCCGCCGACGGTGGGGGTGGCCGTCGGTCCTGCCCGGGAACGCGGGCGCCGGATCCGGCGTCGCGGTGCCGGTGGAGTTCCGGCGGTCACAGAGTTCTTCGGAAAGTCGCTGAGCGCAATCATCTCCCGATATCAGAGAAGCGTTACCCTGTGTCTCATGACCGAACATGTTCCGGCAACCTCCGCGGAGACCGCGCGCCCCCCGCTGCAGACCGCGGACCGGCTGCTCAGCGTGCTGCAGTCCTTCGACCGCGAGCATCCCGAGTGGGGTGTCTCCGACATCGCCAAGGAGTTCGGCCTGGACAAGTCGGTGGCCCAGCGGCTGCTGGCCGCGCTCGCCTACCGGGGATTCCTCGTCTCGGACCCGCGCTCCCGCCGCTACCGGCTCGGGCCCGCGGTCTGGCACCTGGCCCATGGCTGGGAACGGGACGGCGGGCTGGCCCGGCTGGTCGGGCCACCGCTCCAGGCGCTGGCCGCCGACACGGGAGTGTCCACCTTGTTCGCGGTGCCCGACGGGATCCATATGCGGTGCGTGGCCTCCGCCGAGGGAGCCGAAGGCCCCCTGCGGGTGGACGGCCTTGCCGGGGAGCTGTACCCCGCGCACGCCGGAGCCACCTCCCGCGCCTACTTCGGCATGCTGACCCCCAGGGACCGCGCCGCGCTGCTCTACACGCGCCCGATGGCCCGCTTCAGCGAGCGGACCGTCGTCGAACCGGCCGCCCTGGAAGAGCGGTTCGCCGAAGTACGCCGCGACGGACACGCGTACTCGGAGGGGGAGTACGATCCTGACACCGCCGCGCTCGCCGTCCCGGTCGCGGTGGGCCGTCGCGCCGTCGGTACCCTCAGCCTCGTCGCTTCCACCGACGCACTGCGCTCCCGGCGCGCGGAACTCGTCGGCCCGCTGCTGCGCGGCGCCGTCGAACTGGGCAGGCTGCTCACCCCCCGCCGCCCCAGCCCGGCCGCCGGAGCCCACTGACCGCCGCCACAGCGGTACGACGTGCTGCCCGGCCGCGCCCGGACCCGGTCGCACCACCACCACCCTCGGAAGGAACCACCGTGAAGCTGCTGCTCCTGTCCAACTCCACCGCCCCCGGCCGCGGTTACCTTGAGCATGCGCTGGACGAGATCCTCGACGCCCTCGGCACGGTCCGCCGGCTGGTCTTCGTGCCGTACGCGCTCGCGGACCACGACGCGTACACCGGCAAAGTGGCCGCCGCCCTGGAACCCCTCGGCATCGAGGTGACGGGTGTCCACACCGCCGCGGATCCGGTGGCCGCCGTGCGCGAGGCCGACGCCGTGTTCGTCGGCGGCGGAAACAGCTTCCGGCTGCTCACGGCACTGCACACGCGCGGCCTCGTCACGGCGATACGGGACCGGGTGGCGGACGGGGCGGTGTATCTGGGCTCAAGCGCCGGGACGAACATGGCCTGCCCGACCGTGCGCACCACCAACGACATGCCGATCGTCCAGCCCCCGACCTTCGAGGCGCTGGGCCTGCTGCCCTTCCAGATCAACCCGCACTACCTGGACGCCTCGCCGGACTCGACACACATGGGCGAGACCCGCGCCGAGCGCCTTGAGCAGTTCCTGGAGGAGAACGACGTCCCTGTGGTCGGTCTGCGCGAGGGCACCTGGCTGCGCCGTGCGGACGACCGCCTCACCCTGGGCGGCACCTCGGCCGGCGCCGTGCTCTTCCGCCGCGGCGAAACCCCCGAGGAGTTGGCGGCGGGCCGCGACCTCAGCCACCTGCTCACCCTCCCCGCCCGCTTCGACCGCCGCTGACCCCTTCGGGGGTACGCCCGCCGCGCGACGGGTCCGGTCCCATTGACACTCTGGAAGCGGCTCACTTACTGTCTACCAGGAATTCGAACAGCATTCGATATATCGAACAGCCCGAAGAGTCGCCTCCCGTACGGCCTGCAAGGGCGCGGCCCGTGCCGCGCCGGCACCGCTCGTCGCACTCACGCACCCGCACCGCACGTATCTCCGGAATGTCATGGTCGCGTCCTCGGCCGGGAGACCGGCGGACCACCTAGCGCCTGTCCGCGGCGCCTGCGGCCGGAGCATCGTGGCTTCCGCTGTTGCCGAGGAGACCGTCATGTCCGAACTCCCGCGCCGCGACGCCCTGCGGCTGACCGCACTCGCCACCGCCATCCCCGCGTTCCAGGCCATGTTCCCGGCGACGGCCGGGGCGGCGACACCCCCGACCGCCGAGACGGCGGCCGGACTCTCCGCGGCCGACGCGGCACAGGCCACCCAACTCCCCACGCCCTCCTCCTGGATCGTCAAGCCGTTCGACAACACACGCGTGACGCTCGCACCGAGCCTCTTCGCCGACAACCGCGACCGGGTGCTGAACTTCCTGCGGGCCTACTCGGCCGACCGCATGCTCGCCGTCTTCCGCACCAACGCGGGACTCGACACCCACGGCGCCCAGCCACCCGGCGGCTGGGAGACCGCGGACGGCAACCTGAGGGGCCACTTCGCCGGGCACTTCCTCAGCGCCCTCAGCCTCGCGTACGCCGGATCCGGCGAGCGGGCCTACAAGGACAAGGCCGACTACATGGTGGGAGCGCTCGGCGAGTGCCAGGACGCACTGGCCGCGCTGGTCGGCACGGACGACCCGGCGGCGCCGAGCCGCGCCGGCTACCTGGCCGCATACCCGGAGACGCAGTACGTCCTGCTGGAGCAGTACGCCACCTATCCGAGCATCTGGGCGCCCTGGTACACCTGCCACATGATCATGCGGGGACTGCTCGACGCCTACCAACACGCGGGCAACGAACAGGCGTTGCGGATCGTCCTCGGGATGGGCGACTGGGCCCACAGCAGGCTCGGCCACCTGCCGAGGACACAGCTCGACCGGATGTGGAAGATCTACATCGCGGGCGAGTACAACGCGATGCCGGTGGTCATGGCCGACCTGTACGCCCTCACCGGCGAGGAGAAGTACCTGACGACCGCGAAGTGCTTCGACAACACCTACCTGTTCGAGGCCGCCGTGGCGAACGAGGACACCCTCGACGGGGAGCACGCCAACCAGCACATCCCGCAGTACCAGGGGTACTTGCAGATATACGAACAGACCGGGGAGCGGCAGTACCTCGCCGCGGCCAGGAACTTCTGGCACATGGTGGTGCCGCACCGCACCTACGTGGACGGCGGCATGGCCGGCTCGGGCGAGATCTTCGGCGCGCGGGACGTCATCGCCGCGACCATCCAGCGGGACAACGCCGAGACCTGCTGCGTCTACAACATGCTCAAACTGAGCCGGAGCCTGTTCTTCCACACCGCCGACCCGAAGTACATGCAGTACTACGAGCGGACCCTGTACGGCCAGATCCTCGGCTCACGGCGCAACACATCGAGCGACACCAACCCGTTGCTCACCTACTTCGTGCCCGTGAATCCGGGCGCCCACCGGTCGTACGGCAACATCGGCACCTGTTGCGGCGGTACCGGTCTCGAAACCCACGCCAAGTTCCAGGACTCCGTCTACTTCAGCTCCACGGACGGCTCGACCCTCTATGTGAACCTCTATCTCCCGTCCGCTCTCGACTGGCCGGAGCGCGGGCTGACCATCACCCAGTCCACCGACTATCCGACCGACCCGGCCGGTACCAGCACCCTGACCATCACCGGGAACGCACACCTCGACCTCAGGCTGCGCGTCCCCTACTGGGCCGAGCGCGGTTTCACCGTCCACGTCAACGGGGTCCGGCAGCGGGTGGCCGCCACGCCCGGCAGCTATGTCTCCCTGAGCCGACGCTGGCGGACGGGCGACCGGGTGGACATCGCCGCGCCGTTCACCCTGCGCATCGAACGTGCTCTGGATGACCCGGCCACCCAGGCGGTCGCCTACGGTCCCGTGCCCCTCGTGATCCGGAGTTCCGCGACGGACTACCAGAACCTGACCCTGTACCGGGATTACCCCCTCAGCCGTGATCTGAGCCGGGTGATCCGTCCGACGGGGGAGCCGATGACCTTCACCGTCGGCGGTCTGACCCTGGCGCCCTTCTACATCAACACCACCGACGGCTATCACATGTACTTCAAGCGCGCCGAACCCGAGATCGTCTTCGGCGCCACCGGCACCGGCATCGAGAACCGGGCCGATGCCGCGGGGCTGACGTTCCTCGACGAGGTCTGGGACCGGGGCCCGTTCCGGAACAGAGGCGATCTGGTGCGGGCGGTCGCCGAGGTCGCCGAAGACCGCACCGTCGCAGGGGACTTGACGCCCCGTCAGCGCCGGGTGCTGATCGAGGCGGCAGCCCGAGCAAAGCTGCCTTCCTGAGCCCTGACCGTGGCAAACGCCACGCACACCCACGCCGGGGACACATCGTCGTCGACGCCCCCGCCGCTGTGCTCCGCCGACGTTGTACGCGACGTCGGCGGAGCAGCCTCGGCGAGGCGTCCGGCGTCCGGCGTCCGGCGTCAGGCGTCGGGGCCCGACGGCAGGACCCGGGCGAGCCAGTCGGTGCGGGTCCGGCGGGCCGTCGCCGAGATGTCCGCCTGCGGGTACAGCGCGTCGAATCCGTGGAAGCCGCCCGCCCAGACGTGGAGTTCGGCCTGGCCGCCGGCCGCCCAGATACGGGTGGCGTAGTCGGTGTCCTCGTCGCGGAAGACCTCGGCGGAGCCGGTGTCGAGGTAGGTGGTCGGCAGGCCGGAGAGGTCGTCGGCCAGGGCGGGCGAGACATGGGCGGGCACCTCGTCGTCGGTGAGGTCGCCGAGCACGGCGCGCCATCCGAACGCGTTCATCTCGCGGGTCCACACGCCGGGCTCGCCGGAGTACTGCCGGCTGGAGGTGGTGGTGTTGCGGTGGTCGAGCATGGGGCAGATGAGCACCTGTGCGGCGAGCGCCGGGGCGCCGAGGTCGCGGGCCAGCAGGGTGACGCCGGCGGCGAGGCCGCCGCCCGCGCTGGCGCCCGCGACGACGATCCGGGAGGGGTCGATGCCCAGTTCGGCGGCGTGTTCGGCGACCCAGAGCAGCCCCTGGTAGCAGTCCTCGACCAGCGTGGTGCCGGTGACCTCGGGTGCGAGCCGGTAGTCGACGGAGACCACCACCGCGCCCAACTCGTCGAGCCACTCCAGCGGGATGTCGATCTGGGAGAAGCGGTCGCCCATGACCATCCCGCCGCCGTGCATCCAGTAGACGCAGGGCGCGGCCGCGGTACGGTCCTGGTCCGCAGGGCTGAAGACCGACAGGGGGATGGGGGTGCCGTCCTCGGCGGGCACGGTCACCTCGCGCCGGTCGACCCGCCGGTCGGCGAGCAAGGTGTCGACGGGCGTCGGCGGGAACGCGCGCAGCTGGGCGAGCACTTCCGGGCTGAGTTCGGACATGAGGGGCATGTCGGCCAGCAGCTCGCGCAGTTCGGGGTCGAGGGCGGGTCGCGGCGTGGTCATGATGGCTGCCTTTCGCGGGGTGGTGCCGTGGGGCGGGGAAGGGGCCGCCCCGCCAGGTGCGAGGCGGCGGGACGGTGGGCGCGTTCGGTGGGTCAGAAGGCGGCCTTGCCGCGGACCGGGACGTAGTCGGTGTACTCGGACTCCTTGGCCAGCAGCGGGTCGATCCGCGCCACGATGGCCTGGGCGGCTTCGCCGGCGAAGACGCGGTGGTGGTCCTCCTCGCTGGTCCAGCCTTCGGTGACGTGGACGACGTCCGGGTCGGAGGCGGAGCGGGAGACGAGGTAGACGAGGCAGTGTTCGCTCGCGCCGGGGCTGCCGTCGTCCAGACCGGTCAGCAGCAGGTCGACGAGCTGGTCGCCCAGTCCGGGCCAGGCGGTCAGCGTGGCGTTGAAGCCGTATCCGGCGATCATGGAATCCTTCTTCCCTGCGGTGGAGTGCGGTGATTCCATTCAACCGGTCTGACCTGCGAAAACATTAGAACGATGCTCGCTTGGGCTTGCACGATCCTCGCGGTCACGGGAGTCACGGCCGGGGGCGGTGGTGCAATGGACGCATGAGCCTCGACGAGTTCCGCACCCTGCTGACCCGGCATGCCCGGCCCAACTGGACCACCGCCATCGACGGCGTCCTCATCTCCAGGGTCGACCGTCCTGACCCGCCGGCACCTTCCATGTCCGGGACGGTCCTGGCGGTCATCGCCCAGGGCGCCAAACGCCTCGCCCTCGGCGACCGGGTCTACGAGTACGGGCCCGGGCAGTACCTGGTCGCATCCGTCGACCTGCCCGTGACCGGGCAGTTCACCCGGGCCGATGCCAAGGAGCCGGCGCTGGGATTCGGTCTCACGCTGGAACCGTCCGCCGTCGCCGAACTGCTGCTGCAGGCCGGTCCCGGCGACACCCCCCGCGCCGGCGGGGGCACGCCCTCGGGGATCGCCGTCAGCGACGCCTCGCCCGCCCTGCTCGACGCGGTGGTCCGGCTGCTGCGCCTGCTCGACGAGCCCCGCGACCGCGCCGTGCTCGCCCCCCTCGTCAAACGCGAGATCCTGTGGCGGGTGATCACCGGCGAGCAGGGTGCGACGGTGCGTCAGCTCGGACTCGCCGACAGCAGCCTCAGCCATGTCTCCCGGGCCGTGCGCTGGATCCGCGAGCACTACGCGCAGCCCTTCCGGGTCGAGGACGTGGCGCGGCGGTCCGGCATGAGCGTCTCCGCCTTCTATCGCAACTTCCAGGCGGTGACCGCGATGAGCCCCATCCAGTTCCAGAAGCAGATCCGGCTCCAGGAGGCCCGACTGCTGCTCGCCACCCACCCGGGCGACGTCACCGGAGTCGGCCATCGCGTCGGCTACGACAACCCGTCACAGTTCAGCCGCGAGTACCGCCGCCAGTTCGGCGCGCCCCCGAGCCGGGACGCCGCCCGGCTGCGCCAGGCCGTGCGCACCCCCACGGGTGTGCTGCCCTGAATGACGGCTGGAGGACGGAGGAGGATCGTGCAACAGCGAGCGAGGATACTGCGCACACCGTGTGCGGGCGTTCTGCCCGACTCGGACCGGATCCGCGTCGTCGGACTCGACGTGACCGATCCCGAGAGCATCACCTCCGCGTTCGAGGCGGCGGGGCCCATCGACGTCCTGGTCAACAACGCCGGCGTGCCGTCGATCGGCGTGATCCACGTCCGGGACTCCAGAAACATCATCATCCTTGGCCCGGGCCCCGGCGCGGGAGTGGCTCGGCACCTTCTACACCGACGCGGCCGGCTACTGGCAGGTCAGCGGCAACATCTACGACAACGTCAGATGGTCGAGCCCCGGCAGCGAGAACAACCCGGCCGGCCCCGACCCCCAGTCCAACACCACCGTCGGCATCCCCTACGCCTACAGCCTCGAACCGGCCGGCTGCGTGCCGGGCGTCGTGAGCGCCACGGCCGGCGCCGACAAGGGACTGAAGGTGTCGGACGGCAGCTGCTCCCCGCAGACTCCGTCGCCGACGCCGACGCCGACGCCGACCGGCTCCACGCCCACGCCCACACCGACCGGCCCGACGCCGACGCAGCCGAGCGGGACCAATCTCAGCCTGGGGGCGGGCTCGGACGGGTCGAGCAAGGCCTCCGGCACGAGTTACGGCAATGTCCTGGACGGCGACCCGAGCACCTACTGGTCGCCCGCCGGCTCGACCGGCTCCCTCTCGGTCAAGTGGGGCTCCGCCACCTCGGTGTCCATGATCAACATGCGCGAGACGGCGGGCAGTGCGGGCAGCATCGGCTCCTGGCGGGTCGTCAACCACGACACCGGAGCCGTCCTCACCTCCGGCAGCGGCGCGGGCGTCATCCGCTTCCCCCAGACCTCACTCCGCAAGATCACCTTCGAGATCACCGGCTCGACGGGCACCCCGCAGGTCGCCGAGTTCGAAACCTAGGCCTGATACGCAACGGCAGGGGCCCCGCCGCCCGGCGGAACCGGACACCCCGATCCCGCCGGACAGCGAGGGCCCCGGACCGCCCGTCAACTCGGGCGCCTTGCCGGCGATTCAACGGGTGTCTTCGGCACCGCCGTCTCACGCACCGCGAGGGTCCGGTTCCGGCTTGGTGACGACCGTGGTCACTCCTTGGCCGCGCAGATCCTCAAGGATGCCCGGGTCGGCGGTGTCGTCCGTGACCAGGGTCCAGCCCTCCGGGAGGGTGGTCCAGGCATGGAAGGGGCGCCGGCCCAGCTTGGCCGCGTGCGCGAGGACGTACACCTGGTCGGCCCGTCGGGCCATCAGCTCCTTGAGCCGGGTCTGGCGCAGATCGGCCTCGCAGATGCCGTGGTGCGGCGAGATGCCGTCCGTGCCGAGGAAGACCCGGTCGAACGTCATGCGTTCCAGGGCCGCTTCGGTGAGCGGTCCGACGAAGCCCTGGCTGAGCGGGCGCAGGGTGCCGCCGAGGCATTCGACGTGGATCGTCTCCACATCGGAGAGCGCCTGAAGCGTGGTCAGCCCGGTCGTGGCGACCGTGATGTCCTTGGCGGTGCGCAGTTCATGGGCGAGCGCCCCGACCGTCGAGCCGGCGTCCAGCAGCAGCGTCTCGCCCGGCCGTACCTGCCCCGCCGCCCAGCGCGCGATGGCCTGCTTGGCCTCGAACGCCTCGCCCGTCCGCTGCCGCAGCGATGCCTCGGGGTGCGCGGAGAGCGCCATCGCACCGCCGTAGGTACGGGCGAGCCGCCCGTCCGTGGTGAGCTTCGCCAGGTCACGGCGGATGGTGGACGCCGTCACGCCGAACAGCTGGGAGAGTTCGTCGACGCTTGCCAGACCGGTGGTGGTGGCGAGCCGGACGATCCGGTCGCGCCGGTCCTTGGAGCCGATCGCAGACATGTGTCCTCTGTCCTGTGGTGTCCAGTGGTGCCTGGAGTTGCCTGTGCTAGGGGCGGTTCGAGGTGCCGCGGGCGCGCACAGCCTGTGGTCAACGGGCGGCCGGAGCGGTCGACATCTCGGCGGCCTGGCGCAGGGCCTCGACCATGCTACCGGCCTCGGCCCGCCCGGTCCCCGCGATGTCGAAGGCGGTGCCGTGGTCGACGGAGGTGCGGATCACCGGCAGTCCGACGGTGAGATTGACGCCCGCCTCGATGCCCAGCACCTTCACCGGGCCGTGCCCCTGGTCGTGGTACATGGCCACGATCAGGTCGTAGTCGCCGCGCGAGGCGAGGAAGAACGCGGTGTCGGCGGGGAGCGGGCCCCGCGCGTCGATGCCGTCGGCGCGCAGCACCTCAAGAGCCGGGACGATCTTGGTTTCCTCTTCGCCGTGGCCGAACAGGCCGTTCTCACCCGCGTGCGGGTTGATGCCGCACACGCCGATGACTGGTGCGGCGACGCCGGCCCGCACCATCGCCTCGTGGCCGCGGCGCACGGTGCGCTCGACGAGTCCGGGCTCGATGCGGTGGACGGCGTCGATCAGCCCGATGTGGGTGGTCACATGGATGACCTTCACCTTGGGCGTGGACAGCATCATCGAAACCTCCTCGACGCCCGTGAAATGGGCGAGGAGTTCGGTGTGACCGGGGTAGAGGTGACCCGCCGCGTGCAGGGCCTCCTTGTTGAGCGGCGCCGTGCAGATGCCCTGCACGTCGCCGCGCAGGGCCAGATCGGCGGCGACGCGTACGTAGTGGTAGGCGGCGTCGCCCGCCACGGCGGACAGTTTGCCCCAGGGCAGGTCGGCCGGGAGCAGGCCGAGGTCGATGACGTTGATGCGGCCGGGCGTGAAGTCGGCCTGCGAGGGGTGCTTGACGGGCACCACCGTGCACTCGACGCCCAGGATGCGGGCCGCCTCGCGCAGTCGTGCGGCGTCGCCGACGACCACGGGGTGGCACACGCGCAGGGTGTCGGGGTGGAGCAGCGCCGGGACGACGACCTCGGGTCCGATGCCTGCTCCGTCGCCCATGGTCACCGCGATGACCGGGAGCGCACGGGTGGCGCCGGTCTGCTCGGCGAGGTGGGCGGCGGCGGGTGCTGCGTTCACGGGATTTCTCCTAGGGGGGTGGATGGCGGGAGCGGTGAAGTGGGTGAAGAGCCGGGGGCGCAGCGCGCGGGCGATGCGCAGCAGGGAGTCGGCCTCGCCGAAGCTGCCGGGCCGGGTGACGACGCGTCGGCCGTCGGGGGTGCGGGAGTGCACGGCGCCGTGCTGGATCTGCCCGACGGGGCACAGGAGGGTGACGCCGAGCGCGTCGAGGACGCGGCGCGCGGTCTCGCCTCCGGTGAGCACGAGATCGCTGTCGCGCGCGACCTCGGCGACCGCCCGAGCGAGCCCGGCGACCAGCCGGCGGCCCGAGCCGGGGGCGACGGGACCGTCGTCGGCGATGCTCACGACGGTGACGGAACCCGGTGCGAGGCCCGCGGGGAGCCACGCCGTGGGGTCGACCGGAGCGAGAGGGGCATCCGCGGGACGCCCCAGATGTGCCACGGGCAGGGCGACATGATGCGCGCCAACGGCCACGAGTTGCGCGATCTGCGCAATCGCTCCGGGCTCGGCGGTGCCGACGACGACCAGCAGCGGCCTGATCCCCGTGGGTCCTGGGCTTGGTGACGGAACGGGAGCCAGGTCCGCCGCGCATCCCGCACGGTCCGGTGGCCGAGCGTCGCCGGCGCGGAGCCCGCGCCCGAGGGCGGCGGCGAGGCCGCCCGCGCCCAACAGCCTCACCTGGGGCCCCAGTTCGAGGGCCGCTTCGGCTATCGCGTCGAGATCCGCGTCCGTTTCCGCGTCGCACACCGGATGCAGGCCGCTCGCGATCAGCTCGCGCAGCCGCCCGGGCAGCGCACCGCGTACCACGGCGAGGGGCACCGGGGCGGTCGGCACGTCCCCGAGCGCGGCGGCGACGGACCGGGGCGCGGCCCGTGACTCCGCCCGCCACGCCTGCGTCGCGTGCAGCGGCACACCGCGCAGGTGGACCACGCCGTTGCGCACGGTGCGCCCGGCGACCGGAAGCGCCGGTGCGATCACCACGCCCACGGCGCCGCCCGCATAGGCGGCGGTCTCGGCGGCGAGGTTGCCCCGCAGCAGCGAGTCGACCTTCTTGAACAGCACGCAGCCGTCGGCCGTCGACACCGCGGTCCGTACGGCCCGCGCCGCCGCGTCCGCCGGCAGGTGCCTGGTGTCGAGGTCGAGCACCGTCGCCTCGCCCGGCGCGGGCGCCGCCGCGGCGCCGGGGCGCAGCAGGATCCGGCCGGTCGGGCGCAGCGCCACCGCGGTCTCGGCGGCGCCGGACAGGTCGTCCGCGAGGGCGAGCACACGACGCGCCGGGCTGGGGCGGCTCAGGACCTGGCCGCCGCGGCTGGTGAGGGACACGGATACCTCCTCGGGCCGGCCCGGACGGGCGGCCTCGGGCACCGATGATGACATGGTGTGCGCGATCTGCGCGAGACCTCTTGCGCGAATTACGCAATCGTGCCACCTTTTCCGGCGCGACACCTGTTCGTCACCACCGGCCCGGTTCCCCGACCGGACCCGGTACGACAGCCGGACCTCCGTGAACCGGTCCGGGCGAGAACAGCCAGAGCCGGTCGCCACCCGGAACGCGAGAAGGTCGACGATGACCCCAACTCCTCACAGCGCACCCTCCGAAAGTCCCCCGCGCGGGCCCCTCAGCCGCCGCACCCTGCTGCGCTTCGGCGCCCTCGGCGGAGCCGCCATCGCCCTCAGCCCGCTGGCCGCCTGCGCGGGCCCCACCGGAGCCCCCGGCCCCGGGACCCTCACCCTCGGCCTGAACCGCTCCCTGGTCAGCCTGGACAACAAGCTCAACCAGTTCGACGCGGCGGTCACCGTGCAACGCGCGGTGCGCCAGGCCCTCACCCGCATCGGCCCGCGCATGCGGCCGCAACTCGTGCTCGCCGACCGCTTCGAGATGACCGAACCGACCGCCTGGACGGTCCGGCTGCGCGACGGCGTCCGGTACTCGGACGGCAGCCCGGTCACCGTCGAGGACGTCGCCACGGCCCTGCGCATGTACGGCCAGGTCACCGGCTCCTTCCTGCTGGGCCTCTTCCCGGAACTGCCCACGGTCGAGCCGACCGGCGAGCGCACCTTCCGGCTGCGCACCCAGCACCCGGTGCCCGTCCTTGACCGGCTGATGGCGAACATCCACATCACCCCGGCCGCCGCCAACCGCCCCGAGGAACTGCAGAGCGGCCTCGGCTCGGGCCCCTACCGGGTGCTGAAGGCGAACAGCGGGGCCGGTGAGTACACCCTGGCCCGCAACACCAGGTACTGGGGGCCGCGCCCGCACGTCGACACCGTCCGCGTGCGGTTCGTGCCCGAGGAGTCCAGCCGCGTCATCGCCCTGCGCAGCGGCGAACTGGACGTCGTCGACACCCTCACCCCCGACTCCGCCGACCAGCTCACCGGCCTGCCCGGCGTCACCGTGGAGCACACCTCGGGCGTACGCATGTGCCAGCTCTTCTACAACTTCCGCAAGCCCAAGGGGCATCCGCTCGCCGACGCCCGGGTACGAAAGGCCCTCACCCATGCGATCGACGGCGAGGCACTGATCCGGGACGTCCTGACCGACTCGGCCGACGAGGCCCGGGGAGTCGTTCCGCTCGCCCTCGACGGCGCGGTGCCCACCGGCGAGTACACCTACGACCCGCGCAAGGCGAAGGCGCTCCTCGCCTCGCTCGGCGCACACGACCTGCGGATCAAAATCATCTGGGAGTCGGGGGAGTTCGCCGCCGACACCTCCGTCATGGAGGCCGTCATCGACATGCTCCAGGCCGTCGGCGTACGCGCCTCACTCCAGCAGTTCGAACCCGGCGGAGACATCCTGAAATGGCGTCAGGGCCGGGCCGGCGACTGGGACGTCATCGGCAACGGCTACGGCAGCCCCACCGGACAGGCCCTCACCGTGCTCCAGGGCATGTACGGCGGCACGGCCGAGAAGGACCGCACCGGCGACGCCTTCATGGGATATGTCGTCCCCCCCATCGAACGCGCCCTGTCGGCCGCCGCGATGGAGGTCGACGCCACCCGGCGCAACGCACAACTGGCCGCCGTACAGCGCGACATCTGGAACACCTGGCCCAGCCTGTGGGCCTTCGCGCCCAAAACCCTGCTCGCCCGCCGCGACCGCGTCCGCGACCTGCGGCTGCTGACCATCAACTCCTACGACCTGTCCGCCGTACGGCTGGAGGGCTGAGCCGTGCCGACCTATCTCGCCCGCCGTATCGGCCAGAGCCTGCTGACCGTCTTCCTCACCCTGACCACCGTCTTCCTGCTGGTCCGCCTCGCCCCCGGTGATCCGGCCTCCGCCTACGCCTCGCCCAACGCGACCAGCGCCGATCTGGACGCCATCCGCGCCAAGTTCGGTCTCGACGAACCCCTGGTCAACCAGTACGGGATCTTCCTGCGCGACCTGTTCACCGGGAACCTCGGCACCAGCTATTCCTTCCACGAGCCCGCCTTCGACGTGGTGATGTCCCGGATGCCGTACACGATCACCCTCGCCGTCTCGGCCATCGCCGTGACCGCGCTGGTCGCGGTGCCGCTGGGCGTCTGGATGGCCCGCCGGGCCGACACCAAACGCGAGCTGGGCGCCAACGTGCTGACCATCGCCGGCCAGTCGATGCCGGACTTCTGGACCGGCGTGATGCTGCTGACCGTGTTCGCCGTGCTGCTGCCGGTGCTGCCCGCCTCCGGGTTCACCTCCTGGAGCGGCCTCGTACTGCCGACCGTCACCGTGGCCGTGCTCCAACTCGCCCTCGTCTCCCGCCTCGTACGCCGCGAGATGACCACCGCGCTCGCCGCCCCGTACACCACGGTGGCCCGCTCCCGCGGCGTCGCCGAACGGGCCCTGGCCTGGCGCTACGGCCTGCGGAACTCCGCCGTGCCGCTGCTCACCGCCCTCGGCACCCGCTTCGCGGCCCTCCTCAACGGCGTCGTCGTGGTCGAGGTCGTCTTCGGCTGGCCAGGCGTCGGCTCCCTCGTCGTACGCGCCCTCGCCACCCGCGACTACCCGCTCATCCAGGCCACCGTCCTGGTCACCGCGACCCTCGCGATCCTCGTCCAACTCCTCGTCGACCTCGCCTACCCGCTGCTCGACCCGCGGGTGCGTCTCGGAAAGGCGGCCTGAACCATGACCACTACGGTCGTCCCCGCCGAGCGGCCCAGCGCCGTCACCGCCCGCGACCTGGCCCGCGCCACCGCGACCCGGCAGCAGCGCAGCGCCCGCGTCAAACTGTGGGCCGGTGCCGTGTGCACGGCACTCGTCGTGCTGCCGGTGGCCCTCGCGGGACTGCTGCCGCTGCCCGGCGCCAATGAGCAGGACCTGTCCCGGCGCAGGCTGCCACCGCTGAGCGAGGGCCACCTCTTCGGCACCGACCAACTCGGCCGCGACCTGCTCTCCCGCATCCTGCACGGCGGCCAGGTGTCGCTGTCCGTCGGTGTGCTCGCCGTCCTGGTCTCCGGAGTCATCGGCATCGTCGCCGGTTCGGCGGCCGGGTTCTTCGGCGGCTGGATCGACGCACTCGTCTCCCGCTTCCTGGAAGCCCAGCTCGCGCTGCCGCTGCTGATGATGCTGCTCCTCGTGGTCGCCCTGTTCGGGCCCTCCGTCACCGTCATCACCTGCGTGATCGCCGTCGCCCAGTGGCCGGAGGTGGCCCGGCTGACCCGCTCACTGGTCCTGGTGGAACGGGAGAAACCGTACGTCGCCGCCGCCCGGGTCCTCGGACTGCGCGGCTGGGCGGTGCTCGTGCGCCATGTCATCCCCAACGTGGTCCGCCCGGCCAGCCTGGTCGTCCTGCTCCTGCTGGCACAGGCCGTGCTGCTGGAGAGCGCGCTGAGCTTCCTCGGCGCCGGACCGCAGCGGCCGTTCGCCACCTGGGGACGGATCATCTCCGACGGCCAGGCCTACATCACCACCTCCTGGTGGCTGGTCACCCTGCCGGGCCTGGTCATCGCCGTGCTGGTGGTCGGGGTCAACCTGCTGGGCGACGGGCTGCGGGACCGCACCCGCCGCCGGAAGGGAGCCTGAACCATGACCGAGCACAGCACACCGCTGCTCGACGTCACCGATCTGCAGGTCGAACTCATCACCGCACGCGGCGTCGTACGCGCCGTCGACGGGGTGAGCTTCACCGTCCACCGGGGCGAGACCGTCACCCTCATCGGGGAGTCCGGCTCCGGCAAGTCCACCACCGCCATGGGTGTCCTGCGACTGCTGCCGGACGGGCTCGCCGTGCTGTCGGGCAGTGTCCGCATCGCCGGGCGGGACGTCCTCGCCGACCCGGGCGCCGCGCACGCGGTACGCGGCCGCACGGTCTCCCTGATCCCGCAGGACCCCATGACCGCGCTCAGCCCGGTGCACACCATCGGCCGTCAACTCGGCGACGCGCTCCGGCTGCGCCACCCCGAACTGTCCCGGACCCAGGCCCGCGACCGGGGCGTGGAACTCCTCGCCCAGGTGCACATCAGCAAGCCGGAGACCCGCTGGCGGGCCTATCCGCACCAGTTCTCCGGCGGCATGCTCCAGCGCATCCTCATCGCCATCGCCCTGGCCGGCGAACCCGAACTCCTGGTCGCCGACGAGCCGACCTCCGCCCTCGACGCCACCGTTCAGGCCAGCATCCTCGACCTGCTCATGGAACTCCAGGAACGCACCGGCATCGGCATGCTGATGATCACCCACGACCTGGGGGTGGCGCGGCTCGTCTCCGACCGCATCCACGTCATGAAGGAAGGACGGTTCGTGGAGTCAGGACCGGCCGAGCAGATCGTCACGCGGCCCGTCGCACCGTACACCCGTGAACTCCTCGCCGCCGTCCCCCGGCTGGGCGCCTGGGACGAGGGCGAGCCCGTCATACAGGGAGCAGCCACATGAGCGACCACCCGCGTCCGGCCGCCGGCCGGACGTCCCGCGGCCCGGGCGGGCCGGCCCCGGCCCCCGGTCACCCGCTGCTGTCCGTCGAGGACCTGGTGGTCGAGTACCCGACCGCGGACGGACCGTTCCGCGCCGTCGACGGGGTGAACCTCCAACTGGCGCGCGGCGGCTGCCTCGCCGTCGTCGGGGAGTCCGGCTGCGGCAAGTCGACCCTGGCACGCGCGCTGGTACGGCTGCTCAAACCCCACTCGGGCCGCATCGTCCTGGACGGCACGGACATCGCGAGCCTGCCCGAGCGGCGGCTGCGTCCGCTGCGCCGCCGGGTGCAGATGGTCTTCCAGGACCCCTACGGCTCCCTCGACCCGCACCTCACGGCCCAGCAGATCGTCGCCGAACCGCTGCGCCTGGCCGGCGTCTTCGACCGGGCCGAACGGGCGCGGCGCGCCGCCGAGCTGATCGACCAGGTCGGACTGCCCTCCTCCGCCCTCGACCGCCGCCCCGCCGACTTCTCCGGCGGCCAGCGACAGCGCATCGGTATCGCCCGCGCGCTCGCCTCCCGTCCCGACGTCCTGGTCTGCGACGAGGCGACCAGCGCCCTCGACGTCTCCGTACAGGCCCAAGTCCTCACCCTGCTGAAGGAGTTGCAGGCCGAGACCGGGACCGCCTATCTCGTCATCGCGCACAACCTGGGCGTCGTCCGCGAGATCAGCACCGACGTGGTCGTGATGCGGGCCGGGCGGGTCGTCGAGACCGGCCGGACCGCCGCCGTCCTCGCCTCGCCCGCCGAGCCCTACACACGTGCCCTGCGCCGCGCCGCCCTCGACCCCTCCGTCATCCAGGGCGTCAAGCCCCGCCGGCTGGTCACCCCCGTGGCCGCCGCCCTGTCCGCCGCCACCTCCGCCACGGAAGGAACTTCTTCGTGACCTCCGGTACCGACCTGCCGAACATCCCCGTACCGCTCTCCCGGCTGGTGCTCGGCACCATGACGTTCGGCGACACCGTCGACCGCGAGGGCGCCGCGGCCATGCTCGACGCGGCGCTGGACGCGGGCCTCACCGGCGTCGACACGGCCAACGGCTACGCGGGCGGCGACAGCGAACGCCTGCTCGGCGAACTGCTGCCGGGCCGCCGCGACCGGATCGTGCTGGCCACCAAGGCCGGCATCCCCCACCCCGACCAGGGCGAGCACGCCCCGCTGTCCGCCGCCGGACTGCGCGCCGCCCTGGAGGGCAGCCTCAAGCGGCTCGGCACCGACCACGTCGACCTCTTCTACCTTCACCAGCCCGACCGCTCGACCCCGCTCGCCGAAACACTCGCCACCGTCGCCGAGTTCGCCGCCGAAGGGAAGATCCGCGCACTGGGCGTCTCCAACTACGCGGCCTGGCAGATCGCCGAACTCGTCCGCACCGCCGATGAGACGGGCGCCCCGCGCCCCGTCGTCGCCCAGCAGCTGCACAACCTCCTCGCACGCCGCATAGAAGAGGAGTACGTGGAGTACGCCGCCGTCAGCGGCCTGCGCACCATGGTCTACAACCCGCTCGGCGGCGGCCTGCTGACGGGCCGTCACCACTTCGGCCAGACCCCCGGGCAGGGCCGGTTCGGCGACTCGCGGCTGGCCGCCATGTACCGGCAGCGGTACTGGGACGAGCGGCTGTTCACCGCCGTCGACCGACTCACCGCCGTCGCCGACGGTGCGGGCATCCCGCTGACCGAACTCGCCCTGCGCTGGCTCCTGGACCGGCCCTCCACGGACGCGCTCCTGCTCGGCGGTTCGCGGACCGCCCACCTGCTCGCCAACATCGCCGCCGCCCAGGCCGGCCCGCTGCCCGCCGACGTGAGCGCGGCCTGCGACGAGGTCGGCGCGCGACTGCGCGGCCCGATGCCCGCCTACAACCGCTGACCACCCACCCCCGACACGTCCCGGATCCCTGACCGGAGCCCGCGACCACGTCCGCGACCACGCCCGTGACCCCGTCCGGAAGGAGCCCCCTTTCATGACCGCCGCTCCCGGTACGCCCGCCGCCTTCGCCGCCGCGCTGCGCGCCCGCGAACAACTCGTCGGCTACTGGTCCGTCCTCGACTCCCCGGTCTCCACCGAACGGATCGCCCGCCTCGGCTACGACTACGTCGCCCTCGACGCCCAGCACGGCCTCATCGAGTACTCGGGTGTCCTCGCCTCCCTCACCGCGATCGACACCAAGGGGTCGACGGCGGTCGGCCTGGTGCGCGTCGAGGCCAACGACCCCTCGCCGATCGGCAAGGCCCTCGACGCAGGCGCGGCCGGAGTGATCGTCCCGCTCATCGACACCGCCCAGGACGCGGCCGACGCGGTCGCGGCCGTACGCTACCCGCCGCTCGGCCGCCGCTCGTACGGTCCGATGCGCGCCGGGCTGCGCATCGGGCCCGACCCGGCCGACGCCCATGAGCAGACCGTGGTCCTCGCGATGATCGAAACCGCCGAAGGACTCGCCAACGTCACCGGCATCTGCGCCACCGACGGCCTCGACGGCGTCTACATCGGCCCCTCCGACCTGCGCATCGCCATCGGCGGCGCCACCTCGACGGACCCGGCGGTGACCGCGGAGTTCGAGGCCGCGCTGGTGACGGTGCGGCAGGCGGCGGCAGCGGCGGGCATCGCGGCGGGCATCCACAACGCGGACGGCGCGAGCGCCGCCAAGCGGCTCGCCGAGGGGTTCACCTTCGCGACCGTCTCCAGCGACCTGGTCCATCTGCAGCAGGCGGCGGCGGCACATCTGGCCGCGGCACGTGCGACGGAGGACAGCCGATGACGACCGGGGCACAGCGGGCGGCGGGGGAGGGGCACGGCGGGGCGCAGCCCGCTACCGATGTGTCCCGGCCCCGCCCGGCGGACCCCGGCGCCGCCGACGGCGTCCTGCGTCCCGCCCCCGGGCGGCCCGGCCGCGCCGAAGCCCATCTGGCCGCGCCCGCCGTGCAGAACCACGCAGCCAACCTCACCGTGCTGCCCGGCGGCGAACTGGGCTGCGTATGGTTCGCGGGCACACTGGAGGGCGTCGCCGACATCTCGGTGTGGTTCTCCCGGCTGGCCCCGGGGGCGGACACCTGGTCCACCCCGGTGCGGCTCTCCGACGACGCCGGACGCTCCGAGCAGAACCCGCTCCTGTTCCCCGCCCCGACCGGTGAGCTGTGGCTGCTGCACACCGCCCAACTCGGCGGCCGGCAGGAAACCGCCGAGGTCCGGCTGCGCGTCAGCGACGACGGCGGCGCGACCTGGGGGCCTCCGCGCACCCTCTTCGAGTCAGGCGTCTTCGTCCGCCAACCCGTCGTCGAACTCCCGGACAGCGGACGGCTGCTGCTGCCCGTCTTCCGCTGCACCACCCCACCGGGAACGCCCTGGACCGGTGACCGTGACACCAGCGCCGTGCTGATCAGCGACGACGGCGGGCGGACCTGGCACGAGCATCCGGTGCCGGGCTCCACCGGCCTCGTCCATATGAACATCCGGCCGCTGCCGGACGGTTCACTGCTCGCCCTCTTCCGCAGCCGGCGCGCCGACGCCGTGCACCGCAGCACGTCGTACGACGGCGGCCGGACCTGGAGCGTGCCCGAGCCGACGGACCTGCCGAACAACAACTCCTCGATCCAGTACGCCGTGCTGGCCGACGGACGGCTGGCCCTCGCGTACAACCACAGCAGCGCGGCGGACGCCACGGAGCGCCGCCGCTCGCTCTACGACGACATCGACGACGCGGAGCCGAGCGGTACCGGCCGAGCGGTACCGGCCGCGGCACCCTCGGGCGACGCCTTCTGGGGCGCGCCCCGTGCCCCGCTCAGCCTCGCCGTCTCCCGCGACGGCGGCCACACCTGGCCGTGGCGCCACGACCTGGAGACCGGCGACGGCCACTGCCTCACCAACAACTCCCGTGACGGCCTCAACCGCGAACTGTCCTACCCGAGCCTGGCCCAGACCCCCGACGGCGCCCTGCACATCGCGTACACCCACCATCGCCGCACCATCAAACACATCCGGCTGAGTCCGGGCTGGACCGCCGAAGCGTTCCCCGTGTGACCACGACACGACGACGGCCTGCGCAACCCCGACGGTGGTCGCACAGGCCGTGGCTACCACCAGGCAGGACAACACCCTGCCTGAAAACGGGCCACATGCGGAGTGGCAGGAAGACGTCACGACGCGCATGCGTGATGTCGATGGCCGAGGCCGTCGGATGATCCGATCCCGGGCTGTCCTTAATTCGACGGTTCCGGTTACATGCCTTCTGCCGGCGCGGAATCGACTACGAACCTCGGTGCCCGCGCCGATCCCGCGACCGGGCCGGAACGGGTTGGGTCACAGCAGGGCGTCCAAGGTGATCGGGAGTTCGCGGATGCGCTTTCCGGTCGCGTGGTACACGGCGTTGGCGATCGCGGGCGCGATGCCGACCAGGCCGACCTCGCCGACGCCCTTGGTGCCGGTCGGGGTGCCGCGGTCGGGCTCGCCGACGAAGACGACGTCCAGTTCCGGGACATCGGCGTTGACCGCGACCAGGTAGTCCCCGAACGTGCCGTTGGCGATGCGCCCGGTGCGCGGGTCGGTGACCGTGTCCTCGAACAGGGCCATGCCGATGCCGCCGACCGTCCCGCCGATGATCTGGCTGCGCGCCGTCTTCTCGTTGAGGATGCGGCCACCGTCGATCACGGAGACCACCCGCGCGACCCGGATGAGACCGAGGTCCGTGTCGACCCGGACCTCCACGAACTTCGCGCCGTACGCGCCGGCGAGGGACATGCCCAGCTCGCCGTCGGCCGGCGGGGCGCTGCTTCCGTTCGCCGTCAGCTCGGACAGCCCGTGCGCTGCGAGGATGTCCACGTAGGACTCCCCGAGGTCCGCCCGCCCCGCGGGATGGATGCGCCCCCCGCTGCACTCCACATCGCTCGGGCGGACGCCCCGCAGGGGCGAGGCGGCGTCGGTCGAGGCGAGTTCGGTGAAGGAGCGCACCAGCCGTCGGCAGGCGTCGTGCACGGCGTTGCCCAGTGCGCCGGTCAGACCGGAACCGCCCGCCATCGGCGAGTTGGGCATGTCGGAGTCGCCCAGGTCGAAGCGGACCCGGTCCAGGGGCAGGCCCAGTTCCTCGGCGGCCAGCTGGGCCATCACGGTGTAGGTACCGGTGCCGATGTCGGTCGCCGCGCTGCGCACCAGTGCGCTGCCGTCGCCGCGGACGGTGGCCTGCGCGGCGCAGGGCTGCGCGAAATAGGGGAAGAGCGCGCCGGCCATGCCGTAGCCGACGAGCCAGTTGCCGTCGCGCATGGAGCGCGGCTCGGGGTTCCGCTCGGCCCAGCCGAAGCGCCGCGCGCCGACCTCGTAACACTCCAGGAGCGCCTTGCCCGACCACGGCAGCCCGTTGCGCGGATCGACGTCGGTATGGTTGCGCAGCCGCAGCTCCAGCGGGTCCGTGCCCAGCAGGCAGGCCAGCTCGTCGAGCGCCGACTCCAGCGCGAAGTTGCCCTGCGCCTCGGCCGGGGCGCGCATCGACGTCGGAACGGCGATGTTGATCCGGGCCTGCCGGTCCCGTGTGATCACATGGGGGCACCGGTAGGCGAAGGCGGTCGCCGCGGCGAAGGGCTCGTAGTCGTTGTCCTCCATGCTCAGGGAGGTGAGGCTGCGGTGGTCGAGGGCGACCAGTTCGCCGTCGCGCCGGGCGCCGATCCTCAGCCGCTGCACCCCGCTGGGCCGGTGCCCGACGGAGGTGAACATCTGCGGCCTGGTCAGGACCAGCTTGACCGGCCGTTTGAGCACCCGGGCCGCCATGGCGGTCAGGATCACATGCGGCCACGCGCGCAGCCCGGCCCCGAAACCCCCGCCCACATAGGGGACCAGGACCCGCACGGAACTCTCGGGGATGCCGAAGGTCATCGCCAGGCTGGCGCGCACCATCGACGGCCACTGGCTGGTGTCGTGCACGGTGAGGGTGTCGCCCTCCCAGGCGGCCAGGGTGGCGAACAGCCCGAGCGGGTTGTTGGTGTTGTCCGCCGTGGTGTAGGTGGCCTGCAGGGTCACGTCGGCGGACTCCAGTGCCGCGCCGGTGTCGCCGCGTGAGGTGTCCATCCCCCACGGGTCGGCGAGCTGTTCGGCCCGCGGGTCCCGGAGGTCCAGCAGCGGCTCGGTGGCCTCGTAGTCGGCCTGTACCAGGCGTGCCGCCGCGCCGGCCTGCTCCGGGGTGTCAGCCACCACGAAGGCGATGTGCTGCCCGTGGTGGAGGATCCGGTCGTCCCGCAGCGGGACGGGCGGCGACGCCCCGAGCACCGTCACCGGTCCCGTCCTCACCCGCGGCGCGTTCTCGTGGGTGAGGACGCCGATCACTCCCGGGGCACGCTCGGCGGCCTCGGTGTGCATGCGGACGATCCGGCCCGCGGCGATGGTGCTCTGCACCAGGGCGCCGTAGGCCTGGCCGGGCACGCTGAAGTCCATCGGGTACGGGGCGGTGCCGGTGACCTTGCGCGGGCCGTCGACCCGGTTGACGCCCGCGCCGACCAGCGGCTTCCTCCTGCTCTCGACGGTGCTCATGCGGTCACTCCCGAAACTGTCTGCAACGCGCGCACCAAGGTGCGTCGGGCGAGCGGCACCTTGAACGCGGTGCCCGGGACGGTCCAGGCGTCGCGCATGGTCGCCTCGGCGGCCTCCCGGAACGTGTCCGTCGTGGCGGACGCGCCGGTCAGCACATGTTCGGCCTCATGGGCCCGCCACGGTTTCGTCCCCACACCCCCGAGGCCGACCCGGGCCGCACCGATCGTGCCGTCCGCCACGACGAGCAGCACCGCGGCCGAGGCGAGGGCGAACTCGTACGATGCGCGGTCGCGGACCTTGAGGTAGCCCGACCGGGCGGACGGTGGCGGCAGCGGGATCTCCACCTCGGTGATCAGCTCGGCGTGCTCCAGGACGTTCTCGCGCTGGGGGCTCTCGTCGGCGGTCAGGTAGAACTCCGTGAGCGGTACGGTGCGGGCGCGTGCGGGCCCCTGGATGTGCACGACCGCGTCGAGGGCCACCAGGGCGACGGCGAGGTCGGACGCGTGCAGTGCGATGCACCGCTCGCTCGCGCCGAGCACCGCGTGCATGCGTGCCGCGCCCCGCACCGCGGCGCAGCCGGAACCCGGCGTGCGTTTGTTGCATTCGGCGACGGTGGGGTCGCGGAAGTAGCGGCAGCGCGTGCGCTGCAGCAGATTGCCCCCGATGGTGGCCATGTTCCGCAGCTGCACCGAGGCGCCCCGCAGCAGGGCCTCGCGCACCAGGGGCAGCCGCGCGGCGACCGTGGTGTCGGCGGCCAGCTCCTCCATGGTGGTCAGGGCCCCCACATGGAGGGCATCGCCGCGGCGTTCGATGCGGTGCAGCGGGAGGCGGGTGATGTCGATCAGCCGCGGCGGCTCCAGGACCCCGTCCTTCATCAGGTCGAGCTGGGTGGTACCGCCCGCCAGGCAGGAGGCCGCCGGGTCGTCCGCGAGCAACCGCACCGCCTCACGGGTGTCGGTGGCCCGGACGTACTCAAACGTCCGCATCGTGACCTCCTCCGGACGCCGCCTCGCGTATCGCCGCCACGATGTTGGGATAGGCGCCGCACCGGCACAGATTGCCGCTCATGAACTCCCGGATCTCCTCGTCGGAGCCGGCCCGGCCCTCGGCCATGAGCGCCACCGCGGACATGATCTGGCCCGGCGTACAGAAGCCGCACTGGAACCCGTCGTGCTCCATGAACGCCCGCTGCACCGGATGTGTCCCCTCGGCGCCGGAGACACCCTCGATGGTGGTGATGGCGCGGCCCTCGGCCTGGGCGGCCAGGGTCAGGCAGGCCAGCACTCGCCTGCCGTCCAGATGGACCGTGCACGCGCCACAGGCGCCCTGGTCACAGCCCTTCTTCGTACCCACCAGGCCCAGCCGGTCACGCAGCGCGTCCAGCAAGGTGACCCGGGTGTCCAGACGCAGGGTGTGCGGGCGGCCGTTCACCGTGAGTGTCACGACCCGCTCGCAGATCACGGGACGCTCGTCCACGTCCCGCCTGCTCGCCATGTCCGTCATCGCGTCCTCCTCCGGACGGGTGAGGGCACAGGACTCAAGCCGCTCCTGGGACGGACCCAGCGAAGGCAATGATGCGCCAATGCGGCATTTTGCCCATGTTCGTCCCACTGTAAGGGAGTTCATCGTGAAGGCACCACGCAAGCAGACGGGACGCCGAGGCCCGCGGTGTTCGTCCTCGCCCGCGGGCGGCTGACCCGGGTGTAGCGCGGGCCACAGTGACGGCGATGGGGGAGCGGGGGGATCCTCAAGCATGCCGCGACGTTCTACGCGGCGTCCGGGGCGAGGTCCGTGGTGACGAGTGCGTATTTTTCCTCTGACGTATCTACCAATAGAACGTGGCATGTGACATGGTACTGCCCATGCAGAGCGCAGACGTCGTCATCGTGGGGGCCGGTATCGTCGGCGCCGCCGTAGCCCGGCGGCTGGCCCTGGGCGGGTTCCGGGTCACCGTGCTGGATCGTGGCGCCACCGCCGGAGGGACGTCGTCCAGCGGTGAGGGCAACATCCTCGTCTCCGACAAGGGCCCCGGTGCCGAACTCGACCTTGCGGTGCTCTCCGGCCGCCGCTGGACCGAACTCGCCCCCGAGCTTTCCGCGGAGCTGGGCCCCGGATTCCCCGATCTTGAGTTCGAGGCCAAGGGCGGCCTGGTGGTGGCGACGACCGCGACGGGCGCGGACGCGCTGGTCGCCTTCGCGTCCACGCAACGCGGCGCGGGTGTCGACGCCCGCCCGGTGAGCGCCGCGGAGGCCGCCGAACTGGAGCCCGACCTCACACCGCATGTCGCCGCGGCCGTGCTTTATCCCGACGACGCCCAGGTGCAGCCGGCCGTCGCGACGGAGGCCCTGCTCGCGTCGGCCCGCCGGCACGGCGCACGGGTGCGACAGGGCGTCACCGTGGTCGGCGGCATCGTCTCCAAAGGACGGATCGTCGGCGTGGAGACCACCGCCGGGACCTTCGGCGCCGAGCATACGGTCGTGGCCGCCGGACCCTGGTCGGCCGAGGTCGCCGGGAGCCTCGGTGTTCGTCTTCCGGTGCTGCCCAGACGGGGGACCGTGCTGGTCACCGCACGGATGCCGCACCGCATCCGGCACAAGGTGTACGACGCCGACTACGTCGGTGCCGTCGAGTCGGGGTCGGCCGCCCTGCAGACGTCCAGCGTCGTCGAGTCGACGGCGGCCGGCACCGTGCTCATCGGCTCGTCGCGAGAACGACGCGGCTTCGACGAGCGGATCGAGGCCGCGGTGGTCGGCGAACTGGCCGGCAAGGCCATGCATCTCTTTCCTTTCCTGGCCGGCGTTCCGGTCATGCGGGCCTACGGCGGGTTCCGGCCCTACGTGCCCGATCACCTCCCGGTCATCGGGCCCGATCCCCGACTGCCGGGCCTGTGGCACGCGACCGGGCACGAGGGGGCGGGCATCGGGCTGGCGCCGGGTACGGCGGACCTGCTCGCGGCGCTGATGACCGGGGCGGAGCCCGAGATCCCGGCCGCCCCCTACGCCGTGACCCGTCCATCCCTGAAGGAGGAAACGACCGGATGAAGATCTGCGTGACCGTGGACGGCGAACGGCTGCGCGCCACGCAAGGGCAGACCGTTGCCGGGCTGCTCCTATCGCGTGGCCGGGTCTCCTGGCGCACGACCGCCCAAAACGGCCGGCCTCGCGGCCTGTTCTGCGGCATCGGCGTCTGCTTCGACTGCCTGGTGACGGTGAACGGGCTCAGCGATGTGCGTGCCTGTCAGCGCCTGGTGGCCGACGGCGACGTCGTCGAGACAGCCGAGACGGGGGTGGCCGATGAGACGCGTTGACGTGCTGGTGATCGGAGCCGGACCGGCCGGGCTGGCCGCGGCTCGGGCCGCCCGGCGGGCCCACGCCCGGGTCGTACTGCTCGACGCGTCCGGCGTGCTGGGCGGTCAGTTCTGGCGCCATCCGCCGGCCGGGAGCCCGGACGCGGACAGCCACGCGCTCCAGCACAAGTGGGCCCGGTTCACCGCCCTGCGGCAGGCGCTGACGGATGATGCGGACTGCGAGATCATCACCGGCGCACAGGTCTGGGCGGTGGACCGCCGTGACAGCCTGCCGCCTGTCGTGCACGCGCTGGCCGGCCCGGCCGACGGCGGTGATCGTCGGCGCCTGGTCTTCGAGCCACGCGCCCTCGTGCTCGCCACCGGTGCGCACGAGCGCACGCTGCCGTTCCCGGGCTGGGACCTGCCGGGTGTCTACACGGCCGGCGCGGCACAGGCGATGGCCAAGGGCGAGCGTGTCGCCGTCGGCAAGCGCGTCCTGGTCGCCGGCACCGGGCCGTTCCTGCTTCCGGTCGCCGCCGGCCTGATCCACGTGGGCGCGACCGTGGTCGGTGTCGCGGAGGCGAGCGGCTGGGGGCGGATCGCCCGGGGCTGGCTGTCGCGCCCCCATCAGCTGAGGCCGCGGGACCTGATGCCCAAGTCGGCCGAACTCGGCGGGTATCTCCGTGTGTTGGCCGCGCGTCGGGTGCCCTTTCGCACCGGCGCGGCCGTGCTGGCCGCGCACGGCGAGGACCGGGTGACCGCGGTCACCGTGGCCCGGATCGACGGCGACTGGCGGCCCCTGGCGGGCACCGAGCGGCGGGTCGAGGTCGACGCGGTGTGCGTCGGTCACGGTTTCGTCCCGCGCACGGAGATCGCCATCTCCGCGGGCTGCGCGCTCGCCGCCGACGGGAGCGTGCGCGTCGACGACGAGCAGCGCACCTCGGTGCCCGGCGTCTACGCGGCCGGCGAGATCACCGGTATCGGCGGCGCCGACCTCGCCCTCGCCGAGGGTGAGGCAGCCGGCCGGGCCGCGGCGGGCCGGTCCGGTGGCACCGCCGAGGTGACCCGCCACCGTGCCTTCGCCGACCGTATGCACCGCGCGCACGGCATCAGGCCCGGCTGGAAGTCCTGGGTCGGCGACAGCACGATCGTGTGCCGCTGCGAGGAAGTGACCGCCGGGCAGCTGCGCGCAGCGCTCACCGCGACCGAGACATGCGGCCTGCGCTCCCTCAAGCTCAGCTCGCGCGCCGGTCTCGGCATCTGCCAGGGCCGCACCTGCGGCCGGAACGTAGAAGACCTTCTCCCCGACACCCCGTTGGATCCGGGACGCATGGCGAAACGCGCGATCGTCGTCCCGGTCCGGCTCGGTGAGATCGCCACGACCCCACTGAATGACACGTCCCCCACTGAATGAGAGGCAGATCATGACCAGCAAGCGATTCGATCTCGGCGGCGTCATCGTCGCGACGGCGCTGCCCTACAAGGCCGACAGCTCCGCCCCCGCAGGGCTCGCCGTCGACTACGACCGCTACGCCGAGCACTGCGACTGGCTGATCGCCAACGGCTGCCGTGGCGTCGGGCCGAACGGCTCGCTCGGCGAGTACTCGTCGCTGACCGACGAGGAGCGGCGCCGCGTGGTGCAGGTGGCCGTCGAGGCGGTGGGCGGGCGCGGCCTCGTGGTGGCCGGCGTGCACGGCGCGGGCTGGCACCAGGCCAAGCACTGGGCCGAGCTGGCCAAGGCGGACGGCGCCGACGGCGTGCTCGCCCTGCCGCCGACCCTCTACCGGGCCAGCGACGAGCAGGTGGTCGACCACTATCAACACATCGCCGAGGCCGGCCTGCCCATGATGATCTACAACAACCCGTTCGACACCAAGGTCGACCTTGCGCCGCGGCTGGTCGCGGAGCTTGCCGAGATCGAAGAGGTGGTGGCGATCAAGGAGTTCAGCGGGGACGTCCGGCGCGCCTTCGAGATCCGCGAGCTGTGCGACATCGACGTCATCGCGGGCGCCGACGATGTGCTCTTCGAGCTGATGGTGGACGGCGCGGTCGGCTGGTTCGCCGGTTTCCCCAACACGTTTCCGGCCGAGTCGGTCGCCATCTACGAGCACATGGTGGCCGGCCGGTACGAGCAGGCCCGTGAGCTGTACAAGCAGCTGGTCGCGGTGTTCCGCTGGGACTCGCGCACGGAGTTCGTACAGGCCATCAAGCTGGGCATGGACATGGTCGGCCGATACGGCGGTCCGTGCCGTCCGCCGCGCGGTCCGCTCACCCCGGCCCACGAGAAGCAGGTGCGCGCCGACATGGAACGCGCCATCTCCGGGGTCGCCGCGCTGTCCGCGGAAGCGGTCTGACATGCGGGCCGAGCGGCTGTTCTCGGCGGTCGACTCGCACACCGAGGGAATGCCCACCCGGGTGGTCACCGGCGGGATGGGCGTCATCCCCGGCGCGACGATGAACGAACGCCGGCTGTACTTCATGGAGCATCTGGACGATGTGCGCCGGCTGTTGATGAACGAGCCACGCGGGCACGCCGCGATGAGCGGGGCGATCCTTCAGCCGCCGACCCGGCCGGACGCCGATTTCGGCGTGCTGTTCATCGAGGTGTCCGGCTGTCTGCCGATGTGCGGTCATGGCACCATCGGCGTGGCCACGGTACTGGTCGAGACCGGCATGGTCGCGGTCAGCGAGCCGGTCACCACCATCCGGCTGGACACCCCGGCCGGGCTGGTGGTGGCGACGGTCCAGGTCAGCGACGGGCACGCCGACGCGGTGACGCTGGAGAACGTGCCGGCGTACAGCGACCGGCTGGACGCGGAGATCGAGGTGCCGGGGCTCGGGCGGGTGCCGTACAGCCTGGCCTTCGGCGGCAACTTCTACGCGATGGTCGACCTCGACGCGGTCGGGCTGCCCTTCGACCGGGCCCGCAAGAACGAGATCCTCACCGCGGGTCTTGCCATCATGGAGGCGATCAACACCCAGGCGCCGCCGAAGCACCCGGACATCGCCGGCCTTGACCACTGCCACCACGTGGAGTTCATCGCACCCGGTTCGACCGCCCGGCACTCCCGGCACGCCATGGCGATCTTCCCCGGCTGGTTCGACCGGTCGCCGTGCGGCACGGGAACCTCGGCGCGCATGGCCGAGCTGTGGGCCCGCGGCGAACTGGAGATCGGTGCCGACTTCGTCAACGAGTCGTTCATCGGCAGCCGGTTCACCGGGCGGCTGGTGGCGCAGACGACGGTGGGCCCGCACGCCGCCGTCGTGCCGACCATCACCGGCCGCGCCTGGGTCACCGGGCTCGGGCAGTACATGCTGGACCGCTCCGACCCGTACCCGGCCGGCTTCGAGTTCTGAGGACGACACATGGACCTGACCGAGACCTCGCCTGCCGAGCGGGCGGCCGTGCTCAATGCGATCGGGGACGAGCTGACCGCGGCGGCCGGGGAACTGATACCGCAGGCCATGGCGGAGACCGGGCTGGCCGAGCCACGGCTGGCCGGAGAGCTGAAACGCACGGTCGTCCAGCTGCGGATGTTCGCCGACGTCTGCGCCGAGGGCGAGTTCCTCGATGTGCGGATCGACGAGGCCGACCCGGAATTCGTCCTCGGCCCTCGTCCCGACCTGCGGCGGTTCAACCTGCCGGTGGGTCCGGTGCTGGTGTTCGCCGCGAGCAACTTCCCGTTCGCGTTCTCGGTCGCCGGCGGTGACACGGCCTCCGCGCTGGCCGCCGGCTGTCCGGTGATCCTCAAGGCGCACCCCGGCCATCCGCGCCTTTCGGCGCTGACCGCCGAGAAGGTGCGGTCCGCGCTGGTCAAGGCCGGCCGGCCCGCGGACACCTTCGAGGTGGTCTTCGACCAGGACGCCGCGGTACGGCTGCTGCGCGACGACCGGATCGCCGCGGCGGCGTTCACCGGCTCGTACACGGTGGGTCGCCTCCTCGCGGGGATCGCCGCCGCGCGCGAGCGCCCGATCCCGTTCTACGGCGAACTGGGCAGTGTGAACCCGGTCGTGGTGACGCCGGGCGCGCTGGCCGAACGGGCCGACGCGATCGCGTCCGGCTTCGTGGCCAGCGTGTCCGGTTCGGCCGGGCAACTGTGCACCAAGCCCGGCTTCCTGTTTCTGCCGGAGGGCCATGGCCTCGGCCCGGGGCTCGGCGCGGCGGCGGAGGCGGTGCCGGGCCATCCGCTGCTGCACGAGGGCATTGCCGCCGCCTACACCGGGCGCAGGGCCGCCGTGCTCGCCGCCCCGGGTGTGTCCGTGCTGGCCGAGGGGTTCGTCGAGGTCGGCCCGGACGGTTGGAGCCGGGCCGCACCGACCCTGGTGGAGGTGGGCCTGGACGATCTGCTGACACAGCGCGGCGCTCTGCTGGACGAAGCCTTCGGGCCGCTGTCCATCGTCGTGCGCTATGCCCCGGACCGGCCCGAGGCGTTGGTGGACGCCCTCGCCGAACTGTTCCCGGGCGCCCTGACGGCCACCGTGCACCGCGGCGCCGGGGAGCACCACGACTGGCTGCGCGGGCTCGTCGCGGTGCTGAGGGAACGCGTGGGCCGGTTGCTGTTCGACGGCTGGCCGACAGGTGTCGCGGTGACTCCCGCGATGCAGCACGGGGGGCCTTATCCGGCCACCACAGCCCCTGCGACGACCTCGGTGGGTACGGCTGCGATCCAACGCTTCCTACGCCCGGTGACCTTCCAGAACTGTCCGCCTGAGCTGCTGCCTGCGGCCTTGCGCGACGACAACCCCTGGCGCGTTCCCCAGCGCCGTGCCGCCGCCGGCGCATCGCTGAACTGGGGAAACCACTCCGCCTGACCCGGCTGGCCGAAACAGAGTTGTTACTGTCGGCCTCTTTCCCGATGAGTGCGGTGTGACATATTACTACGCCATAGCAATCAACCGGAGGCTCTCCTATGAACAGTTTGCGCATCTCCGGCACTGTGGCCCTGACCGCCACCGCCCTCCTGCTCACCGCCTGCGGAGCCGCCGACTCGGCCGGCTCCAACGGCGACACCCTCAAGGTCGCCGTGCTCGCGGCCTCCAGCCAGAACGGGTACAACCAAGCCGTCTACAAGGGCGTCCAGCAGGCCGCCGCCGCATCGGGCAAGAAGATCAGCCTGAAGCTCCTCGACGGCCAGTTCGACTCGAACACTCAGCTCTCGCAGCTCCAGAACGTCACCAGCACCGGCAACTACGACGGCGTCGTCGTGGTACCCAACGACGGTGTCGGCCTCGCGGCCGCGTTCCCGCTGTCCCGGAAGATCCCCGTCGCGACGGTGCTCAACCCCGTCGGACCGGACATCAACAAGATGGAACCGCAGGTCGACGGCGTGGTCACCACCGTCGGCGTGCCTCCCACCACGGCCGCGCAGAAGCAGGCCGAGGGCGTGGTCGGCTACTGCGCCCGCATCAATCCCTGCAAGGTCGTGCTGCTGGTCGGCAATCTGTCGACGCCGCTCGACGTGGCCCGCCGTGACGCCTACAAGAAGGTCCTCGGCCCCCACTCCAACATCAAGGTGGTCAGCACCGTCGAGGGCCAGTACGACCGGGACACCTCGCTCAAGGCGATCAGCAACGTGCTCCAGGCCCACAAGGACGTCAACGTCATCCTGTCCAACGCCGACCAGGAGGCCGCCGGCGCCCAGATCGCCCTGCAGAACGCGGGCATCAAGCCGAGCAGCATCTACCTGACCGGCGCCGGCGGCACCAAGGACGCCGTGGCCGCCGTCCGCGCCGGCACCTGGAAGGCGGCCTACGTCAACTTCCCGGTGAGCATGGGCAAGGCCGCGATGGAGCAGCTGATCAAGGCCATGGACGGGGGCACGGCGAAGGCCGTCGTCAACGCGGACGACGTCGGCGCGACCGAGCCGTACGCGACCAAGGAGACGCTGTCCAAGACCCCGGACTTCACCGGCGAGTGGAACGGCTGACGCCGATGGCCACCGCCCAGCCGGTCATCGAACTCACCGGCATCACGAAGCGATTCGGCGGAACAGTGGCCCTGGACGACATCGACCTGGCGGTGCACGCGGGCAGCGTGCACGCCCTGGTCGGGGAGAACGGGGCGGGGAAGTCCACCCTCGGCAAGATCGCAGCCGGCGTCTACACGCCCGACTCGGGGCGCATCCGCGTCGACGGGCAGCCGGCCGGGCGCTGGGACACGGTACGGGCACAGCGCCGCGGGATCGTGATGATCGCGCAGGAACTGTCGCTCGTACCGGACCTGACGGTGGCACAGAACGTGTTCCTCGGCATCGAGCAGAACAGGTTCGGCGTCCTGCGCCGCGACGGCGGCCGCCGGTTCGCCGAACTCGATGAGGTCGCGGGGTTCGGCCTCGACCCGGAGGCGCGGGTGGGCGATCTGCGCATCGCCGACCAGCAGAAGGTGGAGATCCTGCGCGCCCTGGCCCGACAGGCCAAGGTGATCGTGATGGACGAGCCGACGTCGTCGCTGACCGCGCACGAGACCCAGCGGCTGCACGAGGTGATCCGCCTGCTCACGCGGCAGGGCCGGGCCGTCGTCTACGTGTCGCACTTCCTCGACTCCGTGCTCGAAGTCAGCGACACCGTCACGGTGATGCGTGACGGCCGTAAGATCCGTACCGCGCCCGCGGCGGAGCAGACCAAGGCGTCCCTGGTGGAGGCGATGCTCGGCCGGGAGCTTGCCGTCTCGTTCCCGCCGCTGCCGCCCGCCCCCGGCCGGGACGTCGAACCACTGCTCAAGGTGGAGGCACTGGCCAGCGACGGGGGCGTGCAGCGGGCCTCGTTCGAGGTACGGCCGGGCGAGATCGTCGGGCTGCTGGGGCTGGTCGGCTCCGGGCGCACGGAGATCGCCCGCGCCTTGATCGGCGCGGACCGGGTCACCGCGGGAAGCGTCACGCTGGCCGGCCGCACGCTCGGCCGGATGACCCCACGGCACAGCCGCGACGCGGGCCTGGTGCTGGTCCCCGAGGACCGGCACGGGCAGGGCCTCGTCCTGCAGCGCAGCGTCACCGAGAACATGACGCTCGCCTCACTGGGCCGCTTCTCCCGGCTCGGCGTGATCGACCGAAGGGCGGTCGGCAAGCAGGTGGACGAGCTGGTCCGCCGCCTGGAGCTGCGCCCGGCCAGGCCGGAGCTGCCGGTCCAGAGTTTCTCCGGCGGCAACCAGCAGAAGGCACTGATCGCCAAGTGGCTGGTCGGCGACCCGAAGCTGGTGATTCTCGACGAGCCGACCCGTGGTGTCGACGTCGGCGCGAAGCTCGCCATCTATGAACTCATCGCCGACCTGGCGGCCCGCGGCATCGGAGTGCTGCTGATCTCCTCGGAACACGAGGAAGTGCTCGGTCTCGCCCACCGGGCCCACCTGGTCAGCCGAGGCGAGGTGCTCGACGAGGTGGACCCGCGCGGTCTGGCCGTCGAAGACGTCCTCCGGCGGCTGTTCGATGTCGCCGACACGGCCGGTACCGGCGAAGCAGGAAAGGCAAAGGAGTCCGTCCAATGACCGCCACCGAAACCGCGCCCGAGGCCGGCGCAGGTGCCGCCGTGCTCGGCGGCACCCCGATCGGCCCGCGCGTCATCGCCTTCGCCCGGGACTACGCCGCGCTGATCCTGCTGGTCGCGATCTTCGTGACACTGTCGATCATCTCGTCGTCGTTCCTGTCCTTCACCAACGTCATGAACATCCTCAACCAGAACGCGCCGCTCGCGATCATCGCCGTGGCCGGCACGTTCGTCATCGTCTCGGGGGCGTTCGACCTGTCCACGGCGGCGATGTACGCGGTGGCCAGCGTGGTCGCCGCGTCGATCGCCACATCGGCCGGCAGCACATGGCCGGCCCTGCTCTCCGCGCCGGTGCTCGGCCTGGTGATGGGCGCGCTCAACGGGCTCGCCGTGACCCGGCTGAGGGTGCACTCCTTCCTCGCCACACTCGCCTCCAGCCTCGTCTACAAGGCCATCGCCGTGCTGGTCACCGGCGGCTCCCTGATCACCGTGACCACGAGCGGCTTCTCCGATCTCGGACGCGGCCAGGTCGCCGGGATCTTCTACTCGGTGCTCATCCTGCTGGCCGTCTTCGCCCTCGCCTGGCTGCTGCTCAACGGCACGGTCTTCGGCCGGCATGTGTTCGCCGTCGGCGGCAACTCGGACGCGGCCCATCTCTCCGGTGTGCGCGTGGACCGGGTCAAGGTCATCGTGTTCGCGCTCAGCGGCCTGGCCGCCGGTATCGCCGCCGCGATCGGAGTCTCCCGCCTCGCGTCCGGTCAGCCGCAGGCCGGCAGCGGCCTCGAACTGCAGGCCATCGCGGCGATCATCCTCGGCGGCACCAGCATCTACGGAGGTGTCGGCGCGGTCTGGCGCTCGCTCGTCGGTGTCTATCTGATCGCCCTGATCGGCAACGGCTTCGACATCCTCAACGTCAATCCGCAGATGAAAGACCTGGTCACGGGCGTCATCATCCTCGCCGCGGTGGCGCTCGCCGCCGCCGACCGCCGTCGGCGCTGACCGGTCCCCTGAACGCAGAAAGGTTCGACATGGCTGAAGTACGCGTCGCCATCGATGTCGGCGGCACCTTCACCGATGTGGTGAAACTCGTCCCGCACACCGGGGAGTTGCGGTTCGAGAAGGTGGCCACCACCCCCGCCGAACCCACCAAGGGGGTACTGGCGGCCTTCGCCGCCGCCGAGGCCTCGCTGAGCGAGGTGACCACCTTCAACCATGGCTCCACGCTCGGCCTCAACTCGCTGCTGACGCGCACCGGAGCCAAGGTGGCGGTGGTGGCCACCGCGGGCTTCCGCGACGTGTATCTGCTCGGACGCACCGACCGGCGACCGATGTACGCGCTCACCTACCGCAAGCCGGAAGCCCTGCTGAAGCGGCGGGACACCTTCGAAGTGGTCGAGCGTTCGCTGTTCGACGGCGGCGTCGCGACACCGTTCGACGAGGCCGGCGCACGCTCGGTCGCCGCCGAGATCGCCGCCGGCGGCTATCAGGCGGTCGCGGTCGCCTTCCTGCACTCGTACGCGAACCCGGCACACGAACTCGCCATGCGCGAGGTGCTGCACGAGGTCGCACCCGGCGTCGAAGTGACTCTCTCGCACGAACTGTCCGGCGAATACCGGGAGTACGAGCGGACCTCGACGGCCGTACTGGACGCGTACATCAAACCGATCATGCGGACCTATCTCGAAGCCCTGACCAGGCGGCTGGACGAGGGCGGCTTCACCGGCCGGTTCCTCATGTCGCGTTCCGGCGGCGGCGCGATGACCGCGACCGCGGCGACCCGGCAGCCGGTCAACCTGATCCTGTCCGGACCGGCCGGCGGTGTCGTGGGCGCCGCCTCACTGGCCGAGGCGATCGGCATCCCCAACATGATCACCATCGACATGGGCGGCACCAGCCTGGACGCCTCGCTGGTGCTCGACGGCGAGCCGGTGCTGCACCAGGGCGCCGAGTTCGAGGGCCTGCCCATCAACACCACGTCCCTGAACATCCACACCATCGGCGCGGGCGGTGGCTCGATCGCCTGGCTGGACGCGGCCGGCGCGCTCCAGGTCGGCCCGCAGAGCGCCGGGGCCTCCCCGGGACCGGCCGCGTACGGGCGGGGCGGCATCCAGCCCACCTTCACCGACGCCGCCCTGGTCCTCGGCTACATGGGCAGCGATGTGCCGCTCGGCGGCTCGCTGGTGCTCGACCACGACCTCGCCGCCAAGTCGTTGCAGCCGATCGCCGACCGGCTCGGGATGAGCCTGCATACGGTGGCCCGCGGCATCGTGCGGATCTCGACCACCAAGATCGTCGGCGCGGTCCGGGCGATCACCGTCGAACTCGGCCGCGACCCCAAGGACTTCGCGCTGCTCTCGTTCGGCGGTGGCGGCGGCCTGGTCGCCGTGGACGTGGCCCGCGAACTCGGCATCCCGACCGTCATCGTGCCGCCCGGACAGGGCGCGTTCTCCGCGCTGGGCATGCTCATGGCCGACGTACAGCACGACTATGCGCGCACCGACGTGCTCCCCTTGGCCTCCACCCCGGACGCGTACTTCGAAGAGGCGTTCACCGCGATGGAGGCCGAGGCCGACACCGCCCTCGGCGAAGAGGGCTTCGCCCCCGAGAACCGCGCCCTGCACCGCTCGGTCGATCTGCGCTACGCCGGCCAGGAACACGCGGCGACCGTGCCCTACCCGGCCGAGAACGTCGCCGACGGCCTCGCGGAGAGCTTCCGCGCGCTGCACGAACGGCTCTACGGCCACGTCATGGACGACCCGGTCGAGATCGTGACGCTGCGGCTGCGCGCCGTCGGCCTGGTCGACAAGCCCGCCTGGCCCGTGCACCCCGAGCGCACCGCAGGCGAGCCGCCGGAGCTGGGCCGGCGCCAGGTCTTCGCCCACTCGGACACAGGTGTGCCCTACCGCCTGGTCACCCGGGAATCGCTGCTGGTCGGCGACGTGATCGACGGCCCCGCCGTGGTCGCCGAGCACACCGCCACCACCGTGTTGCACGCCGGCGACCGGCTGCGCGTGGCCGAACACGGCGAACTCGTCATCAGCGTCAAGGCCGAGGAGAAGGACCAGTGACCGACGCGATCACCCTTGAGGTCATCCGGCACGCCCTGCTCGCCACCGCCGAGGAGATGGCCCGCAACCTGTGCCGGACGGCGTACAACACCGTGGTCTACGAGATCCACGACTACGGCATCGGGGTGCACGACGCGAACGGCGACGTGGTCGCCGACGCCCCCGGCATCGCGATCTTCACTCGGGGCAACGACCACGGCATCCACCGGGCGATCGAGCACCTCGGCGCCGAGAACATGGCCCCCGGCGATGTGTTTCTGCTGAACTATCCCTACTGGTCGTCGGCGCACACCCTGGACACCCTCGTCTTCGCGCCGATCCACGCCGACGAGCAGCTGATCGGCTTCGCCTCGTGCCGTATCCATGTGCTCGACCTGAAGCAGAAGAACCCCGGGTACGTGCTCGACTCGACCGACATGTATGAGGAAGGCATGTTCTTCCCGGGCTCGCGCCTCTACCGCGCGGGCACGCCCAACCAGGAGATCTTCGACATCATCCGGTTCAACTCGCGGATGCCCGAGCGGACCATCGGAGACCTGCAGGCCCAGGTGTCGGCCTGTGTGACGGGAGTGCGGCGCACCCAGGAACTGGCCGCCAAGCACGGCGCCGACGTCCTGGTCTCCGCGATGCGGTCGATCAACGACCACGGCGAGCGGCTGGCCCGGCTGGCCCTCGCCCAACTGCCGCGCGGCACCTGGAGCGCCACCGACATCGTCGACTCCGACGGCGTCGACACCGACCGCGAGATTCTGCTCAAGGCCACGGTCACCATCACCGAGGACGAGTTCGTCGTCGACTGGACCGGAAGCGAACGCGACGTACGCGGCCCCATCAACCTGCCGGTGGGCCAGACGATCGCGCTCTCCAGCCTTGTGTTCAAGGCTCTGACCACGCCGGACACCCCGGTGGTGGCCGGCAACTTCGCCCCGCTGCGGGTGATCACCGACCCCGGCAGCGTCATGCACGCCGTGCCGCCCATGCCCACGTTCACCCTGTGGACCGGTCTGCTCGCCGGCGAAGTGATCCTCAAGGCGCTGGCCCAGGGCATGCCGGAGCGCATTCCGGCCTGCTCCGGCGGCGACGTCTCCTCCATGATGGGCCTCGGAACGAACCCGCGAACGGGCCGGTCCTGGCTCGAAGCGACCAACGAGGCCGTCGGCTTCGGCGGACACGCGGGCGGCGACGGAGAAGACGGCATCATGCACATGTCCGAACCGGGCTGCCGCAACAACCCGGTCGAGGTGCTGGAACAGAAGTCGCCCATGTTCATCGAACACTACGGATATGTGCCGGACACGGCAGGCCCGGGCAGGCATCGCGGCGGCGTCGGCGTCCAGCGCGTCTACCGGTTCACCGCGCCCTCCACCGGTATCGCGCTGGTCTACCGCACCAAGTCGGCACCCTGGCCGATCGCCGGCGGCGAACCCGCGACCCCCGCCCGCATCGTGCTCAACCCGGGCACCGACCGGGAGGTCGTCACCCGCGGCAGCTACAACTCGCTCGCGGCGGGGGACGTGCTCGCCAACGTCACCGGCGGCGGGGGCGGCTACGGGCCGGCCTTCGAACGCGAGCCCGCGAAGGTGCTGGAGGACGTGATCGACGGCCTCGTGTCCGTCGAGGCGGCCCGGTCCGCCTACGGCGTCGTGATCACCGAGCAGCCGTGGGCCGTCGACGAGCCGGCCACGGCACGGCTGCGGGCGGCCCGATGAGCACCGTCGACCTCGTCATCACCGACGCGTTGCTGCACGAGGGCGAGCCCGTCGAAGCCGACGTCGTCGTCCACGACGGGCGGATCGTGGCCGTCGGCCCCGGCGCGGGCCGTGGCCACACGGCCGCGCGGACCCTCGCCGCCGCCGGCGCGTCGCTCCTGCCGGGTCTCATCGACGCGCATTTCCACGCCTACGCGACCAGCCTCGACGCCTGGCGGCTGGAGAACGCACCCCTCAGCTTTGTGGCGCTGGCGGGCGCCCGCAGGCTGAGCCGGGCGCTGCGCCGCGGGTTCACCACGGTCCGTGACGTCGCCGGCGGCGACGCGGGCCTGGACCGGGCGATCACCGCGGGACTGATCGAGTCCCCCCGATACCTGTGGACCGGCCCGGCCATGAGCCAGACCGGCGGTCACGGCGACCCGCGCTCCGCCGACACCGACATCTGCTTCCACTCCGGGCCCATGAACCAGGTCGTCGACGGAGTGGACGACCTGCGGGTCGCGGCGCGCGACCGGTTCCGCCGCGGCGCGCACGCCCTCAAGATCATGACCTCCGGCGGTGTGGTGTCGCCCACCGACCCGATCCGGGTGCCCCAGTACTCGGCCGAGGAGATCGAGGCGGTCACCGGGGAGGCCCGGCGCCGCGGCAGCTACGTCGCCGCCCACGCCTACTCACCCGAGGCGATCCGGCACTCCATCGCGAACGGGGTGCGCTCCATCGAGCACGGCAACCTGCTGGACGAGGACACGGCCACCGCGATGGCCGAGGCGCGGGCCTTCCTGGTGCCGACCCTCGTGGCCTACGACGCGATGGCCCGGCGCTGGCAGGAAGTGGCCCTGAGCCCGGTGCAGCGCGCCAAGAACGCCGAGGTGCTGGACTCCGGCCTCAGGGCGGTGCAACGGGCCCAGGCGGCCGGGGTGCGCGTCGGATTCGGGACCGACCTGATGGCCGACCTGGAAGACGATCAACTGCGCGGACTGGAACTGCAGGCCGAAGCCATCGGCTGGCAGGCGGCCCTGCGCTCGGCGACCCGGGTGAACGCGGACCTGATCGACCGGCCCGACCTGGGCCGTGTCGAGGCGGGCGCGACCGCGGACCTGCTCCTGCTGGACGGCCCGCTCACCGACGACGAGAGGCTGCTGTGGGACGGGACAAGGAACCGCACCGTGATTCAGGCAGGTGTGCCGAAGTGACTGTTCCCGCACTGTCCTGTCTGATCCTGCCCGACCAGGCACCGGCGGAGTTCATCGCCCGGGTCCGCGACGCGGAGCAGGCTGGCGCGCGTACGGTCTGGACGTACGACCACCTGTCCTGGCGCGACCTGGCCGACGGCCCCTGGTTCGGCACGGTGCCGCTGCTCGCGGCGGCGGCCTCGGCGACCTCCACCGTGCGTCTCGGCGCACAGGTGGCGACGCCCAACTTCCGGCATCCGGTGCCCTTCGCGAAGGAGGTCTTGACCCTCGACCATGTCGCCGCGGGACGGCTGGACCTTGGCATAGGAGCGGGCGCGGAGGACGCGGACGCACGCGTGCTCGGCCGGCCGCCGGCGTCCCGCAAGGAGCGCGCCGACCGGTTCGAGGAGTGGGCGACGCTGCTCGCCACCCTGCTGGAGCAGGACCGCACGGATTTCCATGGCTCCTTCTACAGCGCCGAGGACGCCCGCATGATCCCCGGCTGTGTGCAACAGCCCCGGGTGCCGCTGACCGTCGCCGCGACGGGCCCGCGGAGCATGCGACTGGCGGCACGCCTGGGCGCGGCCTGGGTGACGTACGGGCCGTATCGCCAATCCCCCGCGCCGCGGGAGTGGCTGGCGGCGATCGCGGAGCAGAGCACGCATCTGGACGCGGCGATCGCCGCAGTGGCGCCGGGCAGAGGGATCCGCCGCATCGCGCAGGTGGCGCTCGACGAAGCCCGCCCGTTCCAGGACGCCGACACCTATCGGCAGTTCGCTAAGGACGTGGCGGCGGCGGGATTCGACGAACTCACCGTGCACTGGCCCCGCACCGACGGCCGGGGCGTGCCGGCCGCCGCCCTCGACATGGTGGTCGCCACCCATACCGGATCCCCGGTATGTCACGGAACGTGATGCCTCGGACACGCCGCCTCGCGGAAAAGGACAGGCCCCGACGGTGCAAGTGACGCGATCGGTAAGATGTGCCATTGCACTGGGGGACAGAGTTCGGCCGTTGATTGGTGATGGGGATATTCATGGTGACCGCGGACAGTGACTCTCTGGCTCCGCTCGCGCCCGCCAGCAGCCTGCGTGAGCGGGTCGAGGAGGCGATCGCCGCGGCCATCGTCTCGGGTCAGATGCCTGCCGGGGAGGTGTTCTCCGCCCCGACCCTGGCCGCGCGCTTCGGTGTCTCGGCCACACCGGTCCGAGAGGCGATGCTCAACCTGGCCAAGCGCGGCATGGTCGACATCGTCCGCAACAAGGGCTTCCGCATCACCGCGGTGAGCGAGGAGGAACTGCGCGCGATCGTCGACGTACGCCAACTGCTGGAAGCGCCGGCGGTCAGGCGGCTCGCGGGAGGACTCGCCGAGGCCGACCTGACCCGCCTGCGCGGCCTGGCCGAGGAGATCGTGCGGGGCGCCCGCGATGCCGACCTGACCCACTACCTTCAGGCCGACACGGCCTTCCACCTCACGCTGTTGAAACTGGCCGGCAACCCGAGGCTGCACGACATCGTTGCCGACCTGCGTGCCCAGACGCGTCTGACGGGTCTGGCGAATCTGGTGGCGACGGAGGAACTCCAGGCGTCGGCTCGCGAGCACCTGGACCTGCTGAACCTCCTGGAGGCGGGGGAAGCCGAGGAGTGCGAGCGGCTGATGGTCCGGCACATCGGCCACGTCCTGGGCTGGTGGGCCGGCCACAAGGAGGCGTGACATCCCGCCGTTCGACGCGCCGTCGCCGCAGCGCCGGTCGACCCGGCCTGCGGCGCCGCCCGTCGCCGCGGCGGGGCGCTCTGATGCCGCACTCGCCGCCCGCCAGGACGCACTGCGGCAGGTCGACGCGGACGCGCCGGCCGCGGCCTGCCGCGGGATGCTTCCCCCTTCCCGGTTCACCGGCGTCCTCGTCGGCCCCACCACCGCCCCGGACTCCGTCGGACCCTGGCGGCTGGAGCCGGGCCAAGGCGCGTCACCGGCCGGCGGGTTGTCGACACCTCAGACATAGCGCGGGATCAAGGTGCCGCGGTCCACAGCCGCGGACACACGGCGGGATCCGCGTAGCCGGGGGTGCCGCCGGGCCTGACCGGGCCGAACGACATGCGGTCACGCGATCGTTGCCCGGTCGCGTGGAGGGGCGGCGTGCACAGAGATCGTGACGTTACCGCCCCGGCGCAGGGTGTTGTAGATGGGGCAGCTGTCGGCGAAGAGCCCGGCCAGTGTCTCGGCCTCCTCCTGGGTCACTCCGCTCAGCCGGAGGCCGATGCGGATGGCCGCGTAGCGGGTGGGGTCCTGCGGGTCTCGTTCGTAGCTGACGTGGGCGTGCCCGTCGGTCAGGCCGGACCCACGCTCCTCGGCGTGGAGCTGGATGTTGCTGAGGGAACAGGAGGCCAGGGAGGACAGCAGCAGCTCTCCGGCCTGGACGGCCTCGGCCGGTCCGGTACGGGCGTCGGACACGAAGTGGTTGCTTCTGGCAGCCACCAGGAAACGGCCCACGGTGTCCGTGGTCCTGCCGGTGATGCTCACGGTGTCGACTGCGGTCGTCATCGGGTTGTCGTCCTCATGGTCGTCGGCGGCGGACGGACGGGCGCGGCGGTGTGCGGCCCCGGTCGGCGGGTGCTCAGGCACCGAAGCGGCGGCTGTGCCAGGCTCCGGCCTCCGGGCGTGCCAGGCCCAGGTTGTCGCGCAGGGTCGTGCCCTCGTACTCGGTGCGGAAGACACCGCGACGCTGCAACTCGGGAACCACCTGGCGGACGAAGTCCTCGAACGCACCCGGAGCGTGGACGGCGCCGATGGTGAATCCGTCGCAGGCGCCCTCCGAGTACCACCGCTCCATGCCGTCCGCCACCTCCGCGGCCGTGCCGACGAAGGCACCCTCGGTGCGGCCACCGTAGCGCTTTCCCAGCTCACGCAGGGTCAGTCCGTCGCGCCGCGTCATCTCCACGACCTCCTTGTAGTGGCCCTGTACGCCCGGCGCGTCCACGTCGGGCAGCGGCTCGTCGAGGGGGAGGCCGGCCAGGTCGACGTCCAGGTGATAGGCGAGCGTCGACAGGCCGGCCAGCGGCGGCACCAGGTCTTCCAGCCGCTTCTGGGTCTCGCGGGCCGCCTCGGTGGTCGGGCCGATGACGGGAGTCGCCATGGGCAGGATCCTGATGTCCTCGGCGCGGCGACCGTGACGCACGGCGCGGGCCTTGACGTCCCTGTAGAAGTCCCGGGCTGATTCCAGCGAGGCGTGGCTGCAGAAGATGACATCCGACCAGCGAGCGGCGAAGTCCCGCCCCTTGGGAGAGGCGCCGGCCTGGATGATCACCGGGTAGCCCTGAGGCGGACGGGAGACGTTCAGGGGGCCGCGGACACTGAACCACTCGCCCTCGTGGTCGATGCGGTGGACCCGTGCGGGGTCGGCGAAGAGGGGCACGGCCGGGTCCATGACCAGGGCGTCGTCCTCCCAGCTGTCCCAGAGCTTGCAGGCCACTTCGAGGAACTCGTCGGCCCGGTCGTAACGCTTGTCGCGGTCGATGTGCCGGTCGTTGCCGAAGTTGCGGGCCTCGGAGTCCTGGAAGGAGGTCACCACGTTCCAGGCCGCGCGGCCGTGGCTGAGGTGGTCGGTCGTGGCGAACGACCGGGCCACCGGGAAGGGCTCCAGGTAGCTGGTGGAGACCGTGGCGGCCACCCCGAGGTGATGGGTGACAGCCGCGACCGAGGCGAGGATGGGCGTCGGGTCGAGACGGAGGGAGCCGAGCGCGCCGTAGCGCAGTTGGCTGTCCGTGCTGTTGTCGAACCGGTCGGGTACGGACAGGATGTCGGCGAAGAACATCAGGTCGAATCTGCCCTGTTCGAGGACCCGTCCGATGTGCTGGTAGTAGGAGGCGGACAGCCAGTTCGGCTCGGCGCCCGGGTAGCGCCAGCCGCCGGGCCGGCCGGGCCCCGCGGTGACGAAGGCGGCGAGGTGCATCTGGTTCCGGGAAGTGCTCATCAAGGGGCTTTCTGCCGTGGCGGGTTGTGGGCGTCGGGGGCTTCCAGGGGTGCCGGTGCCGGTTCACCGCGCGAGTTCGGCGGCGACCGTCTTCCTGATCGAGTCGAACCGGGAGTCCCGCAGGAACCCGGCCACATCGATCTTCGACGGGTAGACGCCCAGGGCATGGAAGTTGTCGGCGAGGTCCTGGGTGCTGTCGATCGCCTTGGCGTCCACCGCCGCAAGCGTGTCGGCGTTGGAATCGGACAGGAGCTTCTTCCGGGTCAGTTCGAGGTAGACCTCGCGCTCCAGTTTCGCGGAGCCGAATCCGCCGATGCGGTCGAAGAACTCGACACTCTTCTCCGGGGAGCCGTTGACGCGACGCTGGACATCGCGGACGGCGCGCACGGCCTTCGCCACGGCCTCGGGGAATTCCTTCGCGAAGGACTCGCTCGCCACGTAGAAGCTGTAGTCGTACGTCTTGACGTTCGGCAGGCTGCGGGCCCGATGCCGGGCCTTGGCCAGGCCGATGGCGGGCTGCCAGCCGATCCAGGCGTCCACCTTGCCGTTGGCGAAGGCCGACTCCGCGTCGGCGGCCGGCAGATCGACGTACTCGATGTCGTCGAGCCGCAGGCCGGCGCTCTCCAGGTATTTGATGAGGCTGTAGGTGCCGGTCGTGCCCTTCTGGTCGGCGATCCGTTTGCCCTTCAGATCAGCCGCACCGCGGATGGAGGAGCCCCGCGGCACAAGGATCTCGACCTCTGTGCCGGGCAGGGGGTAAGCGGCGAGCGGCACGATGGGGACTCCGCCGCCGACCGCGTAGGCCACGGCGGTGGCGGTGGCGAACGAGAAGTCGACACTGCCGGCCTTGAACGCCTCCATGACGGGCAGGGAGGCGGTGAAACCCGAGGGCCAGGCGACCGACGTTCCGCCGAGTTCCTTGCCGATGTCCACGCCGTCGAACTTGTGGCGCAGAGCCGCCGGTACACCGGTCTTGCCGTTTCCGATGACCGCGAAGCGGAGCTTGGCGGGCACGCCCTCGGCGAGCTGTTCGGTCTTGGGCGCGGAGCTGCCTCGGCCGCAGGCGGCGAGGGCGGGAGCGAGCGCGGCGACGCCCCCCAGGGCGAGGAGGCGGCGGCGCGAGGGCCCGGCCGGCGATGTGACGGAGGGTCGGGAAGCGGTGATCGGGTATCTGGGCATGGTGAATTCCTTCGTTGCGCGAGGCGCGGGATGGCAAGGAGCGGTCAGCTGGGCCGCCGACAGGTTCGGCCCGGTCAGGTGACATTGGGGGGAACGGCATCCGGTTCGAGCAGCCCCCGCAGGATCTCCTCCTTCCAGGCGACGAGGCGCGGGTGGCCGCGCCTGTTCCCGCGCGGCAGGTCGATCCGCAGGTCGCGTCCGATCGAGCCGCCGGTCAGCACCAGAACGCGGTCGGAGAGCACCAGTGCCTCCTCCACGTCATGGGTGACCAGCAGCACGGTGCGTGGCTGTGCCAGCCAGAGGCGTTCCACGAGTTGCTGCATGGCGATCCGGGTCAGGGCGTCCAGGGCACCGAACGGTTCGTCCAGCAGCAGCACTTCGGGACGGTGCAGGAGCGCGCGGGCCAGGGCGACGCGCTGCCTCTGACCGCCGGACAGTTCGGCCGGCCAGGCATCCTCACGTCCGGCCAGTCCCACGGCCTCCAGCAGGGCACGGGCCTCGTCCCTGCGGCCCTTGACGCCCAGCAGCACGTTGTCCTCGACGCTGCGCCAGGGCAGCAGCCGGTCCTCCTGGAACATCATGCGCGCCGTGGCGGGCCCGGGTCCCGTCGGGTGAAAGTCGACGCTTCCCGCGCTGGGTTCCTCCAGGCCCGCGATGATCTGCAGCAAGGTGCTCTTGCCCGCGCCGCTGGGGCCGAGGAAGGAGACGAAGGAGCCGGGTTCGACCTCCAGGCCGAGGCCGTCGAGGACCCACCGGTCGCCGTACCGCTTGCCCACATTGCTCAGGAGGAGGCGGGCACCGGTGGCAGGGGGCGTCACGGGGCGGACGGACGACGGTAGTTGGGGTGCCACCGCAGGACCCTTCTTTCGATGAGCTTGGTGAGGAGGTCGGCGAGCAGACCGGCCAGTGCGTACAGCACGATGGCGAGCACGATCTGGTCGGTGCGCAGCATCTGGCGGGCGTCCTGGGCGAGGTAGCCGATGCCGTCGCTGGCGGAGATGGTCTCGGCGACGACGAGGGTCATCCAGGCGACGCCGAGGGAGTAGCGGATGCCCGCCAGGATCGTCGGCAGCGCACCGGGAACGGCGATGTCACGTACGAGGGCCCAGCGCCCCAGACCGTAGGAACGGCCGAGCTGGAGCAGTTTGGGGTCCACGCCGCGGATGCCGGTGACGGTGTTCAGATAGACGGGGAAGAAGGTGCCCAGCGCCACCAGCAGGATCTTGGGCTCCTCGCCGATGCCGAACCAGGCGATCATCAGCGGGACCAGGGCCAGGTGCGGGATGGTGCGGACCATCTGCAGCGAGCGGTCCAGCAGCACTTCGGCCGGTTTCGACATCCCCACGGTGAAACCGAGGACGAGGCCGGTGGCCGTGCCGAGGGCGAAGCCCTGCGCGATGCGGCGCAGGCTGGTGAGCAGGTACCGCTGGAGATCACCGGTGGCGGCGAGGTCGGTGCCTGCTCGTAGGACCGCCTCCGGGGCGGGGAGCACGGACGGGGAAAGGACCCCGGTCCGGGCGGTCGTCTGCCACACCACCAGGGCCAGCAGCGGAACGGCCCAGGGGCCGAGTGCCCGTCCGGTGTGCGGCAGCAGACGGGCGATCCGGCGGGTGGCGGGCGGTCCGGTCGGACGTGGCGCGGTGGCGCGACCCTGTTCGGAGACGGAGGGCGGATCTCCGTCCTTGGTGAGCAGTGGCTGCTCGGGCATGGGTCTCCCTTTCAGGAGTGGTGGTCCGGGCCCCGGCCGCCCGCGCCCACGGCCCGCGCACGGGCTATGGCCCCTGTGGGGCGGAGGAGGAACGCCGGCGTTCTCGGCGCGAGGGCGCTCGCGGGCACGATGGCCGGGTCAGGGGCCGAAGGGCATGGCAAGCGAAGCGGGACGAGCGGGAAGGATGCCGCGCGCGGACTGCGCAGTGGCAGCGCGCCGCTACGAAGACCGGATCATCAGCGACAGCTGGCGCTGGAGACCCGCATGAGATCGATGTGCCGACGGCATGTCAGCTCGCCCGCTCGCAGGAGTACGACCGCGACGGGCAGGTGGGTCAGATCCCACCGTGACTGCGCCTCGCGGAACATGCCGGAACTCCCGTAGCTGTGATCGCCGGCTGAACGGCCCGGCGTCCGGAGCTGCTTCGAACGTTGAGGCGACCCTAGCGACAGCTGCATTCAATTGCAAGCTAGTGTATACAGTTGTAGTCAGTGCGGGCGGCTGCGCCGTCCTGGACGACAGTTCGCGACGCGAGAGGACAAGGGAAGAAGGACGTGGCCCCTTCACAGGACGACGGGCGTACGGGCCGTCACTACACCCGTATCCGGCAGAGCATCCTCAGTGGGCAGGCGGGACCCGGCACCGTCCTGATCCCCACGACCCTCAGCGCGCAGTACAACGTCTCGCGCACCCCGGTGCGGGAAGCGTTGATCAGACTCGAACAGGACGGCCTGGTGGAGCAGGCGACCCGCGGCTATGTGGTCCGCACCCGCACACCGGAGGAGATCCTGGAGATCTGCGAGGCCCGCATCGCCCTGGAGTCGTCGGCCGCGCAGGCCGCCGCCCTCCGGCGGACCGAACTCGACCTCGCCCGGCTGGTGCACGTCCACGAGAGCACCGTGGCGGCCAACGAGGACCCCGCCGAACTGCGGGAACTGAACAAGCTGTGGCACGTGGCCCTGCGTGAGGCCGGGCACAACGCCACGATCGCCGGACTGATGGACCGGCTGGACGCCCAGCTGACGGTGTACGACACGCACACCGCCCCTGCCACGGACCTCCCCGGCAACCTCACCATGATTCTCGAAGAGCACGCCGCGATCCTGGGCGCGGTGCGTCGCCGCGATGCGGCCGCGGCCCGCGACCGCATGATCGCCCACCAGAGCCGCACCAGGGACCTGCGCATCAGCGCCCTGGCCCGGTCGCGAGGCGTCGGCTCCTGAAAAGCGGGCCCCAGGGCCGCTTCTGACCACGCCCCGGGTGTGTCGCCGGCCGGCGAATGACATGTGCTGCGCACCGGGCCCCGAGCCACGGGTATGACAGGCGCCGGTGCCGCCACGAGGGTGACCGTCCTCGCAGCGGCCCTGAACGAGCGGCTGTGACCAGCACATCCGATACACGCCCTGGGGGAAGAAGATGAGAGCTCCTGGAGGCGCGGGTCGACGTGATGGCGACGACCATGGTGCGCGCCTACCAAGGCGGAGATCAGCACCTACGGGAAGATCACCGATGAGTCGCTGCTCAGCGACATACGCGAGGTGTCCGTGGCCACGGTGCGCTGCTGCCTCGCAGCGATGAGGGCCGGGGAGATACGGGACGAGGAGTTGGTGCCCTTGACGGAGGGCGCCCGGCGTCGCGCCACGCAGGGCATAGACCGAGAGTCGGTGCTCCATGCCTACCGGATCGGGGCACGGGCGCTGTGCGAGGAGATCGTGGGCACACTCGCCGTCGGCGGCACCGTCGCGGAACGCGACACAGTGGCGATGGCGGCCTGGGTGCTGGAGTTCGCCGACCGGATCAGCGCCGCGTCCGCCGCGGCCTACTCCCACGAGGTCGCCCGCATGAACAGCGCCCCTGAACAGCAGCACCTTTCCCAGCTGTTCGACGCGGTGCTCGCCGGCACCTGGGCCGAACACCACCGGCGCACCGATGCCTTCGCCATCGCGCACTGCGTGGCCGTCGCCCGGGCGCGCGGAGTGTGACGTCGCTTGTGCAACCAAGTCGCGCATTGCCTCGGGGGCTGTTCAGCGGCCCGTAACCTCGTGGCGCGCGGCGACTCATCCGCGGTCCAGAGGCTTACGGCACGACCGGCGGTGCCCCGCCGCCCAGCTCCTGTGAGGAACACCGCATGTCACGCCACCTCCGCACCCATGCGCTCGCCGCCGCCGTCCTGCTGCCCATGGTGCTGACCGCCTGCGGCAGCAGCGCCGCGGACGACGCCTCGTCGTCGTCCGGCAAAGACAACCCGGGCACCCTGGCACTCGCGGTGGTTCCCTCCGAGGACGCCACATCGACGGCCCAGCACTACAAGCCGCTCATCGAACTGCTGGAAGACGAGACCGGCAAGAAGGTCGTGCTGCAGAAAGTGACGAACTACGCCGCCGTGATCGAGGCCCAGCGCGCGCACAAGGCCCAGATCGCCGTCTACGGCCCGCTGTCGTACATCGTCGCCAAGAACAGCGGTGTGGGTCTGGAGCCGATCGCCGCCACCATCCTCGCCAAGGGCGCCACCCCCGGCTACTGGTCGTACGGCTTCACGCGCAGCACGAACAAGGACGTCGGCGCTCTGTCCGACTTCAAGGGCCGCAAGGTGTGCTTCGTCGACGAGAACTCCACGTCCGGCTACCTGTACCCGCACGCCGGGCTGCTCAAGGCCGGCGTGCAGGACGACGCGTACACCAAGGTGATGGCGGGCGGCCACGACGCGTCCGTGCTCTCGGTGGTCCGCGGGAACTGCGACGTCGGCTTCTCGGACAGCACCATCCAGCAGCTGCTGATCAACCAGGGCAAGCTGCAGAAGGGGGACCTGAAGACGGTGTGGAAGTCGCCGGTCATCCCCGGCTCCCCGGTCGCCGTCTCCACCGACCTCAGTGCCGCTCTGCGCGGGCAGCTCTCCGACATCTTCACCAAGAAGGCCAACGCCGACTATCTGAAGTCCAAGGGATACTGCGACGGCGACGACTGCCGCATCTTCGGTTACTGGGGTTACGCCCCGGTCAAGGACTCCGACTACAAGAGCGTGCGCGATGTGTGCGCCGCCACCGGTGACGCCCAGTGCGAGGCCGGTTCGTGACGGCCGTCGGCACCGAGGCCGGTGCGCGAAACGGTCATGCCCAGCCGGTGATCCGGCTCACCGGCCTCACCAAGCGGTTCGGCACCGGCCCTGAGGCCCGGCTCGCCCTCGACCAGGTCTCCTTCGACGTCGCAGGCGGCGAGGTGGTGGCGCTCCTCGGCCTGTCCGGCTCCGGGAAGTCCACCCTGCTCGCCCAGCTCAACGGGTTGCAGCGCCCCACCTCCGGCACCGGCACCGTGCTCGGCACCGACCTGGCCGGCACCGGGGACGCCGGACTGCGGGAACTGCGCCGCCGTATCGGATTCGTCTTCCAGCAGTTCCATCTGGTGGGACGGCTCACGGTCCTGGAGAACGTCTGCACCGGGGCGCTCGGTTCGCTGCGCGGCCCCCGCCTGGGCCTGTTCAGCTACCCGCGCGCGATCCGCGAGCGCGCCCTGGACGGGCTGGAGCGGGTCGGTCTCGCCGAGCACGCCTTCCAGCGGGCGGACACCCTGTCCGGCGGACAGCAGCAGCGCGTCGCCGTGGCCAGATCCCTGATGCAGCATCCCGAACTGCTCCTCGCCGACGAACCCGTGGCCTCGCTCGACCCCGAGTCCTCCGCCCAGATCATGCGGCTGCTCAGGGACGTCGCAGGCCAAGGCCGCCTCACCGTCCTGTGCAGCCTGCACCAGGTGGACGTGGCCCTGTCCTGGGCCGACCGGATCATCGGCCTGCGCCGGGGCCGGGTGGTGATGGACGTCACCACCCGCGACATCGACCGCGCGGCCGTGATGCGGCTGTACACCGAGGTCGGCGCGGAACCGGCACCGCTTTCCGGTCCACCGGCACCAGTGTCCGGCGCGGTCGCACCCTCCACAGGACGGAGGTGAGACGTGTCCGCCATCGATCAGCGCCCCCCGCTCGCTCCCCTTCCTGGTCCGGGCGTCCCCGCGGCCCGGCGGACCCTGGCCCGCCCGGGCGGCGCGGGACTGGCCGCCGGGCTCGCCCTGCTGATCTGTCTGGGCGGCGGTGTCTGGGCCTTCATCGGCCTGCATCTGAACATCGCCACGCTCGTCGACAGCGCCGGCAACGCCGTCGATTTCACCGGCCGGATGCTCCCCCTGGACTTCCCGCCCGCGCCGGAGCTGTTCGGCCTGCTCTGGCAGACCCTGGCCGTCGTCATCACGGCCACGGTGCTCTCGGTCGTCCTGAGTGTTCCGGTCGCTCTGCTCGCCGCCCGTAACACCACCCTCAACGTACCCTGCCGTGCGGTGGCGCGTGCGGTCATCGTGCTGTGCCGCGCCGTGCCCGAGGTCGTCTTCGCCATCGCCGCCTTCCGGGTGTTCGGCCTGGGCGGCATGACCGGCGTGGTGGCCCTCGGCATGCACTCCGTCGGCATGGTCGGAAAGCTCACCGCGGACGCCGTCGAGCAGATCGACGAGGGTCCGCGCACCGCGCTCAAGGCGGTAGGGGCCGGCCGGCTCCAGCAGATCACCGGTGCGGTACTTCCCCAGGTGCTGCCCTCCCTGGTCGCCACCGCACTGCATCGCCTCGACATCAACCTGCGTGTTTCGGTGGTGCTCGGTTTCGTCGGCGTCGGCGGCATCGGCTACAGCCTCGCCAACGCCGTCGCGCGGCTCGACTACCGGCGTGCCATGGCACTGGCCCTCGTGGTGCTGCTGGCCTGCCTCGCGTTCGAGGCGGTCTCCGGTGCTGTCCGGCGCACCCTGCTGCCGGAGGTGACCGCCCGCTCCCGCCATGCGCGACGGCGCAGGTCCGCGGCGCCGAAGCGCACCGTGACGGCCTCGTCGACCGCTGCGGCGGCTCCGCCCCGGGGCGGAGCCGCAGACGGCACCGGCAGGACCGTCGGCCCGCGGACCAGCCCGCCGTGGACCGCGGCACGCGTGCGCCGCACGGTCTGGCTGGTCCTGACGGCGGCGCTCGTCGTCGCCTCCGCCGTGCGCTCCGGTGTCTCCTGGCAGTCCCTGGCCGGCGCCGCCGGCTCCTTCCTGCCCACCGTCGGCGACTTCCTGCCGCCCGGCACGGGCGGGATGGCCGGAACGCTGTTCGAAGACCTGTGGGCGACGTTGCAGATCTCGCTCGCCGGCACGCTGATCGGCCTGGTGCCCGCCGTGCTGCTGGGCGTGCTCGCGGCGGGGAACGTGATGGGCTCGCCCCGTGTGGCACGGTTCTTCAGGACCGTGATCCTGTGTGTGCGGGGCGTTCCGGAACTCGTCCTCGCGATCGTCTTCGTCGTGGTCACCGGCCTCGGTGCGGTCGCCGGAGCGCTGGCCCTGGGCATCGGTTCCATCGGGCTGCTCGGCAAGCTGGTGGCCGACTCCCTGGAGGAAGTGGAGCCAGGACCCGTCCGGGCCCTGCTGGCCACCGGCGCCCGGCGGCACCAGGTCTTCTTCGGCGCGATCCTGCCGCGCGCCTGGCCCGCCCTGCTGGGCCATCTGCTGTACCAGCTCGATGTCAACATCCGCTCGGCCACGCTGCTCGGCATCGTGGGCGCCGGCGGCATCGGCTACGACCTGCTCAACGCCGCCCGGGTGCTGGACTTCGGCGTGGTGACCACCGTGGTGCTGATGGTCCTCGCCGTCGTCCTCCTGGTGGAGGGCCTCGCGGTATGGGTGCGGAAGGTGTACGCCTGACGCCACGCGTGCGGGCCCGTGGAGTCCGTACCGGTGAACGGCCCGCTCTGTCCCGGACAGAGCGGGCCGTTCACCGTCGTCCGTCACCCACCACCGCGCTGCCGGAGCGCGGGCGGAAAGGCGCAACAAGTGTTCCTGTTGTTCACTTGCGCGCAGGCGACCGATGGTGTGGGGACACTTGTACGGACAACGGCGGGGTTCAGAGTCGAAGGCGTGGCCAAGAAGAGCAGGTACGCAGAAATAGCCGCCGTACTCGCGGCCGAGATCGCCGACCAGCCCGCCGGCACACGTGTCTCCAGCGAACACGAGATCGCCGCACGCTTCGCCGTCAGCCGTGCCGCGGCCCGCGCCGCTCTCCAGGAACTGGAGGGACGCCTGCTGGTGCGGCGGGTCCGCGGCGCCGGCACATTCGTCAACCGTCCCATCGATTATCTGCTGTCGCGGCGCCAACCCCCGTCGGGAAGCCGAACCGTCGAGGACGCGGGCGGCACGCATCGCCGCGTCGTGCGCGATGTACGCCGTGTCGGCCTCGGCGAGGAACACGCCGACCGGCTGCAGCGCAGCGAGGGCAGCCCTGCCCACCTGCTCGTCTCGCAGACCTACCTCAACGGCTTGGTCAGCGGCTGGAACCAGGCGTGGATCCCGGTGGACCTGCTGCCCGATCTCGGCTCAGCGGTGCGCGCCGTGGAATCCCTCGATGTGATTCTGCGGCAGATGTGCGGTGTCGTCCCGGTGCGCGCCTGGTGCCGGGTCAGCAGCGTGCCGGCCCCGCCGGAGGTGGCAGCGGAACTGGAGGCCGAGCACAGCCGGCCGGTGTGGCTGCTGGAGAGCATGAGCCGGGACTCCCGCACCGGAGCCCCCCTGATGTGCAGCGAGTCCTGGTCACGCCCCGACGGCCTGCGCATCGTCGTCGAACTCGACGACCGCGACTGACCGGCCGCCCGCGCCCGGGGACCCACACCCCGGCGGGCCCGGCCGCATCCCGTGCCGAACCCACGACCGCGACCGTGAGCGAAAGCTCGCACCCGCGGGCGACCCCTGCAAGGAAATCAAGGAGCACACGTGTCTTCGACACCGACTCGTGAACGGCGCTGCGAACTGCTCGCGGCCGCCGCGCACGAGGAGATCGTCCCGCTCGCCGAACGGCTCCTGGCCGACGGCAGCATTCCCGAACCCACCGTCCTGAAGGGCCCGGAGACCGGCATGGCGGTCCTCCAGGTACGCGAACCCGTCGAGGAAACCCGCTTCTACCTCGGTGAAGTACTGGTCACCGAGTGTTCGGTCGATGTCGCCGGCGTGCCCGGCTGGTGCATGCGCCCGGACGACGACCGGATCGCCGCCCTCGCCGGAGCGGTCCTCGACGCCCTCGCCGCGGCAGGCGGCCCCGCCACCGCCGAGATCGACGCCCTGTGCGCCGCCGTGGCCGAGCGGCGGGCCGCACAGGACGCCGCCGAGTGGGCCGACGTCACCACCACCACCGTCGTCTTCGAGGAGCTGACGTGACCGACCGAGCGGCCGGCACCGCCCCGGCCCCCGCCCACCGCGCACCCCTCGGCGCCCCGGACGCGCGGCGCGTCCGCGCTCTGCGCCGCGCACCCCAGCAGTCCCAGCGCGACTTCACCGCGCTGCTCGACGTCCTCGCCCGGCCCGGCCGCATCCGCCGGATCACCGTCCCCGACACGGCGCCGGCCGCCGCCGTCGCCGCCTGCGGACTGATCGACGTCGAGGTCCCGGTGCACGTACTGACCGGTCCCGACCCGGACTCGGCGGCCTGGGCGGAGGCGGTGTACGCCGCGACCGGCGCCCCGCGCGCGGAACTGCCCGACGCGCGAACCGTGATCGCGCTGCGCCCGCTCACCCCCGACGACATCGCCGCGCTGAACCCGGGCACCCCGCTCGCCCCGGAGACCGGCGCGCGGGTCTTCGCCCAGGTGGACGCGATCGGCACAGACGGCCCTCACACCACCGGACTCCTGCTGACCGGGCCGGGTGTGCCGGACGGCACCGAACGGCGCCTCGCCGTGCGCGGGCTCACCGCGGACACCGTCGTGGCGCTCGCCGCCGCCAACGCGGCGTTCCCCTGCGGCGTCGACCTCTTCCTCGCCGCCGTCGACGGCTCCGTGGCCGGGCTGCCCCGTACCACTCGGGTACGGCGCCCGGAGGAGGTCTGAGATGGGCTACGCCGGAGTACGCGGCGGCCAGGAGGCCATCGCCGCCGCCGAGCGGCTCATCCGCCGGGACCGGTTCGGCGGATCCAGTCGATGGCTGGAGCTGGACCAGATCACCGCACGGCTGGGACTGGCCGTGGACCGGGTGATGGGCGAGGCGGGACTGTGGGCTCCGGAACGCGCGGCACGCGCGATCCGGCAGTCACGCGGCGACCTGCTGGAGGCGGCGCAGCTGCTGCGCGCCCATCGCTCGACCCTGCCCCGGCTGGCCTATGGCTCGCCCGTCCCCGCCGCCGCGCTGCGCCCGGTGCGCCGGATCGCCCCGGCCCACCGCAATCCGCCGGGCGGCCAGGTCCTCGGCGCCACCGACGACTACACGCCCCGGATCCTCGACCTCACCGACGAGGACACGGCCCGCGCCACGGCGCCGCCACCGCGCAGGCCCGCCACCGCCGGGGCACCCGTCACCGCACCGGACCCGACGCTGCGCCCCGCCGCGCTGCCGCCCGCCGGGCTGCTGGCGGACCGCCGTGACCCCACCGACCCCGACCCCTTCGACATCACCCGGGCACCCGCCCGCCCCGGCGCCCCTCGCTCGGCCCGGCTGACCTCGATGGCCCGCGCCGAGACCGGCTCGCTGACCCATCTCTGGTACACCGTCACCCGCGCCCCGCACAACGACCAGCCGGAGATCCCCCTCGAACTGCGCCGCGGCCACCTGCCGCTGCGCGTCGAGCACCCCTTCACCGGTTCCCCGGTGACGGTCGCGGGCGTCCGGGTGACCGAGGCACGCACGGTCCGTTCCACCGACCGGCCCCGCCCGGACGGCAGCCGGTTCGACATCGGCTACGGACTGTGCCTCGGCGACAACGAGGCCAAGGCGCTCGCCATGGCGGGCCTGGACCTGCTGGTGCACCGCGACGGGGCCACCGACCGACTGGAGCAGAACGTGCTGACCGCCCTGGACGGCCCCGAGGCGTCCGGCTACCTCGAACACCTCAAACTCCCGCACTACGTCGACTTCCGCTCGACCATCGACCGGATCCGCGCGGTACGGGCGGCAGCCGAAGGGAAGCGCCCGTGAACACCACCGCATCCGCACCCCCCTCCGCATCCGCACCCCCCTTCGTATCCGGCTCCGAAGACCCGGCGTGGCTGGAGCTGGACCAGCTCACCGAGCGCCTGGACCTCGCCGTGGACCGGGCGATGGGCGAGGGCGGCCTATGGGCTCCCGAGCTGGCGGCCCGCGCCGTGCGCCAGGCCGAGGGCGACCCCGTTCAGGCCGCACACCTGCTGCGTGCCCACCGTGCCGCGCTGCCCCGCCTCGCGATGTCCGAACCGGTGCACACCTCCGAACTGCGGGTGGTGCGCCGGATCAGCTCCGCCTTCCGCAACCCGCCCGGCGGCCAGGTCCTCGGCCGCACCCTGGACTACGCCGGCCGCCTGCTCGACCTGCTCCCCGAGGACGAGGGCCGGGCCCGCCTCGCGGGCGAGTCCCCCGCTCCGGCCGACGCCGGGCCCACCCACCACGGCCACCACCGGCACACGCACGATCACCCACACGACCACGCGCACCACCATGCCCCGGACCCCGGCCCCGGGCGGGATCCCGGCCCCGACCACCCCGGCCCGGCCGCCGCCGAGCGCTCCCCCGGCCACGTCCTCGCCACCTTCCGCGAGATGGGCTTGGCTGCCCCGCTCCCCGAGAACCCCGACGACCCCGATCCCTACGACATCACCCGGCGCCCGGCCCGGCCCGGCGCCCCGCGGTCCGCGTGGCTGCAGACCATGGCGCGCGCCGACACCGGCTCGCTGCTGCACCTGTGGTACGTCAACGACTGGGCCCCCGATCACGAGGTCCCCGGCGAACTGCGCCACGGCACGTTGCCGGTCCGCGTGACACACCCGCACACCGGTCGCCCGGTCGCGGTCGCCGACGTACGGGTCAGCGAGGTCGAGTCCTTCTTCAACCTGCCCCGGGCCGGTGAACTGCCCGACCACCTCAACGTCGGCTACGGCATCTGCTTCGGCCACAACGAGCGCAAGGCCATCGCCATGGCCGGTCTCGACATGCTGATGGTCCACTACGACGACGCCGACGCCACCGCCCTCCACCACGATGTCCTGCTCACCCTGGACGGCCTGGACTCCACCGGCTACCTGCACCACCTGAAGCTGCCGCACCACGTGGAGTACCGCTCGGTGCTGGAACGCGCCGAGGCCGCCCGCCAGGACGCCCATTCCTCCGGAGACACCGCATGACCACCCTGCCCCTGACCCGTACCGGTGCCTCCCGCACCGGAGCCCTCGCCGGACCCGGCCCCCGTCCCGGCGTCTTCGACGAGCTGTCCAAGCGCGAACTGCGCCGCGCCATGCTCAGCGGCATCGCCGTCCCCGGCTACCAAGTCCCCTACGGCTCACGGGAGATGCCCGTCGCCCGCGGCTGGGGCTCGGGCGGCCTCCAGGCCACCCTCGCCCTGGTCGGCGAGGACTCCCGGCTGAAGGTCATCGACCAGGGGGAGGACGCCGGCGTCAACGCCTCCAATCTGCGTCGGCTGATCACCGAGCACACGGGCTGCGTGGAGGAGACCGACACCCGCGCCGCCGACATCATCCAGTCCCGGCACCGCATCCCCGAACAGCCCCTCACCGACGAACAGATACTGGTCCTCCAGGTGCCCAACCCCGAGCCGCTGTCCGGCATCGTCCGTGAGATGGACGAGCAGCGCCGCATGCACGCCGAGGCGGACTACGCCAAGATGTGGGTCCGGCTCTACGAGGACATCGTCCACAACGGGCTGATCACGGCGGCGGCCGGCTACCCCGTACTCGTCGGGGGCCGGTATGTGATGACGCCGAGCCCGATCCCGCGCTGGGACGTGCCCAAGATGGACCACTCCGAGGCGATCACCGTCCTGTCGGCGGGCCGGGAGAAGCGGCTGTTCGCGATCCCCCCGCACACCCGGGTCGAGCCCCTCACGTTCGACGACCGGCCCTTCGAGGTCGAGTACACCCCCGGTGCCGCCTGCCGGCTGTGCGGCTCCGACGACACCTACCTCATCCAGGAACCGGGCGAGGACGGCACATTCAGCGCCTGGGTGTGCTCGGAGACCGACTTCTGCACCCGGCGCCGCACCGGTGACGCCCCCGCCGACGTCGCCGGGCGGCCGGCCGAACTCGCCCGCGCGGTACTGCGGCGCAGCACCCGAGAACAGGAAGCAACCGCATGAGCACGTACACCCCCAAGACCCGTCCCTGGGCCCTGAAGGTGACCGGCCTCGGCCGCATCTACGGAGACCCGTCACCCGCCTCACTGACCGGCACCGGGCCTGAGCACGGCACCGCCGTCTCACCCGCGACCGGCGCGGTCGTGGCGGCCTGGGACGTCTCCTTCGACGTGGCACCCGGTGAAGCCCTCGGCATCATCGGCGAGTCCGGCTCCGGCAAGTCCACCGTGATGCGCTGCATCGCCGGCGACGAGGCCGCCACCACCGGCGCCATCGCCCTGCGCTCCGTCGCCGACGGCACCGTCGATCTGTGCGACCTCGAACCGTCGGCCCGGCGCCGGCTCCGCCTGAAGGACATCGCGGCCGTCTACCAGGACCCGGCCGCGGGCCTGAACCTGGAGGTGTCCGCGGGCGGTAACATCGCCGACCCGCTGACCGCGGTCGGCCGGCGCAGCTTCGGCGACATCCGGCGGCGCGCCGCCGAACTCCTGGACCGGGTCGAGGTCCCGCTCAGCCGCATGGACGACCTGGTGCGCACCTTCTCCGGCGGCATGCGCCAGCGTGTGCAGATCGCCAAGGCCCTCGCCAACGACCCGCCGGTACTGCTCCTGGACGAGCCGACCACGGGGCTCGACGCCTCGGTCGCGGCGGGCGTGCTGGATCTGCTGCGCGGGCTGCTGGAGGAGACCGGGGTGGCCGCCGTCGTCGTCTCCCACGACTTCGGCGTCATCGACATGCTCACCCGCCGGGTCCTCGTCATGAAGCACGGACGGGTGGTCGAGGCCGGCCTCACCGACCAGCTTCTGGAAGACCCCCAGCACCCCTACAGCCAGCAACTCGTCGCGGCGGCCCGAGGATGACCACGATGACAACCCCCGTCATGACCCCCGCCCGGCCCACCGCCCCCGCGGACGTGCCCGGCGACACCGTCCTGTCCGTGCGCGCACTGCGCAAGGACTTCACCCTGCACACCATCGACGGCCGCACCGTCGACGCCCTGCACGGCGTCGACCTCGATGTCAGGCCCGGTGAGCACGTCGCCCTTGCCGGCACCTCCGGCGCCGGCAAGTCCACCCTGCTGCGCTGCGTCTACCGCACCTATCTGCCCGGCTCGGGCCACATCTGGTTCCGTACCGCACACGGTGAACTCCTCGACGTGGCCGGCCTGCCGGACGCCGACGCCGCCGACCTGCGCGGCCAGGAGATCGGGTACGTCTCCCAGTTCCTGCGGCCCCAGCCGCGCCGCTCCGTCCTGTCCATCGTCGCCTCGGCCGGCGTCGCACGTGGCATGGACCGGGCCGCCGCCGAGGAAGCCGCCGCCGCCGCGCTGCGCCAGGTCGCCATCGCCGAACAGCTGTGGGACATGCACGCCACCGTCCTGTCCGGCGGGCAGAAGCAGCGCGTCAACATCGCCGCCGGCACCATCGCCCCGCCCCGGCTGCTGCTGCTCGACGAGCCCGTCTCCGCCCTCGACCCGGCCAACCGCGCCGCGGTCCTGGAGCTGATCGCCCGCCTGGAGGAGACCGGCACCGCCGTGCTGTCCGTCTTCCACGACCTCGACGCCATCGAATCCCTCGCCACCCGCGTGGTGGTGCTCGGCGGCGGCCGGGTGCTGGCCACCGGCGCCCCGGGCGACATCCTGCACGACCCGAACCTGCCGCTGGAGGTGGCCCGATGAGCCGCTACGTGTTCGCCCACGCCCGCGCCGTACTCCCGGACCGCACCCTCGACGACGCCCTCGTGGTGGTGGAGGACGGCAAGATCGCCGAGGCCGCTCCCATCACCCCGGGCGCGGTCCCGGGCGGCGCCCTCGACCTCGGCGGCGCCCTGCTCCTGCCGGGCATCATCGACACCCACAGCGACGCGCTGGAGAAGGAACAACGCCCCCGTCCCACCGTGGAGTTCGAGGCGGGCTTCGCCGTACGGAGCTTCGAGGGACGGGTCCGCGCCGCCGGTGTCACCACGATGCACCACGCGGTCAGCTACCAGACCAGGCTCGAAAAGGACCGCACCATCGAGCGCTCGATGGCGCTCACCGCCGCCGTACGGGAACGCGCCGCGGACGGCGTCGGCCTGGTCGACCACCGGGTGCTGCACCGCCTCGACGCCCGCGACGCCGACGCGCTGGCCGCCCTCAAGGGCGTCCTCGCGGCGCAGCCGCACACCGATGTGCCGCCGCTGGTCTCCTACGAGGACCACACACCCGGCCAGGGCCAGTACCGGAACCTGGAGGCGTACCGGGCGATCGTCCAGCAGCAGGAGAATGTGTCCGCCGAGGACGCCGACCGGTTCATACGCGAGCGCATCGAGGAGCGCACGGACGGCTTCCCACAGCGCGCCCGCACCCTCGCCCACCTCGGCCAGGAGGCGCGCGCTGGGCGGATCCGGCTGCTCGCCCACGATGTGGAGAGCGCCGAAGAAATCGCCCGGGTACGGGCGGCGGGTGCCGCCGTCGCCGAGTTCCCCACCACCCGCGAGGCGGCCCGCACCGCACAGGACGCCGGGATGCCGGTGGTCGCCGGTGCGCCCAACGTGCTGCGCGGCGGCTCGCACAGCGGCAACGTCGGTGCCGAGGCACTGATCACCGAAGGACTGGTGGACAACCTGTCCAGCGACTACATGCCCACCACACTGCTGGCCGCCGCCCTGAAACTGGCCGAGCGCGGGGTGGTTCCGCTGCACACCGCCGTGGCGCTCATCACCTCGGGCGCCGCGCGCACCGCGGGACTCGCCGACCGCGGCGCCCTCGTCCCCGGGCTGCGCGCCGACCTGGTCGTCGTCACCGCCGACGGCGGCCGGCCCACCGTACGGATGTCCCTGCTCGCCGAGGAAACCCGCGACGGCGACAACGCCCCGCTGTTCACGGCCCGACTGCTGCAGACCACAGGACGGTGACCATGACCACGACCGACCCCGGCACCCACCCGGCGCTCCTCGCCGCCGCCCGGGCCGCACTCGACACCTACCGGGACGCACGGGCCGCGTACGACCGGACCACACTGGCCGAGCCCGTGGCCACCGGCGCCGACGGCACCCCCACCATGTACATCGACCGGCTCGTCGAGGACGCCGTGATCGACGCACTGCGCCCCCACCGGGTCAACGTGCTGTCCGAGGAGAGCGGCTGGATCGACAACGGCAGCGCGGTGTCCCTGGTCATCGACCCGCTCGACGGCTCGGCCAACGGCGCCGCCGGTGTCCCGCTCACCGCGTTCGCCGCCGCCGTCGCCGTCGACGGGGAGTTCACCGAGGCACACACGGTCTGGCTCGACACCGGCCGAAGCTGGTCGGCCCACCGCGACCGGCCGGTGGCGTACCGCACCTCGGGACGCACGGCACTGTCCGGCGCCGCGCTGTCCCTGCTGCGCCCGCACACCGGCAGGCCCGGTCCGGCCGCCGCCTGGTGGGCCGCCGCCTCCCGCGCCGCCCGGGTCCGCATCCTGTCCACCACCTGCCTGGAAGCGGCCCTGGTCGCCGAGGGCGCCATCGACGCCTTCGCCGACGCCTGCTCCGACACCCACCGCCTGGTCGACCTCGCCGCGGCGGCCGTCATGGTGCCGCGCGCCGGGGGAGCGGTGCTCGACGTCCGTGGACGCCCGCTCGTCTTCGACACCGATCTGACCCGCCGCTGGTCCGGTGTCGTCGCCGCCACCCCCGAGCTGGCCGCCGAACTGGCCGACGTGCTGGCCCACGCAGCCGACGCGGCGACGTCCGCGCACTGAGCGGCCGTCGCGCCCCGGACACCGGAGTCCGGGAGGCCGGGAACGGGGCGCGACGGCAGCACACCTGTCCGGAGCCCCGGTAGGATTCCCGATGTGGAACTGCGGCGACTTGAGTACTTCCTGGTACTCGCCCGTGTGCTCCATTTCGGCCGGGCGGCCGAGGAGTTGCACATTTCGCAGCCGGGCCTGTCCCAGCAGATCAAGGTTCTGGAGCAGGAACTCGGCACACCTCTGATCCGCCGGGGTACCAAGGCGATCACGCTCACCACGGCCGGTGAGGTGCTGCGGGAGCAGGGCGAGCGGGTGCTCGCCGAGGCCAGGCTGTGTGTCGAGCGGGTGCGGGCGGCGGCGGAGCAGCCCGGCGGGGTGCTGCGGGTTGCCTACACCCGCTCCGGTGCCGATCTGACGATGCACGATCTCGTGGAACGTTTCCGGCTGCGCCATCCCACGGTTCGGCTGTCGCTGTCCACCGCGTGGACGAGCCGGAACCTGGAACTGCTTGAGGCGGACGAGGTGGACGTCGCCTTCGTGCGGTCGACGGTGCGCCACCGGGCCGTGGAGTCACTGGTCGTCGCGACCGAGGAACTGGTCGTGGCGATGCCCGACGACCATCCGCTGGCGGCCCGGGAGCACGTCTCGCCCGACGATGTGGTCGAGTTGCCGCTGGTGCACTGGCCCAGAGCGCAGGGACCGGGCTACCACGACGACATCCGGCGGCAGATCTGGGGCGAGCGACCCCAGCGGGTGGTCCTTGAGCAGCCCGATGCCGAGCACATCCTGCGTGAGGTGACCCGCCGCGTCGGCATCGCCGTCCTGGACGAGCACCGGGCGCGAAAGCTCTGTCCGCCCGGGGTGTGTGTGCGACGGTTCACCGAGCCGGTCCCGACCAGCACGCTGGTGGTGGCATGGCGGCCGAACGCCGCACAGGCGCCGGTGGACCGGTTCATCGAGCTGTGCCAAGAAACACCTGGGATGACGTCGTGAGCCCCCTGCCGAGTGTGCGGCCGTAACGGTCACCCACACCTGTGCGCAGCCGTCGAGAACGCCGATAACGAACGCTTATCGCCGGCGTGAAAACCTCTATTGGACCCCTCGCTTCGGCCCGTGCTGAACTCTCCGGCACCGCAGACGAAGCTCGATGGAGGAGTGACGATGGGACATACGGTCGCCGAAAATCTGGCGGCGGCGTTGCGACGCCACGGGGTCCGTGACGTGTTCGGACAGAGCCTGCCTTCGCTGTTCTTCTTGGCGACGCCGGAGCAGTCGATACGGCAGGTCGTCTACCGCACCGAGAACGCCGGCGGTGCCATGGCCGACGGCTATGCCCGGGTGACCGGCCGGGTCGGCGTGGTGGCGGCCCAGAACGGCCCCGCCGCGACCCTGCTGGTGCCGCCCCTGTCGGAGGCGTTCAAGGCGTCGGTGCCGGTGCTCGCCATCGTGCAGGAGGTACCGAGGCCGGCCCGCGACCGCAACGCCTTCCAGGAACTCGATCACGTCAAGCTGTTCAGTGCCTGCGCCAAGGCGATCCACCGGCTCGACGACCCGGCCAGGGTCGACGACTATGTCGACGCGGCGATGACGGAAGCGGCCTCCGGCCGTCCCGGTCCGGTCGTGCTGCTGGTGCCCAAGGACGTCCTCGCCGAGCCCGTTCCGGCCGCCTCCACCCGGCGAGCCCGGTACGGCCGGTTCCCGCTGGACCGGTACGCTCCCGGCCCGGAGCAGATCAAACAGGTGGCCGAACTGCTCGCGACGGCGCGGCGACCGCTGGTGGTCGCCGGGGGCGGGGTGCACGGGCGGGGCCGCGCCCGAACTGGCCGAACTCCAGCAGCTCGCCTCACTGCCCGTGGCCACGACCGCGATGGGCAAGGGCTCGGTCGACGAGACCCACCCCTTGTCCGTCGGCGTGATCGGCTACGCCATGGGTGTCAACGGGGCGACCCGGCACGCACGCCCGCTGGTGGCGGACGCCGACCTGATCCTGTTCGTGGGCACGAGGACCAACGAGAACGCCACGGACGGCTGGCGGCTGTTCCCGCCGTCGGCGACCTATGTCCACCTAGACGTGGACCCGGTCGAAGTGGGGCGCACCTACGAGGCGCTGCGGCTGGTCGGCGACGCCAAGATGACCCTGCGGGCGCTGCTCGACGAGCTGAGCGCCCGCTCGCTGGACGTCCGCACGGCCGCCCGCGAGCAGGTCGCCGCCCGGATCGAGGAGGCACGGCGCGCGCACCAGGCCCAGATCCTGCCGCTGGCCGGATCTCAGTCCTCCCCGATCCGGCCCGAGCGAATCATGCGCGAACTCGACGCCCAGCTGACCGCGGACACCATCGTGGTGGCCGACGCGAGCTACAGCTCCGTATGGATGAGCAACGGTCTGCGCGCCCGGCGTGCCGGTCAGCGGTTCCTGGCGCCCCGCGGCCTTGCGGGACTGGGCTGGGGCGTGCCCATGGCGCTGGGCGCGAAGGCCGCACACCCGGACCGCCCCGTGGTCGCGCTCGTCGGTGACGGTGGGTTCGGGCACTGCTGGGCCGAGATCGAGACGGCCGTCCGCATGGGTCTGCCGATCACCGTCGTGGTGCTGAACAACGCGATCCTCGGCTACCAGAAGCACTCCGAGCTGCACCAGTTCGCCACGCACACCGACGCCATCGACTTCGCACCGGTCGATCACGCGGCCATTGCCGCGGCGTGTGGGGCGCGCGGCGTTCGCGTGGAGTCGGCCGCCGAGCTGGCCGCGACCCTGCGCGCCGCGCTGGCCTCCCCGGTGGCCACGGTGCTCGATGTGATCACCGACCCGGACGCCTATCCGCCGATCTCCGCCTGGGACGGCGACCTCGTACTGAGCGAGCTGGCCGAACGAACGTGTCGATGACCGAGAGAACCTTCGCCCGCTCGGGGGCACACCTCGACCGGGCACGGCGGGTCATCCCGCCGACCCGGTGCGCGGCCACGCCGATGTGCCAGCCGGCCGGGGCGAGCCCCGGCGCGATCCGGCGCAGAGCCTGATCCGCGGCGGCAGCCACACCAGGGAGAGCCGGCCGTGGTACATCTCGGCGGCGCACACCGACGAGGACGTGGCCCGCGCGCCGGCAGCCGTCGACCGCACACCAGACCGACGTCACCGGCTGACCGGTCAGGCAGGCGCACCGCCCCGAGTCACCAGGGCGGACCGTCACCGGGCCGCCGCCGACGGCCGCCGTACCCGACGCTGCCGTACCCGGCGGTCGCCGTACCCGCGGCATCGGTGTCGCGCGCGGTCTCGCAGAACATCCGTGCCGGCCGCTCCACCCGCGGCCGGCACTCTCTCGATCGGGAAGGACTCAGCGAGTGAGAAAGACACAGCACCAGACGACCGCGGCAGGTCTCCGCGACACACGCGGGACAACGACGGGGGCACCCGGGCGTCCCTTCGGGCGCGGTCTGTGGAGCATGGCCCTCACCGAGATGTGGGAGCGCTACTCCTTCTACGGCCTTCAGGGCATCCTCTCGTTCTACCTGCTCTACGCACTGGCCGACGGCGGCCTGGCCATGGACCCGTCCGTCGCGGCGGGCATCGTCGGCGCCTATGGCGGCACCGTGTATCTGTGCCAGATTCTCGGTGCCTGGCTGGGCGACCGGCTCGTCAGCCCGCAGCACATGGTGCTCTACGGTGCCGTCGTCATCACGGCCGGACACCTCGTGCTCGCCTTCGCCCCCGGCCTTGTCGGCCTCGGCGCCGGACTGCTGTGCATCGTTGCCGGCACCGGTGCGCTGAAGACGAACATCACCTCGATCGTCGGGTTCGTGCTGGACCAGAACCCGGAGGGACGCCACCGGGACGCCGGCTTCTCCTACTTCTACATGGCCATCAACATCGGTGCGGTGGCCGGCCCGCTCACCACCGGCCTGGCCCAGAGCGAACTCGGCTTCCACTACGGGTTCGCGCTGGCGGCGGTCGGCATGGGCGCCGCGCTCGTCCAGTACGTCTCCTCGATGAAGCATCTGCCCGAACGCGCCCGGACCGTCAACAACCCCCTGCCCGCGGGCCGCCGTCCGCTCGTCGTCATGGCGGGCGTCGCCTTCCTCGCCGCCGTGGGCGCGGCCGTCGCCACCGGGGCGCTGCGGGCGGAGAACCTGTCCACCGTGGTGACCGTCGCCGCGCTGGTGGCCGCGGCCGGCTACTTCCTCACCATGACCACCTCGTCGGCCGTCAGCGGCGACGAGCGCCGACGCATCCTCGGCTATCTTCCCCTCTTCCTGGCATCCGGGGTCTACTTCGGCTTCCTGTTTCAGAAGTTCACCGCGATATCCATCCTCATCACCGAACGCATCGACCTGCACGTCGGCGGCTGGAGGTTCCCGGTCGCCTGGATCACGACCGTCAGCCCGCTCGCGCTCGTCCTCGTCATCCCGCTCGTCGCCCGGATGTGGAACACCTTGGGCGAGCGTCAGCCGGGTCCGGTGACCAAGGTCGCCATCGGACTGACCCAGATCGGCTGCGCCTATCTGTTCCTGCTCGTCATCTCCGAGGCCACCGGTCACGCCCGGATCCCGCTGGTGCTCATTCTCCTGTTCATGATGGCGGCCGGTTCCTCCGAGGTCTTCGTCGGGCCGATCGGACTGTCCCTGGCCACACGGATCGGCCCCGAGAAGTTCACGTCCCAGATGGTGGGCCTGAACTTCCTCACACTCGCCCTCGGCTCGTCCCTGGCGGGCCTGCTCGGCCAACTGTTCACCGCGATCGACAACGCCTCCTACTTCACCCTCACCGCGGTGTGCGGCATCGTGCTCGGCCTCGCACTGCTCGCCGCGCGAGGACCGGTGGAACGCCTGCTGAAAGCGGGGCTTGAGCGCTGAGCAGACCGGCGGCCCAGTCGACTCGGCGGCCCTGCGGAGCGCGGAAACCGCCCAGGTCAGATCTTGTGAAGCAGCGGCGGCGTCGACGGCACGATGGGGATCTCGGCCCAGATGGTCTTGCCGGTGGGGGTCTGGCGACTTCCCCAGCGCCGGGTCAGCTGCGCCACGATGAGCAGGCCACGGCCGCCCTCGTCGAACGTGCGGGCCCGGCGGAGGTGCGGGGCGGTGCTGCTGGTGTCACTCACCTCGCAGATGAGCACCGTGTCGCGGATCAAACGCAGTTGAACGGGCGGTTTCCCGTAACGGAGGGCATTGGTGACCAGCTCGCTGATGACCAGTTCGGTGACGAACTGCTGGTCCCGCAGGTTCCAGGCGGCGAGCACATCCATCGCTGACCGGCGGGCCTCGGCTACGCCGGAGGGGTCTTGGGTCAGCTGCCAGACGGCGACCTGGTCGTCGGTGAGGGCCTTGGTCCGTACGAGCAGGAGCGCCGCGTCATCGGAGCGGCGCCCGGCCGGCACGTGGCTCAGCAGTGCATCGCATGCCGACTCCAGCTCACGCCCGGGGACGGCGAGCGCCTCGCGGAACATACCCAGTTCGGCCTCGGGCTCCCCCCGGGCATCCCCCACCAGGCCATCGGTGTAGAAGGCGAGCACGCTGCCTTCCGGGGTGTCGAACTCCGCGACTTCGAACGGCAGCCCGCCCACACCCAGTGGCGGCCCGGCCGGCGGCTCCAGAAACCGCACGGAGCCGTCGGGCGTCACGAGCACCGGCAAGGGGTGACCCGCACGGGCCATCGCGCAGCGACCCGATACGGGGTCGTAGACCGCGTACAGACAGGTCGCGCCGACCTCCGCCAGCTCTGTCCCCGGCACCGCGCTCCCCTTCGCGGCGGCCTGTTCGTCAAGGCGCAGCACGAGGTCGTCGAGCTGGGTCAGGAGTTCGTCGGGGGTCACGTCGGCGTCGGCGAGCGTGCGCACCGCCGTGCACAGCCGTCCCATGGTCGCCGAGGCGTGGATGCCGTGGCCCACGACGTCGCCCACCACCAAGGCCACCCTCGCGCCCGACAGGGGAATCACATCGAACCAGTCGCCTCCGACGCCGATCGCCGCGGTGGCAGGCAGATAGCGGGAGGCGATGTCCACGGCCGCGGCCGACCGCAAGGGGACCCGCTCGGGCAGCAGAGTGCGCTGCAGGGCCAAAGACGTCAGACGCTCGCGGGTGTAGCGACGGGCATTGTCGATGTACACCGCGGCACGACTGGACAGTTCCCCTGCGAGCCGCAGGTCCTCGTCGTTGAAAGGATTCGGAGCGCTGTGCCGGAAGAAGGTGGCCAGACCGAGCATGACACCGCGGGCGTGCAGCGGCGCCGCCACAATGGAATGGATTCCGTGCTCCAGGGCCATGGACCGGGCGATGGTGGCCGGCAACCGTCCGCCGGCGTCGAGGTCGTCCGGTCGGCCCAGCACGGGCCGGACGGCCTTCAGCGCACGGGCGATCGACGCGCTGACCTCGGGAGTGTGCAGCTGACCGGGCTTGACCCCGGACTCCGGGCAACCGGGCAGGACAGAGCGTTGCGCGACTCTCCGGAACGCCACCGTCTCGCCCGGATCGACGCCGCCGCCCTCCTCTCCGCGGAGCACACCGTCCAGGATGTCGACGGTGACGAAGTCGGCGAAGTGCTCGGTGGCGACCTGGGCCAGTTCATCGGCGGTGCGGGCGAGGTCGAGCGTGGTGCCGACCCGTTCGCTCGCCTCGTTCAGGACATTCAGCCGCAGGCGCGCCTGGTACTGCGCCGTGCTGTCGGCGGCGGCCAGGGCCACGGCTTGGACCTGCCCCTCGGGATCCCTGACCGGATACACCCAGCTGAGCCAGGCGCGCGGAGCGGCGTCACGCGGCGTCTTGACCCGGGGCTCGAAGGCAATCGGCTCACCCGTGCGCAGGACCTGCTCGGCGGCTTCGGCGACTGCCTTCAGCGGCGGTGGCAGCGGCCCGCGCGCGTCCTCTCCCAGGCGGAATCCGACGAGTTCCTGTTCGGCTCTGCCCAGCCCGGTGGCCACGGCCGGGTTGACGGCGATACGGACGAGGCCGCGGTCGCAGAGCGTCACGGGCAGGGGCATCTGGTCGATGGCCCACTGCTTGAGGAGCGCGAGTTCACCTGCCCTGTCGCCACCCGTTGTGGCCCCCGTGGTGTCGATGAGCCAGACGGTGTCGCCCGCACCGTCCGACAACGGCCGCAGTCGGATGCCCGCCCGCTTCACATGGCCCTCACGATGCCGGAGAAGAACCACCCCGCTCCAGGTCTCGCGCCCCGCCCAGCACCGGCGGAGCGCCGACGGCGCGGGTTCGGAGAACAGGTCGAAGAAAGAGCGCCCCACCGTCTCCTCGGGGTCGAGACCCAGCAACCGGCGTCCGCCAGGCCCCCAGGCAGTGAGTTCGCCTGACATCCTCGCCACTCCGACACCGTCGCCCTGCCGGAAGGGCTCCGCAGATTCCTTGTGCATGGGGGTCCACTGTCTGACCGATGTTCCCGGTGTTCCCGGATCGACTGTGCGTGGAGGCCAGCGGCCCCCTTTCAGGGTGCTCCGCGGTCCCAGCCTGCGCAAAACAGTCCAGGTGGCCGAAGCCGCTCCACGTGCGGTGGTGACAGCGGCTACTCGGGTTAAGGCGGTTGGTCACGGTCCGGTGACGGCGGTGGCGGGGTCTTGTGCGGCGCATTGCGCCAGCGTACGGTCCGTATCACCCCAGCGAACAAAGTGTTCGCTGAAGTTGCATCAGGTGTTCGCCCATGACTGATCGTTCACTGCAGGAGCGCTCCGGCGGAGTCTCCGCCGACGCCGCTGACCAGGCTCTGGGAGCCCGGATCCGGGAGTACCGGAAGATGCGGCGGATGTCATTGCGTGCCCTGGGAGAGGCCGCCCAGGCCAGCCCCGGTTTCCTCAGCCAGTTGGAACGCGGGCAGGTGAACTCCTCCATCGGCATGCTGCGGCGGATCGCCGTGGCGCTCGGCGTCACCGTGGCCGATCTGTTCGACCAGGACAGCGCGCCCGGTCCGAAGGTGGTGCGACGGGCCGACCGTCCGATGCTGCACACCGCCCCGGGAAGCCGCAAGTTCCTCATTTCCCAGCGTCCGCTCGGTCATCTGGAGGTGTACTCGGGCGAGTTCGACCCAGGGGCCTCCACCGGTGACGACGCCTACACCCATGGCGACTCCCAGGAGATCCTCCTGGTGATCAGTGGAGCCGTGCGAGTCGAACTCGACGGCCGCACCCATGAACTGGAAGCCGGCGACAGCATCGAATACCGCTCCTCGGTGCCGCATCGCGTGGTCAACAGCCACGAAGCACCCGCCGAAATCCTCTGGATCATCAGCCCGCCGACGCCGGACTGACCACACCCCGACGCCTTCTTTCCAGCGCACCTTCCTCTCCCGTGGTGCGCCCCGCCCCCTCCCCACGGCGCACACCTCTTGCCCGACGCCCCCTCTCTCGGGTGCTCCGCGCACCCTGCGCCCGCGTCGTGCGCGCCGCGACCTCGCCGTCTCCGTGCGCCTTCACCGCTCATCCCTGGAGTCAGCAATGCCCGGAACATCACACAAAATCATGGGGTGTGCCGCTGCCGCCGGCGCCCTGCTCCTGACCCTCACCGGCTGCGTCGGCACCAGCCCTGCATCGGCCGATGTCGACCTCGGCCCCGGGCCGGCCCAGGCGGGCAAGGTCAAGAAGGGCGCGCTCGACGGTGTCACCCTGACCTTCACCTCCTACGGCGGCATCTTCCAGGACGGCCAGGAGGCCGCCGCGGTGCAACCGTTCGCCGCCGAGTCGGGGGCGAAGCTGCTCTCCGACGGCCCCACCGACTACACCAAGATCAAGGCCCAGGTCGACGCCAAGAACGTCACCTGGGACGTGGTGGACACCGACACCCTCTGGGCCGAGCGTCAGTGCGGCAAGCTGTTGATGCCGCTCGACACCACCGTCGTCGACACCTCCAAGCTGCCCAAGGGCATGCGCGGCAAGTGTTCCGTGCCGGCCATGAGCTACGGCGTGGTCCTGATGTACGACAAGAAGAAGTTCGGCAGCAAGCCGCCGAAGGACTGGGCGGACTTCTTCAACACCGCCGAATACCCCGGCAAGCGCGCGATACCCGGCATCCCGTCGGACGCGTCCCCGGGTGCGCTGGAAGCGGCACTGCTCTCCGACGGGGTCGCTCCCGACAAGCTGTTCCCGCTGGACGTCGACCGGGGGCTCAAGAAGCTGACGAGTGTCCGCTCCTCCCTGGTCTTCTGGGACACCGGTGCCCGCTCACAGCAGCTGCTGGAGTCCGGCGAGGTCTCCATGGCCATGGTGTGGTCGGGCCGCGCCTACTCGGCGGTCAAGAACGGCGCCCACTTCGCACCGCAGTGGAACCAGTTCATGCCGGTCTCCGACTCCCTCGCCGTCCCCGTCGGCGCCAAGAACCCCAAGGCGTCCATGGCACTGATCAACTACTACCTGGGCGCCGCCCAGCAGACCAAGCTCACCGAGCTGACCTCCTACTCGCCGATCAACTCCGACTCCCACCCCAAGCTGGACAGGCTCGCCTCGGAGTATGTGACCACCACCCCCGAGAGGCAGGCCCAGGCACTCAAGATCGACAACGCGTGGTGGGCGAAGAACCAGGCGCAGATCATCCAGAAGTGGTCCGACTGGCTGGCGCGGTGAGCGATGACAGCCTTGATCGACATCGCCTCCCCGGCCACGGGCAGCCGGCCCCGCAAGGGTGCCGAGGGCCGATGGGGATGGCTGCTGCTGCCCGCGGTGGTCCTGCTGGCCGTGCTCTTCCTGGTGCCGCTCGGCCTGATGGCCTGGCGCAGCGTCACCGAGCCGACGCCCGGCGCGGGCAACTACTCCTGGTTCTTCACCAGTGACGTCGCCCTCGCCACGCTGGTCCGCACGCTGACCATCGGTGCCGTCGTCACCCTGGTGACGCTGGTGCTCTCCTACCCGTACGCCTACCTGATGACCGTGGTCGGCGCCCGCGCGCGGATCTGGCTCACCCTGCTGGTGCTGCTGCCGTTCTGGACCAGCCTCATGGTGCGCACCTTCGCCTGGGTGGTGCTGCTCCAGGACAACGGCGTGGTCAACCAGCTCCTCGGCACCGTGGGCCTCGGACCACTGCAGTTGATCCGCACCCCCGCCGGGGTGGTGATCGGCATGTCCCAGGTACTGATGCCCTTCATGGTGCTGCCGCTGTTCGCCGTGATGAGCGGCATCGACCGCCGGCTTCTCGACGCCGCGCAGGGCATGGGCGCCCGCCCGGCCACCGCGTTCCTGCGGGTCTTCGTACCGCTGTCGCTGCCCGGCGTCGGCGCCGGCGCCCTGACCGTGTTCATCACCTCGCTCGGCTTCTACATCACCCCGGCGCTCCTGGGCTCGCCCGACCAGGCGCTGATCTCGCAACAGATCTTCACCCAGGTCAACGGGCTGCTCGCCTGGGGCCGCGGCGGAGCGATGGGCGTGGTGCTGCTGGCGGTGACGCTGGTCCTGCTCGCCCTGGTCGGCGTCGTCATGCGACTGACCCGTGCCCGGGGAGGAGCCCGATGAGAACCGGAATCACGCGGATCGCGCTCTGGGCGTTCAGCGCCCTGGTGGGCTGCTGGCTCATCGCGCCGACCCTGGTGGTGATCCCGCTCAGCTTCACCGACAAGGCCTCCCTGGTCTTCCCGCCGAGCGGCTGGTCCACCCGCTGGTACACCAACTTCTTCACCAACCGCCAGTGGACCGACGCCATGCTCGCCTCGCTCCAGATCGGCGCCCTCGTCGCCCTGGTGTCCACCGTCCTGGGCACCGCCGCCGCGATCGCGCTCACCCGGTCCGCGTCACGCTGGGTGAAGGCGTCGTACGGCCTGCTGCTGGCACCCATGATCGTGCCGACCGTGGTGGTCGGCATCGGCGTCTACGCCCTCTTCCTCCAGTACAACCTGCTGGGCACCCCGCTCGGCTTCGTCACCGCCCATACCGTGCTGGCCCTGCCGTTCGTGATCATCCCGGTGACGGCGAGCCTGCGCGGCTTCGACCGGCGCCTTGAGGACGCCGCGCTGATCTGCGGCGCCAACCGGTGGGCCGCCATCCGGCAGGTGACCCTGCCGCTGATCGCCCCCGGCATCGTCTCCGGTGCCCTGTTCGCCTTCGTCACCAGCTTCGACGAGGTCGTGGTCTCGCTGTTCATCCAGAGCCCCTACCTGCAGACCCTGCCGGTGCGGATGTTCGCCAGCGTGACCCGGGACACCGACCCCACCATCGCCGCGGCCGCCACCCTGATCATCGTCTTCACCACGGTGCTCGTGCTGGCCGCCACCTTCGCCACCGCCAGGAGGAACCGTGTCCGCTGAGACCCGCCTCATCAAGGCGCGCGGAGCCCGCATCGAACTGACGCGGGTGCGCAAGGAGTACGCGGACTCCGTCGCCGTCGACGACGTCTCCCTGGTCATCGAACCAGGGGAGTTCATGACCCTGCTGGGCCCCAGCGGCTCCGGCAAGACCACCACACTCAACATCATCGCCGGGTTCACCACCGCCACATCGGGCACGCTGACCATCGGCGGCAGGCAGATGCAGGACCTGCCACCGCACCGGCGCGACATCGGCATGGTCTTCCAGCACTACGCGCTCTTCCCGCACATGACCGTCGCCGAGAACGTCGCCTTCCCGCTCAAGCAGCGCAAGGTGCCCAAGGCCCGCCGCGCCGGCATGGTCGAAGCGGCCCTGGAGACGGTGCGGCTCGGCGGCTACGGCCACCGCAGACCGCGCGAACTCTCCGGCGGCCAGCAGCAACGGGTCGCCCTGGCCCGGGCCGTGGTGTACGAGCCGAGCGTCCTGCTGATGGACGAGCCGCTCGGCGCACTCGACAAGAAACTGCGTGAATCACTCCAGATGGAGATCAAGCGGGTCCATCAGGAGGTCGGCTCCACCTTCGTCTTCGTCACCCACGACCAGGACGAGGCACTGGTCCTCTCGGACCGCATCGCCGTCTTCGACGACGGCGGCATCCAGCAGATCGGCACCGCGAGCGAACTCTACGAACGGCCCCGCAGCCTCTTCGTGGCCGAGTTCCTCGGCGAGTCCTGCACCGTCCGGGGACACATCGAGCCGGACGGCGACGACTCCTGCCTGCGCGTCGGCGATCGCACGGTACGCGTCGCAGGCCGTCCGGCCGGCAGCGGCGGGGCCGCCGTCGTGGTCCGCCCCGAACACATGAGAGTGCAGCGGGCCGCGGCGCCGGTTGCCTCCGGGGTCAACGCACTGCCCGCCCGGGTCACCCAGGAGATATACCTGGGCTCCGGCCGCAAGCTCGAACTCACCCTGCCCGACGGCACGGTGCTGCACTCCCGCGAGCAGGCCGACCGGCTGTCCGGCGTCCGCCACGGCGACGAGGTCACCGTGGTCTGGGACATCGAGCGGGGCGTCCTGCTCGACGATCCCACCGGCACCACCCGCCCACCCACTTCCGGTGACCGGGTCCCGGTCACCACCGTGAAAGAGAGCGGACGATGAGCGTCACCCTCACCACCAGCCCCACCTTCGTCAACGGCGACGTCTCCTTCTGGTTCCGGGAAGGCGGCGTCCCCGCCCGCCGCCCCGCGCTGCCCGGCGACCTCGACGTCGACGTGGCACTCGTCGGCGGCGGCTTCACCTCCCTGTGGACCGCCTACTACCTCAAGCAGGCCCAGCCCGACCTGCGGATCGCCGTCCTGGAGAAGGAGTTCGCCGGTTTCGGCGCCTCCGGCCGCAACGGCGGCTGGCTCAGCGCCGAGCCGCCCGGACAGATGCGCCGCTACGCCAAGTCGCACGGTCGGGAGCCGGCCGTCGCCCTGCAGCGCGAGATGTTCTCCTCCGTCGACGAGGTCATCCGGGTCGCCGCCGAGGAAGGCATCGAGGCCGACATACAGAAGGACGGGCTGCTGCACGTCGCCACCAACGCCGCGCAGCAGCGACGGCTGCGCGAGAGCCTGCCGTCACTGCGCGCCGAAGGCTGGAGCAAGGACGACCTGGTCGAACTCGGCCCTGACCAACTCGCCGAGCGGGTCCGCATCGCGGGCGCCCGCAGCGCCCACTGGAGCCCGCACTGCGCCCGCATCCAGCCCGCCAAACTGGTGCGGGGCCTGGCCGACGTGGTGGAGCGGATGGGCGTCGCCGTCTACGAGGGCACCGAGGTCACCGAGATCCGCCCCCACGCGGCGGTCACCGCGCACGGCACGGTCCGGGCGACCCATGTCATCCGGGCGCTTGAGGGATTCACCGCCGGGCTGCGCGGCCACCGCCGGGTCTGGCTGCCCATGAACAGCAGCATGATCGTCACGGAGCCGCTGCCCGCCTCCGCATGGGAGGAGATCGGCTGGCGCGGCGCCGAGCTGATCGGCGACGAGGCCAACTCGTACTGCTACATCCAGCGCACCGTCGACGGCCGTATCGCCATCGGCGGGCGCGGCATCCCGTACATGTTCGGCTCCCACGTGGACCAGCGCGGCGAGAGCCGGGCCGCCACCCAGCTGCAGTTGCAGGCCATCCTCAGACAGCACTTCCCGGCCACCGAGGGCGTCGCCGTCGACCACAGCTGGTCCGGGGTGCTGGGGGTGCCGCGCGACTGGTGCGCCACCGTCCACCTGGACGAGCGGACCGGACTGGGCTGGGCCGGCGGCTATGTCGGGCACGGCGTGACCACGACCAACCTCGCCGGACGCACCCTGCGCGACCTGATCCTGCGTCACAGGACCGATCTCACCCGGCTGCCGTGGGTCGACCGCACGGTGCGCGGCTGGGAACCGGAGCCGCTGCGCTGGCTGGGTGTGCGCAGTCTCTACGTCGCCTACCGCGCCGCCGACCGGCACGAGAACTCCGGCCTGCGGCGCACCTCGTTCATCGCACGTGCCGCCAACGTCATCAGCGGCCGCTGAAAGGAGCCGAACCCGCATGGACACCACCGCCGGCGTTCCTTCCGTCGCCTTCCTCGACGACGCGGCGAGCGCCGACCTGCCTCCCGCACGCCCGAAGCCCACCAGCACCACCGGCCAGCGGGAGACCACCCGCACCCTGTGGCAGTCGCCCGACGGGCTGATGGAGGTCGGCGTGTGGGAGTGCGGCCCCGGCCACTTCACCGCCACCCGCGACGGCTACGACGAGATCTGCCAGGTGCTGACCGGGTCCGCGACCATCCGCACGGAGGACGGCGAGGCCGTTGAGCTGCGCCCCGGCTCCACCCTCGCGATGCCGGCCGGTTGGCGAGGCACCTGGCAGGTCCACGAAACCCTGCGCAAGGTGTATGTGCTGCGCCCGCACCGGACCGGCGCATGACCCTCGTCCTGCATGACACCCACGCGCGCCCCGGCGACCCGCGGCGCCCAGCCTTCGGGGCGGCCTGTCCATCCCGGCCGGGGCGCAGGGAGGTGGCCCGCACGGAGTGAACGCGGGTCGCCGGGGCTGTTCGCCGTAGTCCCGGATCCCCGCACGACAGTCCCGGATCCCCGCACGACCCCGCTGCGCCGGCTACGGGCGTGTTGCGGTGACCGCCGCTCCCGCCGGCTCGGCCGGCCAGTGACGGCCCTCGCCGATGGAACGGATCGGGTTGGCGTGCGCAAGGATGGCCGTGGTCAGCGCTTCCACGGGTTCGGCGGGAGCGTGCGGGTTGGTCAGCAGGACGAGGTCGATCTCGCCCAGCTCGGGCAGTCCGGCACCGGCGGGCAGCTCGACGAGGTCTCCCGGCAGCAGGCTGCGGGGAAAGATCGCGACGCCGAGGCCGGCGCGGGTGGCGGCGAGCACGGCGTTGACCCCGCGCGCCGTGCAGACCACACGGTGCCTGATGCCCGCCTGCTCCAGCGCCTGCACGGCCAGTGCCCTGCTGGGGCTGGGCGCCTGATACACGATGAGCGGCACCGGCCGTTGCTCGTCCCACAGCAGTCCTGTGCCCTCGACGGCGGCCCACACCAGCCGGTCCCGTCGCACCAGCCGGCCCCGTCCGTCCCCGGCAGTCGTCTTGAGGAACGCGACATCGACGTGGCCGGATTCCACGCGGCGTTGCAGCTGCACTCCTTGGGACACGGTGAGGTCCAGGGTGACGCCCGGGTTGAGGTGCCGGAAACCCCGCAGGATCCGCGGCACCCGGGTCAGCGCCAGATCGTCGGTGACTCCGAAGCGCAACCGGCCGCGCACGCCGGTCCCGCTGAAATAGTCCGTCGCCTGGGCGTGGGCCGCGAGGATCGAGCGGGCGAAGCCGACCATCGCCTCCCCGTCGACGGTCAACGTCACGCTGCGGGTGTCCCGGACCAGCAGGGGCCGGCCCACCGCCTGCTCCAGCTTGCGGATGTGCTGGCTCACCGTGGGCTGGCCGAGGCCCAGGGCCGCCGCTGCCTGAGTGAAGCTCAGGGATTGCGCCACTGCCAGAAACGTCCGTACCTGCTCCGGAGGAAACACCCTCCGAGGTTAGAGCCGACTCATTGTCATTCGCAATGGGAATTATTGGATCGATTTCCTTTCTCAATTGCCGTCGCCACCCCAACGATGGAAGCGCACACCCGGCCAACGAAGGAGGCATGCCGCGGTGACCAGGGCGGCCGACGGACCCGAACATCCCCCTATCCCATCGATACGATCCACCCCACGCACGACGGAAGTCTCCGGCGCGGGCAGCACCGAGCCTGCAACAGGCGGCAAGGAGACGAAGAATCCCGCACCCGGCAAGCGGGGCGCCGTCGTCGCGGCGCTCATGCTGGCCATGGCGCTGGCGGCGCTCGACTCCACCATCGTCTCCACCGCCGTCCCGCAGATCGTCGGCGACCTCGGCGGATTCTCCTCGTTCTCGTGGCTGTTCTCCGGCTACTTGCTCGCCGTGACCGTCTCCCTGCCCGTCTACGGGAAGCTGTCGGACATCTTCGGCCGCAAACCGGTGCTCGTCGTGGGCGCGGCCTGCTTCCTGCTCGGCTCCCTGCTGTGCGCGGCTGCCTGGAACATGGCGGCGCTGATCGCCTTCCGTGTCGTGCAAGGCCTCGGTGGCGGCGCCCTTCAGGGCACGGTCCAGACACTCGCCGCCGACCTGTACCCGGTGGCGGAGCGCCCCAGAATCCAGGCCAGGCTCTCCACCGTCTGGGCGGTGTCCGCGATCGCCGGTCCGCTGCTCGGCGGCCTCCTCGCCGGCTACGCCGACTGGCGCTGGATCTTCCTGGTCAACCTGCCGGTCGGCTCGCTGGCCCTGTGGCTGATCGTCCGTCACCTCCATGAGCCGGGCCGCCGACCGGGCAGGCGCCCGCCCATCGACTGGGCAGGCGCGCTCAGCGTGTTCGCCTGCGGCGGCGTGCTGCTCACCGCGCTGGTGCAGGGAGGGGTGGCCTGGCCGTGGCTGTCGGCACCTTCCCTCGCCCTGTTCGCCACCGGGCTCGCGCTCGTGGCGCTCGTGGTCGTCGTCGAACGGCGGGCCCCCGAGCCCATCATGCCCGGGTGGGTATGGCGCCGTCGCACGATCGCCAGCGTCAACCTGTCCCTCGGCGCGCTGGGCCTGCTGGTGGTCGCCCCCAGCCTGGTCCTTCCCCTCTACGCCCAGTCGGTGCTGGGTCTGAGCCCGGTGGCCGCCGGGTTCGTGCTGTCCGTCTGGACGCTCAGCTGGCCGATCTCCTCGGCCTTCAGCCAGCACGTCTACCGGCGCATCGGCATCCGCAGCACCGCCATGATCGGTATCGGCGCGGCCACCCTGATCCTCTTCGCGTTCCCCTTCCTGCCCTACCCGGGCCGGGCCTGGCAGCCGACGGCCCTGATGCTGCTGCTGGGCGCCGCGCTCGGCCTGTTCAGCCTCCCGCTCGTCGTCGGCGTCCAGTCGGCGGTGGGGTGGTCGCAGCGGGGCACGGCCACCGCCTCCATCTTCTTCTGCCGGCAGAGTGGCCAGACCATCGGCGCCCCCCTGTTCGGCGCGATCGTCAATGGCGTGCTGGCGGCGCGGCTCGGCGGCACGAGCGACCTCGACTCGGTGACGGAGACGATGCACGCCGGAACCGCGCCGGAGGCTACCCGGCAGGCCGTCGCGGACGCCGTGCACGCCGTGTACCTGGGCGCGGGAGGCGCCGCGGCACTGGCGTTCCTGGTCCTGCTGTTCCTGGCACCGCGCCGTTTCCCCGCCGTCACCGAGTGACCGACGACGATCTCGCCGGTCACTCGGCTGCCGTCTCCCGCGCCTCGTCGTGGGCCGCGCGGGAAGGCCCGGTCATGGGGCGCAGGCTCAGCGCATGGCTGATCCGTGAGGTGGCGACGAACCGCGCGGCCAGGTGGACGATCGCGACCGGGCCGCGGGCGTCCAGGTGTGCTCCGGCCGCGGCCAGGGCGGGCGTCGGAGGCGAGGCGAACACCATGGCCAGTGTCAGCCGGCGCACCGCCTCCTCGGCCGCGGTGAGGCCGGCGACGGCGCGGCCCTCGGCCGCGCCGGTGCACGCCTCGCTCACGCCGTGCGCGCGGGCCGCGTCCAGGTACTGGGCACGTTCGTACTCGTTGCCGAGCGCCTGGCGGGTGGCGAGGGCCGTGAACGTGTTGAACAGGGCCTGTTTCGCACCGTTGGTGACCAGCACCCTCGATCCGTCGAGGGGACCTGCGCCCCGTGGGGTGAGCAGGGGCTTATTGCTTGTTTCCCGAGTCGGCCTGCCCGCCGGAAGCGGCCGGTTCGGCAAGGCCCTGCTGCGCGGGAGCGCGGTGCCCGGGCGGCGTCCGTTGGTCCGATACACCGCCCACCAGGTAGGAGTGGTTCCCGGTCCGGCGCACGCCGACGGACGTGTCGCCGCGCCGGATCGTCCGTTCCTCCACGAGGAGTTCGTGGCCGTCGGCGGCATCGCGCAGCGATTCGGTCAGCACACGGCCGTCGATGTCGTCGGGCGGCGCTCCGGTGACGAGCGTGTACGCGGTGGCGGCGATGTCGGCCGGTCCCGCGGACTCGGTGCGCCGGGTCCGGGTCTTGAAGGCCGGCCCGTGCAGGATCAGCGGAATACGCATGTCGGCCGGGTGAACGGTGCCGTGCACGCCGCTGTACGGCCGGGTTCCGGAGGCCCGTGCGGACAGGGCACGGGCCGGCGGGTCCGCGGGCCCGCGCTGGTCGGCCGGTTCGGTGCGCATGGTGATGATCAGGTCCGGTGTGAACGGTGAGTCTCCGCTCACGGCCACCGACAGCGGGAACGCGTCGTCGGGGCAGTGGGAGTCCGCGCAGAAGACGGGTCCCGCCCAGGGTTCCTGGGCGATCCGGGCTGCCATGTCGGCCCGCAGGCGCGGTGCCGTGCCGGGCTCGAAGTAGCCGAAGACGGCGCCGCTGTTGAAGGTGGGCACGAATCCGTTCGGGGGCAGGCCGCAGCGTTCGGCGATCAGGTCCAGCGTCTCGGTCAGCTCCACTGACTCGCTCGTCTCGCAGAAGCCGTGGTCGGCGGTGACGACCAGATTGCACTCGCGGCCCGTGTCGAGCACGGCAGTGTGCAGCGCGCGTACGGCCCGGTCGGTTCGCCGGATCGCCTCCGTGCTGGTCGCCGACGTCAACCCGGTGGCGTGGTGGGCGGTGTCGGGTTGCCCGGACCAGAAGACCAGCAGGTCGGGAGCCTGTGTCGTGATCGAGACCACCCCTGCGGCGACCGCCCATTCCAGCGCCTCGTCGTCGGACGCGGGGCGCGGCCCCAGGGCCTCGATCGCGGCCTTGACGCCGACGGGAACGGAGCGGTGGACCTCGTGCTCGGGGCCGACCGAGGCGATCCTCGCTCCGTGTCCGGCGTCGCTGCCGGGATTGAGCAGATAGGTGCAGCCGGCCGAGCCGTTGCCGACGACCACGGTGCCGTGGCCCGACCTGCTGAGCCGCTCCGCGACGGACGCCTGCGGCATGGCCCCGGCGCCGCGCAACCGGCGCACATCATCGGCGACCGACGTGTCGATGTGCCCCAGCTCGGGATGCCACATCCGATTTCCGAAGACCCCCGTACGTCCGGGGTGGCATCCCGTCGCCAGCGTCGCGGCGTTGGTACGGGTCAACGCGGGGAAGGCGGCGACGGCGTGGTCGTAGGAGCAGCCCTCCTCGGCCAACCGTGACAGGAACGGGGTGGTGGAGGCGTTCAGAGCGGCCGGCCGGAGGCCGTCGATGACCGCGATCAGGGTGAGTGGTGTGGCAGGAATGGTTGTCTCCCTCCTCGGGGGCCACCGCGGGGCGCACCGCGCGGTGTGGCCGTCCGGCTCAGGGGCCGTCGGCACTGCTGCCGCCCCGTGCCGGCGGTGCCAGGCTCAGAGGCGGGGATGGCGTGCGGACCAAGCCGGGGTTACCGAGGGATGAACTATCCAGCTCATCCTAGCGTTCAGGATGGATTATCCATTCCGTGCTAGTCTCCTGCCGCATCGACAGTCGATCTGTGTTCACACGGCGAAATGAGGCCTCGTGGTTGCAGCCAAGTCGTCCCTGGTGAGGGGCGAATTCGTCACCCGTGCCCAAGCCGCGCTGCCCAGCCTGGGTGCCACGGACAAGCGGGTCATCGAGCTGATCCTCAGCGACCCCGAAGCGGTCGTACGCGGCTCGGTGACCGAACTGGCCCAGAAGGCGGGCGTCGCGCAGTCCTCCGCGGTCCGTGCCTGCCAGCGCATCGGCTACCGGGGCTACCAAGACGTCAAGCTCGCCATCACCCGCGATCTCGCCCAGCAGGGCGAGCAGGAGCAGGAACTCGCCCATGAAGAGGGGATAGACGGCCGGACCCCGGCCGGCGAGATGCTGGATCGCATCCTGCGCCGCAGCGGCCGGGCCCTGGTCGACGCGACACAGACCGTCGATCCCGAACTGCTGTCCCTCACCATCGACCGCATGGCGGTGGCCGGCCGCGTCCTCGTCGTCGGGAACGGGACCTCCGCCGCGCCGGCCCACGACGCCGCCTACCGGTTGTCCGCGCTCGGCCTCGTGACGTCGTACCCCACCGACGTGATGGCCCAGCACCTGGCCGCACGCCATCTCGACGACTCGTGTGTGTGCCTGGTCATCAGCCACACCGGTGCCAGCCGCGAGTCGCTGCTGGTCGCCGAGGCGGCCCGGGCGGCGGGCGCCTTCGTCGTCGCCATCACCAGCTTCACCAAGTCCCCCCTGACCCGCGTCGCGAACGCCGCGCTGATCGCGGGAGCGCCCGAGCACGGCTTCCGGCTCGAAGCCATGGCAAGCCGCCTCGCCCACCTGGGCATCGTCGACACGCTCTTCGTCGGCATCGCGGTCCGCCGCCCCAAAGCGTCCACCAAAGCACTCGACGTGATGGCCGACATCACGATCGAACACTCCCTGTAGAAGGAAGACCTGTGCCCCATCACGACAGCTCCCGAGCGATAGACCTGGCCGTCCTCGACATGGCCGGTACCACCATCGCGGACAACGGCACCGTCGAACGGGCCGTGGACGAGGCCCTGTCCCTCGCCGGCCTCGACGCGATCGCCCCGGAAACGCTCCGCCCCCTGCGCGGCATGGCGAAGACCGACATGTTCAACCGCCTGACGCCCGACCCCCACAAGGCCGCCGAAGCGCACCGCGCCTTCGTCGACCTCATGCTCAAGGCGGCGTCCGCCGGTGAACTGACCGCCAAGGACGGAGCCGAGGACGTCCTCGTCGGCCTGCGCGAACGCGGCGTGCGGACCTGCCTGATGACCGGCTTCGACGCCGCGGTCCAGGACGCACTCCTCGAAACCCTCGGCTGGCGCGACCTGATCGACCTCACCGTCGCCCAGTCCGGAACACTCCGGGGCCGCCCCTACCCCGATCTGATCCTGTCCGCGGTCATCCAGCTCCGCATCGACGCGGTCCAGCGCGTCCTCGTCGCCGGTGACACGGTCAACGACCTGCTCGCCGGCACGCGTGCCGGAGCCGGGCACGTCATCGGCGTGCTCGGCGGAGCGCACGACCGCGCACACCTGCGGACCGCACCGCACACGGCCATCGCGGCCGACCTGAAGGACGTGCTCCGCAGCCTTTCTTAGGGCAGGCACGGCGGCGGTCTCCGGCGCAGGCGCGCTCGTATGGCGGCGTTTTCCCGCGCAGGCGCGCTCCGGGCGAGCCACGCCGTCCGCCGGTGGGCAGCGGCCACGCAGCCGACCGATCACCACGCTGAAGATCCTCAACAACCGGGACACCCCATGCACTCGCCCTGCCGCCCGGCGCGGTACGACTCCGACGATCGCCGCGACGCCGACCCACCGGCGCCCGACGCAGGCGGCGCGCTGATGCACAAGGGGTGCTCACGGGCAAGGGAGCCGATGACGCCGGGGACGGAGGCCGCTCGGACGAGCCGGCTGTCCCTGCGTATCGCGCACTGGAACGCGCACCGGACGCACGACGACCACCGGGGCCGCCGGCACGGGTTCGTCGACGAACCCGGCCGCCATGACTTCGACGTGATCTGCCTTCAGGAATGCCGGACCGACGGCGACGACAGGCAGGCCGACCGTCTGCGGCCCCACCGCACGATCGTGAGACACCTTGAGTCCATCGAGAGCGAACCACCACCGCCGCTCGTCGGCGCGGACCACGACGCGGAACCCGACAGCGGCGAACTCCGCCGGCTGACCGGTGCCGACGCGGGAGCGGCCGGTGACACGAGCCGCGAGCCGTACCTCGCCGGCACAGGGCGGCGAGACGACTCCGCCGGGCACACGGTCGACGCGTCGGCCGACCCGCTGGTGAGGTTCGCCCGGGGACGCAGGCGCACCGACCACCTGCTCGCCGGTACCGCGCCCCGGGACCGCTGCTCCCACGGACGGACCGCCGAGGACTGCGGGCAGCCCGGCGCCGGGCCGGACAGGCCCTCATCCGACCACTACGGCCTGTGGTCCCAGCTGCCGGCCGTGCCGCCGCTGCCCACGGCGCCGGCCGCTGCCCGGCGGCCGGCCGACGAGCCACCGAGCGTGGGAAGGAACGGTCCCGAGGCATGAACAACGCACTCTCCTCGCCGCACAACGAGAGGCCCCGGCGCGCGGATGGCGAACGCCTCTCGGGCGGCTACCGGTTCCAGGACGCCCCGGGGTCGAAGTCCATCACGGCACGCGCGCTGTTCCTGGCCGCGGCGGCCCGAGGAACGACGGTGCTGCACAGACCGCTGGTCGCCGACGACACCGTGGGGTTCGCCGAGGGCCTTGCCGCGCTCGGCTACCGACTGGAGCGCACGCCGGGCCGGTGGACCGTCGAGGGCCGCCCGCAAGGACCGGCCGCCGAAGAGGCGGCGGCCTTCTGCCGGGACGGCGCCACCACCGCGCGATTCCTTCCGGTGCTGGCCGCGGCCGGTCACGGCGTCTTCCGTTTCGACGCGTCCGCCCAGATGCGCCGCCGCCCCCTCGGTCCGCTCACCCGGGCACTGCGCGCCCTCGGTGTCACCGTCATCCACGAGGAACGGGAGGGCCACCACCCGCTGACCGTTCATGCCGACGGGATCAGCGGAGGGCACATCACGCTGGACGCCGGACTGTCATCCCAGTTCCTCACCGCCCTGCTGCTGGTCGGTCCGCTCACCGAGCGCGGGCTCACCATCACCGTGACCGACCTGGTGTCCGCGCCCTACGTCGACATCACGCTGGCCATGATGGAGAGCTTCGGGGTACCTGTGCACCGCGACGGCGACACCTTCACCGTGCCCGCCCAGCCCTACACGGCCACCGACTACACGGTCGAGCCGGACGCCTCCACCGCCGGCTACTTCCTCGCGGCCGCCGCGCTCACCGGCCGCCGTGTCACCGTCCCCGGACTCGGCTCGGGCAGCCTGCAGGGCGACCTGCGCTTCGCCCGGGTGCTCGCCCGGATGGGCGCACAGGTCATGCTGACCGAGGACGAAGTGAGCGTCACCGGAGCCCCGGGCGGACGGCTTGCCGGCATCACCGTGAACATGCGTGACATCTCCGACACCATGCCCACGCTCGCCGCCCTCGCACCGTTCGCCGAGGGCCCGGTCCGGATCGAGGACGTCCACAACACCCGGATCAAAGAATGCGACCGGCTCGAAGCCTGCGCCGAGAACCTGCGTGCCCTCGGGGTCCCGGTCCTGCTCGGACGGGACTGGATCGAGATCCGGCCCCGCCGGCCCCGCCCGGCACACATCGCCTGCCACGGCGACCACCGCATCGCCATGGCCTTCAGCATCACCGGTCTGCGCACCCCCGGTATCACCTTGGACGATCCCGGATGTGTGAAGAAGACCTTCCCCGGCTTCCACCGAGCGCTGGACGACCTCCGCAATTCCTGAGCCAGACCGTTGTGTCAAGGTCGAGGCAGTTCGTAAGCTGACCATTCGTAGGGGGTTGAAACGATTCAATCCCTTGGGGGGAGGGACACCCCCTTCCGGCGCACATCGTCGTGCGCGTACGAAAGGACTCTCAGCCGTGGCCGAGGACAACAGAACCCCGCTGAGCCGCCGACACCTGCTCGGCATCGTGACGGCGGCAGCGGCGGGGGCCTCCCTCCCGCTCGCCGCCGCACCGAACGCCGTGGCGGCGAACGGCACGGCACCCGGCGGACGCGCTTTCCCACCCGCGGACCTTCAGGTCAACTCCCGCTCCCAGCCCCTCGGTACGCACACCACGCCGACGTTCAGCTGGGTGCCTCCGGTGGCCCGGCAGAGCGCGTACGAGATCGAGGTCGGCACCGGGCCCGGCAAGGCGGACGTCTGGCGCAGCGGAAAGGTGACGGGACCCGACAGTATCGAGGTGGCCTACCGAGGCGGCGCGCTGCGCTCCGAGCAGCCGTACTTCTGGCGCGTACGCACCTGGGACGAGCACGGCACACCCGGGGCCTGGAGCGCGCCCACCACATGGGAGACCGGCCTGCTCAACGGCGAGAAGGACTGGGCCGGGGCGCGCTGGATCGGGGGACGGCAGCCGCAGGACCACGACTGGCAGGATCTGACCGCGACGGTCGTCTTCCGCGGCGGTGCCGACCCGGCCGGCGGGCTGGCCCTGCTGCTGCGCGCCGAACCCATCGGCAAGACCTGGGGCGAGGGCCTGAACTGGACCATCCGGCTCAGCGGCGACGACATGCAGCTGGTCATGACGACCAGCCACTACGCCGGCAACACCTGGGTGGACGACGGCACCTCCGAACCGGACTGGGGCGTCAACCACTACGACCCGCAGAGCGAGACCAATCCCACCACCGCGGGCACCCGCGGTGTCCCGGTCGGCACGGTCACCCTGCCCGCGTCGGCCGGGCTGACCAAGGACACCTGGGCCGTGCGCGATCACACCGTGGTGGTGACGGTGCGCGGGCTCGCCGTGACCACCACGGTCAACGGCGTCGAGGTCGACCGCCGCACCCTGACCGGCGATCAGATCCGCCGTCACGGGAGCTTCGGCTTCGCCGGCGGCACCTCGGCCACCGTCCGCAGCGTCAAGGTCACCGGCACCGGTGCCCCCGACTTCTTCGCCGATCTCACCACGGGAGCCAACCCGTTCGAGGCCGGCATCGGCACCCTCGACGGACTGACCTTCCCGCCGAAGAACCCGTACATCCCCAGCAAGAACGCCGTTCTGCCCATCGCCAACCCGGCACCGTTGCTCCGCCGCGCCTTCACGCTGCCCCGCGGCCGGCACATCGCCCGAGCACGGCTGACCCTGAGCGCCGCGGGCAACGTGACCTGCACCGTCAACGGCGACCCGCTCACCGTCGACGGCCGGCGGGCAGCCCGGGACGGGACCAATGTGCCCCGGCTGCTCACCGACCAGAGCACCTACGACCGCACGGTCCTCTACGACACCTTCGACGTCACCGCGCTGCTCCGGGCGGGCCGCGAGAATGTCGTCGCCGCCGAACTCGGGCGCGGCTGGTACGGGGTGACGACACCGCAGGAGTGGTACTGGCAGCTCGCCCCCTACGCCGGAGCGCCCCGGCTGCGTGCCAAACTCGTGGTGACGTACACCGACGGCTCGGCCACCACGCTCGTCACGGACGAGGACTGGCGCACCGCCGACGGGCCCACCACCTTCGACTCCGTCTATTCCGGGGAGAAGTACGACGGCGGACGAGCCGAAGGACTGGGGCGGTGGCGCTCGGCCGGCTACCGCACGGGACGTGACTGGCGTCCGTGCACCGTGCTGATCCCACCGGGAAGCTGCTGTGGCCCCTCGCCGAAGCACCACGGCGCCCTGCCGGCCACCAAGGTCCCCGAGGGCTTCACACCGGCCGTCCTGCGGGCGCACGAGGCGGAGCCGGTGCTGGTCAACCAGACACTGCACCCCGTCTCGCTCACCGAGTCCGCACCCGGCTCCGGGACCTGGGTCCTGGACTACGGGCAGATCCTCACGGGTTTCGTCCGCCTGCGGCTCACCGGCGTACGCCCCGACAAGGAAGGCATCGCCCTCCGCATCCGCGGCGGCAACCGGATCACCGGCGGCGACGGCACGGCCGGCTCCCCGCTGTCCGTCGAGGAGGAGAACTTCCAGCACGACGCCGACCTCCAGACGCACTACTACATCCTCGGCAGGCGGCCGGAGCAGAGCTGGGAACAGCAGTTCAGCCACTTCGGCTTCCGCTACCTGGAGGTCCGCAATCTCGAAGCGGTCCTCGGCCGGAAACCCGACCTGAAACGCGACGCAGGCCTGCTGACCGTCGCCGTCGCCCGCTCCGGCTTCGCCCGCACGGGCATGTTCACCACCGACAACGCCCTGATCAACCGCATCCAGCGCAACCTGGAGTGGGCCGAGCAGAACAACCTGGTGCAGAAGCCCACCGACACCCCGTCGCGGGAGAAGAACGGCTGGACCGGCGACGCCATGGCCAGCTCCGAGTCCCAGTCGCTCACCTGGGACGTCAACGCGGTCCTGACCACCTACCTGCGTCACTTCCCCGACACCCAGATCTCCACCGGCCAGCTGCCCATGATCGTCCCCGTCGCCAAGGGCGGCTACGGCTACGACCGCACCCCCGGCTGGGACGCCGCGTGGAAGGCGGTGCCGGCCTGGGATTCCGCATACTTCGTCATCCCGGAGGAGCTGTACACCCACTACGGCAACAACAGTCTGTTCGCCGAGCTGTACGACCACCAGGACGCCCTTCTCACCTCCTACGAGAGGCTGTTCACCGCCGAGAACGACTACACGTTCGAAGCCTCCCTCGGCGCCTACTCCGGCGCGGAGAGCCCCGGCAGCAACGCCGTCATCAGCCTCGCCTTCTACATCCACTTCTGCGACTACATGGACCAGGTCGGCCGCCGCCTCGGCCGCACCGAACGCGCCGCCCACTACGCCCGCATGGCGCGCACCCTGCGCAGGGCGTTCATCGCGAACTACTGGGACGCGCGGCAGGGCCACTTCACCGAAGGCAGCATATCCAGCGAGAACACCCTGGCCATCGCCTTCGACCTGGTTCCCGGTTCGGACCTGGACCACGACGACCCGCGCCGTCTGGCGGGCACGAAGACACTCGCGGAGAACAAGAAGGCCCTCGCGAAACTGCTCGCCGACCGCATCGCGGGCGCGGACCACCACATCCAGAACGACATGTACGGCTCGCGCTACGAGTTCAACATCCTCAGCGAGTACGGCTACACGGACATCGCCCTCAAGGCCGTCACCCAGACCGGCGTGCCCGGCTACGCCTACCAGATCGCCAAGGGCGCCACCTCACTGTGGGAACAGTGGACCGACCGGCTCTCGGTCAACCACCACTACCGTTCCAACGTGGCCACCTGGTTCTACCAGAGCCTGGCCGGAATCAAGCCCACCTCGACCGCCTACGAAACGCTGCGTATTCGCCCGCACATCCCCTCGGTCCCGGTCAACAGCCGCGTTCCGAAGGACACCCAGGACACCGACCTGTCACCCGCCACCCTCGATCGGGTCAGCGCCTCCATCGACACCGTACGCGGCAAGGTCACCTCCCGGTGGCACCGCCGTTCGGACGGCAGGATCGAACTCGCGGTCACGATCCCGTACAACACCGAGGGTGAGATCTGGGTACCCACCCAGGGCAAGCCGGTCACGGCACCCAGGGAGGCCACCTTCGTCCGCGACGACACCTGCGGGGGAGCCGCCTACAAGGTCTACCGGGCCCTGGCGGGTTCCCACCGCTTCAACGCCCGCTGATCCGACCGGCCCGAGGCCCAGCCGGCCGGCTGGGCCTCGGACCGGTGTGCGCCGAGGCCCCTTCCTTGCCGTCGACCCTGGTCACCAGGTAGTCGTACGTGCCCGTGCCCTCCTTGAGCACCACCGGGCAGCCGCTCGGCACCTCGGCTGACCCATGGCTTCAGGACGGCGGGGGAGTACTACGAGATGGCCCGGAGCCGGCCGTGGGGCCGGCGGAGCCGGTCCAACTCCTCGGCCGTCCGGTCGTCCGCGGGGAGGAAGACGACCAACTGCTGTGCGTCCGTGGGAAGGTCCAGCGTCTCGCGGAGCAGCTGGAACTCCTGTCCCGCCGGGTGGTTGAGCCGGAGAACTCCACGCGGCGGGATCACATGGCCGTGCAGACGGCGCGTGAAGTCGGGGCCGGCCACCGGGGCGAGCTGTGCGGTGAGCCACTCGGCGCTTTCCACGGACGGTCCCCGCCACAGGTCGAAGGCCTGCTCGTCGGCGACCGCGTCCCAGTCGGCGAAGAACGTCCTGGCACGGGGGTCGGTGAAGACGTAACGGGTGAGGTTCGGGCCGTCGGCGTCGAGCAGCCCGGCTTCGCCGGTCAGCGACGCGAATCCGCTGGTGTGGGCGAGCACGTCGCCCAGCCGGTTGGTCACCATGGCGATGCCCGGTTCCAGGAGGTGGAGCATCTGCCGGACGGACGGTCGCACGTCCCGGCTCGGCGGGGCGGGCCGGCTGTGGGCGGAACACACACCCCCGGTGATCTTCGCGAGGTGGCGCAGATGGTCGCGCTCCGACGGGCCGAGGCCGAGCGCGTCGGCGAGCGCGTTCACCACCGCCACCGAGGGATTGCGGTCACGGCCCTGCTCGATGCGGGTCAGGTACTCGACGCTGATACCGGCCCGTGCGGCGAGGTCCACGCGGCGCAGCCCCGGCGACCGGCGGCGGCCGTGATCCGGCAGCCCCAGCGACTCCGGCTGGATGCTGTCGCGCTTGGCCCGGATGAAATCCCCCAGTGGCGTGCCCATGAGGCGAGGATACGGCGCCGTCGACGGGTCGTGGCGGGCCGAGGCCGGCCCTGTGAGGGCCAGCCTGAGCACGGTCTGGTTGCGGCCGGGCGACGGCCCGACCGTGGTGGGCATGAACAACACACACAAGCTGGTGATCATCGTCGGCAGCGTCCGCGAAGGCCGGTTCGGCCCGGTGGTGGCGGCGTGGGTCGCCGAACAGGCCCGTCTGCACGGTGGTTTCGATGTGGACGTCGTCGATCTCGCCGAGTTCGACGTCCCGTTGGCACTGCCCGCGGTGTCGCCGAAGGCCGCCGGCGCCGACTACCCGCGCCCTGCCGGCCTGGCGGGTCTGACATCGGCCCTGGCGGGCGCCGACGCGTTCATCGTGGTCACACCCGAGTACAACCACAGCTATCCCGCGTCCCTGAAGGCGGCCATCGACTGGCACTTCACCCAGTGGACGGCCAAGCCCGTCGCGTTCGTCAGCTACGGCGGAGCGGCGGGCGGCCGGCACGCGGTGCTGCATCTGGAGAACGTACTGACCGAGTTGCACGCCGTGACCGTCCGCGACGGTCTGGTCTTCCCGAACTACTACACCGCCTGGCAGGACGGCCGTCCGCTCGATCCCGCGGCCGCCGGATATGCCAAGACCCTGCTCGACCAGCTGACCTGGTGGGCGGGCGCACTCCACACGGCACGCGCGTCCGCCCCCTATCCGGCCTGAGCCGTCCGCCTGCGCGACCGCAACCTCATCTGCGAGGTCTCCGCGGTTCCAGCACCTCGCCACACCTGCCCGGGCGGCTACCACCGACGAGGGCGGCCGTGGCCTGGTCCTGATCGCCCAGTTCGCCCAGCGCTGGGGGACCCGCCACACGGCTCACGGCAAGATCATCTGGACCGAGCAGGCCACCGACGGCGGGGCCACGGCCCCCACCGCCGACCTGGCCGACGCGCTCCTCGATCAATGGGATGAAGGAGAACCCCCTTCGCCCCGCCCCGAACACCCCCGCCACCGTGACACCCTGGACCCGCCGGCCGTGGTTCCGGGGCGGCGCGTCAGACGTGTCCGCGGCGGATGAGGCCGAGGTCGGTGGCGGCGGCGACGGCGGCGGTGCGGGAGTCGACGCCGAGTTTCGTGTAGATGCGGGTGAGATGGGACTTGACGGTGCCCTCGGTGAGGTGAAGGCGGCGGCCGACGGCCTGGTTGGACAGGCCGTCGGCGACCAGAGCGAGGACTTCGGTCTCGCGCCGGGTCAGGGCGGCGCCGGGTGTACGAAGCCGGTTCATCAGCCTCTCGGCGACCGCGGGGGCCAGGGTGGTCCGGCCGACGGCGGCGGTACGCACCGCGGCGGCCAGATCCTCGGGAGGCGCGTCCTTGAGGAGATATCCGGTGGCACCCGCTTCGATGGCGGGCAGGGTGTCCGCGTCGGAGTCGTACGTGGTGACGACCAGAACACGGGGAGCGCCCGGTCGAGCGGTGATCCGAGCGGTGGCCTCGGCGCCCCCCATGCCTTTGCCGAACTGCAGGTCCATGAGCACGACGTCGATGTCGCCCGCGGTGGCGCGGGCCACGGCATCCTCGGCCGTGGCGGCTTCCGCCACGACGACGATCCCGGGTTCGGTCTCCAGGACGGCGCGCAGCCCGGCCCGCACCACGGGGTGGTCGTCGGCCAGGAGGAGGCGGATGGGAGTGTCGGTCACGGGCGGGCCTCGGGCTCGGGTTCGGCGGTTGGGGCGAAAGGCAGTCGGGCGGCCAGGGCCGTGCCCTGACCGGGGGCGGATTCGAGGGTCAGGGTGCCGCCGAGCGCGTGCATGCGGGCGCGCATGGCCGCCAGACCGAAGCCGCCGCTTCGCGGGTCGGGCGCGAGCACCTGCGCCGGATCAAAACCCGTACCGTCGTCGACGACGGACAGGGTGATGTGGTCGCCGCGGTAGGTGAGGGTGACCTCGGCGGTGCCGGCGAAGGCGTGGCGGACGGTGTTGGCCAGGGCGGACTGGGCGATGCGCAGCAGGGCGACCTCGTGCGCGGTCGGCAGCGGGGCCGGCGGGCCGGCGAGGTGGAAGCGTGCGGTGAGCCGGTGGCGGGCGCCGACGCCGGCGCACAGGCGTTCCAGGGCGTCGGCCAGGGTGCTGCCGTCCAGGGCGGGCGGGGTGAGGGCGGCGACGAAGCGGCGGGCCTCGGCGAGATTGTCCACGGCAGCCAGGCGGGCCGCCTGCACATGGCGGGCGGCGGCGTCGGGCCGGTCGGGCAGGGAGCGTTCGGCGGCCCGCAGGAGCAGTTGGATGCTCGACAGGCCCTGGGCGAGGGTGTCGTGGATCTCCCGGGCCAGTCGCTCACGTTCGGCCAGCACCCCGGCCGTGTGCTGCGCTTGAGCCAGATCGGCGCGGGTGGCGGTCAGCTCTTCGATCAGTCGCCTGCGGTGTTCGCTCTCCCGGTACAGGGCCCGGTATCCCCACACCACGACGACCGCTACGGCGGCGCCCAGGGCGGGACCGATCACCATGGCGACGCTGAAGGAGCCCTGATGGGCGGCGAAGGCGGTGATCGCGGCCAGAGCGGTTGCGGCCACGGCGGTGAGTCCGGCACGGCGGGGCAGCAGATGGAGCTGGAGGAAGTACAGCGGGAAGGCCACCCACACCCCGTCGGGGGACAGGGCCAGCAGCGCCAGCCAGCCGGCGCCCACGACGGCCAGCCACCCGGCGGCGGCCCGCCGGGAGCGGCGCACCGAGGGCAGGATCGGCCCGAGCATGTACACCACGGCACAGGCCGCCGTCATCGCGAGGATCCAGCCGGCGTGCGGCCGGCTGTCGGCCAGGGCGCGGGCGCCGGCCAGCACGAGCAGGCTGATGACCAGCAGGTGCAGGCACCAGGCCAGGGCACGGCTGGTCGGGGTCGGGGCAGGGGCAACAGGGTTCACAGCCCTCCCAGCCTAAGGAAAACAGCCTCCGTGCGGCCTCCATCGAAAGTCACAATCCGCCGGATGCCCATCGATCCGCGAAGTGCGGCCTCCTGCCAGAGGCCCACCCGCGGTGCCACGGGAGACGGTGGAGGCGTACCGCATCCATCACCGGAAAGGGCAGGCCGAGGCCGTGTTCGTCGCCTGGAGAGATCTCAGGTTCGCCAAGGGGCGCTTCGCCCTGATGGCAACCGTCATCGTGCTGATCACCCTGCTGGTCGGTCTGCTGTCCGGGCTGACCGCCGGGCTGGGCCGGCAGAACGTCTCCGCCATCACCGGCTTGCCCGTCGGCGAGATCGCCTTCGACGCTCCCGGGGACGGGCAGGCGTTGTCGTACGCCAACTCCACGGTCACCGAACAGCAGTGGCAGCGGTGGGCCAGGACGCCCGGCGTCACCCGGGCCGAGCCGCTGGGCATCACCACCACCAAGGCCACCGCGGGTCGCACGAGCGCCGGTGTCTGTGTCTTCGGCGTCCGGCCCGGCTCCCGCCTCGCACCGGACAGCGGCAAGATCAAGGAGGACGCGGTGGTGCTGTCGACCACGGCCGCCGACGACCTCGGTCTGGGCTCCGGCGACAGCCTCACCCTCGCCGGACAGCGGCTGACGGTGGCCGCCGTGCGGGGCGACGCCTCCTTCAGCCACACTCCGGTGATCTGGACCGACCTCGACGTCTGGCGGAAGATCGCGCCGCCCCTGGGCAGGAGCGGCAGTCCGACCGCGAGCGTGATCGCCCTGAACACGACCTCCGGCGTCGACGTGGCGGCGGCCGACCGTGCCGCGGGCACGAAAACGGTCGCCAGGGACGACTCGCTGTCCGCGATCGGTTCCTACACCGCCGAGAACGGCTCGCTGCAACTGATGCGCGGCTTCCTGTTCGTCATCTCCGCACTGGTCATCGGCGCCTTCTTCACCGTGTGGACGATCCAGCGCGGCGGCGATGTCGCCGTACTGAAGGCCCTCGGCGCCTCCACCGCTCATCTGCTGAAGGACGCCCTCGGCCAGGCCCTCGTCCTTCTCACCGGCGGAACCCTGATCGGCACCGGCATCGCCGTCGGCGTCGGCGCCGCCGTGGCCGGGTCCGCCGTGCCCTTCGTCCTCACCCCCGCCACGGTCCTCGTCCCGGCCGCGGTGATGATCCTGCTCGGCGTGCTCGGGGCCGCCCTGGCCGTCGGCCGCATCACCTCCGTCGACCCGCTGACCGCACTGGGGAGCGCCCGATGAGCCTGAACCTGGCCGGCATCACCCTCACCTACCCGGACGGCGACTCCCGTCTGACCGCCCTCGACCACCTCACCCTCGACGTCCCCGACGGCAGCCTGACCGCCGTGGTCGGTCCTTCCGGCTCCGGCAAATCCAGCCTGCTGGCCGTCGCCGCCACCCTCATCACCCCCGACGCCGGCACCGTCACCATCGACGGCACCCCCACCACCGGCATGACCCGCGGTGAACTCACCGACCTGCGCCGCCACCGGATCGGCATGGTCTTCCAGCAGCCCAATCTGCTGCCCTCCCTCACCGCGGCCGAACAACTCCAGGTCATGGCCCACATCGACGGCCGCCCACCGGCCGGGGCCCGCGGCCGGGCCATGGAACTCCTCGACGCGGTCGGCCTCGCGAGCCACGCGCACCGCCGCCCCCACCAGCTCTCCGGCGGCCAGCGTCAGCGCGTGAACATCGCCCGCGCGCTGATGAACGACCCCACCGTCCTGCTGGTCGACGAGCCCACCAGCGCGCTCGATCACGCGCGCGGGGCCGCCGTCGTCGATCTGATCATCCGCCTCACCCGCCAACGGGCCACCGCCACCGTCCTGGTCACCCACGACCGCGCCCACCTCACCGCCGTCGACCGGATCGCCGAGGTCCACGACGGACGACTCGACCTGGCACCGGCCTGTTGAACTCTCCGCTCAGGGCGCTCGGACCGAGAGGGGCGCGGCCGGGAGCGGCCCCCGCGGCGCCGACGGCATCCGAGCGCACACTCCGACGCGGCGAGGCGTGCCCTCCTCGGGGAGCAGCGCCCGCCGGCACGGCTCCCCCCGCCGATCCGCACACGTTGCACGCACAGCTCGACCTGTTTGATCCTGGAGGCGGCAGGCCGGCCGTTTCCTTGCCGGCCGCTCGTGCCGATCGTCCGGAGGTGGGTCCGTGACTGAGGCTACCGGCAGGGTGGCGCTGGTGACCGGGGCCAGCAGCGGAATCGGTGCGGCCACCGCGCGCCTGCTGGCCGCCCGGGGGATGCGGGTGGCGGTCGACTACCTCCACAACGGCACGGCGGCCGAGGAGGTCGTCGCCGGCATCGAGGCCGCAGGTGGTCACGCCATGGCCGTACGGGCCGACGTGCGCGATCCGGCGGCGGTCGAGAACATGGTCGAGCGGGTCCAGGCGGCCTGGGCCGGTATCGGTGTGCTCGTGAACAACACGCCCACCCCGTATGCGATCAAGTCGTTCAGGGACATGACCTGGGAAGAACTGGGCCGCAAACTCGACGACGAGATGCGCGCGGCGTTCACGGTCACCAAAGCCGTCCTGCCCGCCATGACCGAACAGCGCTGGGGACGCATCATCTATCTCGGTAACGGCCTCAGCCGCCGGCCCCGGGCCGGCATGATCGCCCTGGGCACGGCCAAGGCCGCACTGGCGCAGTTCGCCCGGTACCTCGCCCAGGAACTGGGCCCGCAGGGCATCACCGTCAACGTCGTCGAGCCCGGCCCGGTCGAGGACACCCGGATGACACACGTGCCGGACGAGGAGCACAGGCGGCGGCACACGGCCGCCACCCCGCTCGGCCGGCTGGCACACCCGGACGACGTCGCACACGCCGTCGCCTTCTACGCCGGAGAGGACAGCGCCTTCATGACCGGCACCACGGCCGCGGTCAACGGCGGGATGGCCATGTACTGACGCCCCGCCGGCCCCCGCGCAACGCCGACGCCACCGACGTCCAGGCACACAGCTCCCCATAATGTCCGTACACGCCATACGTGTGGAAAGAAGGCGAGTGTCATGAAGTTCGCAGTGATCGGCGGGACCGGTCTGATCGGGTCCCGTGTCGTGGAGAACCTGAACGCGGCCGGGCACCAAGCCGTCCCGCACTCCCCGTCCACGGGGGTGGACCTCATCACCGGCCAAGGGCTGGAGGCGGCCGTGGCGGACGCCGCTGTCGTCGTCAACCTGACGAATTCCCCGACCTTCGACGACGCGTCGCTCGCCTTCTTCCAGACCTCGATGGACAACCTTCTCGCCGTGAGCGAGAAGGCCGGGGTCGGGCACTTCGTGATCCTTTCGATCGTCGGCGTGGACCAAGTGCCCGAGCTGGCCTACTACCGGGCGAAGGTGCTTCAGGAAGACATCCTCAAGGCCGGGCCGATCCCGTATTCCATCGTCCGTGCCACGCAGTTCATGGAGTTCATGGACGCCACCCTGTCCATGACAGCCGACGGCGACACCGTCCGGCTGCCGCGCACGCCCCTTCAGCCGATCGCCGCAGCGGACGTCGCCGGTTGTGTCGCCGAGGTCGCCGCCGGCAGCCCCCTGAACGGAGTCGTCGACATCGCCGGTCCCGATGTGTACCCCCTCGACGAACTCGGCCGCCTCACCCTGACCGCGAAGAGGGACAGCCGCTCTGTCATCACGGATGACACCGCCGGCATGTTCGCGGCCGCCCACGGCGACGTCCTCACCGCTCCCAAGGACGCCCGTATCGCCCCCACCCACTACACCGACTGGCTCTCCTGACCACTGCCTCACCGGTCGCGCGCCAGGGAGAGGAGTTCCGCGAACAGGCCGCCGGCGTTCGCGAGGTCCTCGTACGTGCCCTGTTCGGTGACTCGGCCCTTTTCCATGACCAGGATGCGGTCGGCGAGCCGGGTGTTCTCCAGTTGGTGGGTGACGACGATCGTCATGCGCTCGGCGGCGATCCGCTTGATCTCCAGGAAGATGGCGTGCTCACCGCGGGCGTCCATCTGCGAGGTCGGCTCGTCGAGGATCAGGAGCGGGGTCTGCCGGTAGAGCGCGCGGCCGCACACGAGGCGCTGCCACTGCCCGCCGGACAGTTCGGCGCCGCCCCACAGCTCCTTGGCGAGGAGGGTGTCGAGCTGCCGGGGCAGCTTCTCGATCGCCTCGCGCATGCCGACGGCATCGACGACGTCCCACACCGGCCCGTCGTCGTACGTCTTCGGCTGGCCCAGGGTGATGTTCTCGCGGGCGCGCAGGGGCCAGCAGGCGAACCCCTGCGGGACCAGCGCGGTGCGTTTCCACAAGGCGTCGGTATCGACCTGGGCCAGATCGTTGTCGTCCCACAGGACGCGGCCCTTGTCGGGCAGCAGAATCCCGGTGATGAGTTTGGCCAGGGTCGACTTGCCCGAGCCGTTCTCGCCGACGACGGCCAGGATCTCGCCGCGGCGCAGCGAGAGCGAGACCCCCGCGACGGCCGGTTCCTCCTTGCCGGGGTACTGGTACACGACTTCGTCGAGGCGGATCTCGTCCACGTGTTCCGGGATGGTCGATGCGCCGCGTTTGCGGGCGCGTTCACCGGCCATGTCGAGGAAGGACCGCATGTCGGCCAGATAGAGCGAGGTGTGGAACATCGCGGCGCCATGGATGACGCATTGGGAGAGCGCGGCCAGGGTGGTCTGGACGGCGACGACGGCGGTGGCCGCGACCGGCAGGGCGACCCGGCCGGTGGTCGCCAGCCAGGCGAGGGTGGCCCAGGCGCACAGCAGGAAGATCCCGCCCAGGGCGCTGGTCGCCAGGACGATGCGGAGCATCCGTGGAGCCGCGGTCAAGGTGCGCCGGTCGATCCGGTCGGACAGGGCGCGGTACCAGTAGACGAGGTAGCCGGTCATGCCGTTGGCGCGGACCTCGTCGCCGTAGCGGGAGTAGGTGGCCCACCAGCGCATCATGGAACGCACGTTGCGGTCGCCCAGGTTGAGGTAGTGGGTCTCGTAGTCGACGCGTGCGGACAGTACGGCCCCGGTGCCGGCCGGGAGCACGGCCAGCAGGAGCAGGGGCAGCATCAGCGGGTGCAGCGCGGTGATGACTCCACTGGCGGCGATCATGCGGATCAGGGCGGACATGAACCGTTGGGCGTCCTGCACCATCATCCGGGTCCGGGTGACACCGACTTCGGCGGCCTCCTGCCGGTCGGCGAACCCGGCCTCCCCATAGGCGGAGGACTCCACGCGACACACGGCGTCGACGAGCGCGATGTCCGCTTCGGTCATCAGCAAAGGGGTGATTCGCCCGTCGGCGTACGAGGACAGGGCGCTGCTGACGCGGCCGATGGCCGCGGCCGTCGTCACGACGACCAGGGCGGGCAGTGCGGCGTGCAGCCGTTCGGACACCGGGCCGGCACCCAGGATGTGTGTCATCGCCTGTGTGGTGAAGGCAAGGACGACGGCGGCCGCGACACCGGTCAGCAACTGGCAGCCGAGGAGCAGCACGACGCCGGACCTGTCGACGGCCCATGCCATCCGGGCCGTGTGCCCGAGCACCGAGGGAAGGCGTCGGCACATCGCCCCGAAGCTGGCGTCCGCCAGCGGGTTCTTGCCGAATTTCCCCTCGAAGGTGAGGGTGGCCGGGGGCGGAGGGGGCGGCGTCTCCGCGTTGGCAGTCGAGGCGTCAGTCACAGTCACCCGCATCCCTTCGAGGGTCCGTGCCGCGCCTGGACGGCTCGGCGGTGCACGGCATAACGACCCGTCGTCGGAATCGAACGCGCTCGCTTTCGGACGTGCTGAGAGCCTTGGAACGCAAGGGCTCGAACGCGTGGACGCCGTGCTGGGGCCGTCGGGGGAGGGCGGTGCTTGGCCGAATCGCCGCTGCCGGAAACAGGAGTGGCCCATGAGGTCAGGGCAGGATCGCGTCGATGTATCCGCCGTCGACGCGCAGGGCGCCGCCCGTGGTGGCCGATGCCAGATCGGAACTCAGATAGACCACCATGTTGGCGATCTCCCTGGGTTCGATGAGGCGTTGCAGCAGGGACTGGGGCCGGTGCTGCTTCATGAAGGTGCGCTGCGCCTCGTCCCAGGGCAGGTCGCCGTCGACGAGTTGGTAGATGAAGTCCTCCACGCCCTCGGTGTGCGTGGGGCCGGCGATCACACAGTTCACCGTGACGCCGCTGCCGGCGGCCTGCTTGGCGAAGCCGCGGCCGACGGCGAGCAGAGCGGTCTTGGACATGCCGTAGTGGATCATCTCGGCGGGGATCACCACCGCCGAGTCGCTGGCGATGTACTGGATGCGTCCCCAGCCCCGTGCGCTCATCCCGGGCAGGTACCTGCGGGTGAGGCGGACCGCGGCCAACACGTTCACCTCGAAGTAGCGGCGCCATTCCGCGTCGGTGATCTCCAGAGGGTCCTTGGCGCCGAAGATCCCGAGGTTGTTCACGAGGATGTCCACCTCCGGCAGGACCGCCCCGACGCGGTCGGTGCCCTCCTCAGCGGCCACGTCGGCGGCGACGGGGGTGAACTCCCCGCCGGGCACGTCGTGCCGAAGGCGCTCGACGGCCTCCTGGACCCTGCTCCGATCCCGGCCGTTGACCCCCACTCGGGCGCCGGCCCGGGCCAGCTCCGCCGCGATCGCGGCTCCGATGCCCTGTGTGGAGCCGGTGACCAGAGCGGTCCGCCCGGACAGGTCGATACGCATGCCATCCCCTTTCGCACCGCGGACGCCACGTCCCCCCTCGGAGGCGGCTGGGGGAACGCAACGCCGTGACGGACCGCCGCCGCCCGCCACCGCCCGCCATCCTCGTGGACCCGTTCGACCGGAGGCGGCAGACACGCGGGGCACCGGCCGCCGTCACGGCCTCGCCACACCGGCAGGCGCACTCCTCAGCCCGCGTGCACGGTTCCCGCGTATCGCTGCGCGAACCGGGTGCCGCTCCCCGCGGTGACGGTGACGTCGTACCGTCCGTCGTCGGTACGCCACGTCAGCCGGACCCGGCCGCCCGCACGGACCCACACGGTCTGCTCCTTGCCGGCGAAGTCGTTCGGCGTGAGCGTGAAGGCCACCTCGGTGCCGCCGTCGTTACGGAGGTCGAAGTCCACCGTCGCGTTCTCCGGCCGCCCCAAGTGCCGCAGGGCCGCCGTGACCGCCGGTACCGCCACATCGTCCTGGTCCGCACGGACGACGGTGCCGGAGAAACGGCGGACGAACCCGTCGGCGCCGTACACGGAGAAGTCGTAGCGGCCGTCGGTGGCCGCCGCGTCCCAGACGTAGGTGCGTGACGAACGCGGCGGGACCGTGAACGGCGTGCCGGTGAAGGGCAGCGCGATGTTCGGCAGCACGGTGAAGTGGTAGCCGACGCTGCCGTCGTTGGTGAGGGTGCAGGTGACCTTGCCGGTGCCGCGGTCGACCTTCACATCGGCCCACGGCCGGTACGGCAGTGGCCGGTGCGGGCGCTCGCCCTGCTCCTGCCCCGGCATGGACTGCTCCGTGGGGACCTTGACGCCCGGCAGGGAGTTGCCGGCGTCCGCCTTCGCCATGAGCGCGACCGTGTCCGGCAGGGCGGGGATGCTGTAGTCGGCTTTGGTGAAGTCGAAGCAACTGGTCAGGTCGCCGCAGACGGTACGCCGCCAGTCGGAGATATTGGGCTCCTTCACACCGGTGACTCGTTCCAGGAACCGCAGCACCGATGTGTGGTCGAAGACCTGGGAGTTGACCCAGCCGCCGCGTGACCACGGCGACACGACCCACAGCGGCACCCGGCTGCCCAGGCCGATGGGCTTGCCGTTCGCGAACTCGTCCTTGGTGCCCGGCTCCGGGAACGGGGGGACGACGTGGTCGAAGTACCCGTCGTTCTCGTCGTACATGAGCAGGAAGACGGTGTGCTTCCACACCTCGGGGTTGGCGAACAGCGACTGGAGCGCGGTGTCGACCCAGTGGGCGCCGTAGTCGGGGCTGGCCGCGGGGTGTTCGCAGAACAGATACGGCGCCACCAGCCAGGAGACCGTGGGCAGGGTGCCGTCCTTGCAGTGCCGGTCGAACGCCGTGAGGTCGAACTTCGTCATGGCGTTGATGTAGCGCGGGTCGTCCTTGGGGAACTCGTGGAACTGCTTGAAGTACGACAGTGCGTTGTCGTCGTAGTCGCCGTAACGGTCGTCCGAGCCGTCGGGGTTGTGGTAGACGCGCCAGCTGATGCCGGCCTCTTCCAGGCGCTCGGCGTATGTGGTCCAGTCGGCCACCGGGTTGTTCGTGACCGGGGTGTTGTCGGTCCACGGGCCGGTGGTGCCGTCGACGCCGGGTCCCGCCGTGCCGGTCCACAGGTAGAGACGGTTGGGGTCGGTGGGACCGTTCAGCGAGCAGAAGTAGCCGTCGCAGAGGGTGAAGGCGTCGGCGAGCGCGTACTGGTAGGGGATGTCCTCACGGGTGAAGTAGCCCATGGTGCGCTCGCCCTTGGCGGAGACCCACTTGTCCATGGCGCCGCCGTTGACAGCCGTGTGCCCGGTGTCCCAGTCGTGCGGGAGCCCGCCCGCGTTCTGCGCGTTGTACTTCGTGGTGTCCATGCGGAAGGGCAGGAGGTGGCCGTCCTTGCGTCCGCGGTCCGGCTGGCGGAACACGGTGTCGCCGCTTGCGAGCACGCTCGCCTGCCGGTCGCCGAAGCCCCGAACGCCGTTCAGTGTGCCGAAGTAGTGGTCGAAGCTGCGGTTCTCCTGCATCAGGATCACCACGTGCTTGACGTCGGCGATGCTGCCCTGCCGGGTGTCGCGTCCGGCTGCCTCCGCGGTGCCGGGGAGTCCGGCCGCGACGGCGGCGCCGGCCGCGGTGGTGCCGATGAAGGTGCGGCGGCTGATCTCAGTCATGGGAGGAAGGTCCTTCAGGTCGTTTCGGTGGTCAGCCGCGGGCGGACAGGGAGAAGGTGACGACGGCGGCCGCGTGGTCGGAGGGCCAGCCGTTGGCGGAGTTGTCCGGCACCGGCCGGGGCCAGCCGGTGACCAGGCTGTGTGCTTCCAGGACCTTCAACCGGCCCGCGTACTGGATCTGGTCGATCCGGTCCTGGGGTTCCGCGCTGCCGTCGTCGCGTCGCGGCCGGACGGGGGACCAGGTGATACCGGGCGCCTTCACCGGGTTGGGGTGGGCGACGCGGTAGGCGTCGACGAGGCCGGCCTGCTCCAGGGTCTCGGTGACCGGCCAGCGGACCCGCCCCACTCCCGTGTGCGCGGACGCCGTCCGGCTCGTCCAGTCGTGGTGCGAGGGCGAGGCGAGACCTGCGGCCAGCACGACGGGGTTGCGGGAGGCGAGATCCGTCCGCATCGCGGCCACCAGCGCCTGTGCCTGCCGGTAGCGCGCCGTGCCCCGCTCCGCCGCCTCGACCTGAGCGGCCGTCCGTCCCGCCAGCAGCGCGTACGGGCCGTAGTCGGCCTCGTCCAGCTGGGCCGTCCACAGCCGCACCGTGCGGTCGCCGGGCAGGTGCAGCGTCGCCGCGGCGGCCGGGAGTGCCGCGGTCGGCGCGACGACGTCGGAGAGCGGGTAGTGGCTCACGATGCCGAGACCCCCGGCCTGGTGCACATGCCGGCCGAGCGCCCCGGCGAGCTTCGCGGCCGCGCCGTCACCGCATTCCTGGAGCGCGACGACGTCCAGGCCCTGGGTGAGCACCAGCCGCACCTGCTTCTCCAGGAAGCCGTCGACGTGGGTGCCCGCGTCCCACAGGTTCAGCGTGGCGACCTTCAGCCGGAGCCGGTCCCGCGAGGCGCGCACGGGCACCTGGACGGTGACGGTGTCGCCGCCCACGGCGCTGTCGCTGACGGCGGCCACCACCCGGCCGGGTGTCCGCGGCGCGAAGGCCGGGACCCTGCCGCTGACCGTGCCGTCCGCCGACAGCGACAACCACGGGTCGCCCGCGACCCGTTCGAAGGTGGCGCTGCCCGCGGCATTGCCCTCCGGCCTGACCCACAGGCCGCCCAGCTGCATCGAGAAGGACGTGCCCGTGGTCTGCGGGGCCGTGGTGACGGCGTCCACCACCGCGTGCGGACGGGGGATCACGGGGCGGACCGCGAAGCTGAACGCGGCGGTGCGGGCCAGGATTCCGTAGCCGTCCTTGGCCAGCAGGTAGGCGGTGTACGGGCCGCCGCTGAGTCCCGAGGTGTTGATCGTGATGTCGCCGACGGCCCCCGGGGTGTACTCCCAGGCGAGGGAGGCGCCGTGGCCGGGCTGCCGGTCGCCGTCGTAGACGCCGATCCAGTTCTTCGCATGGGGTGCGACGGTCGTCCAGTGGAAGGAGACCTTGTCGCCCTCGTACGGGGTGGGTGTCGTCAGCTTGATCGAGTCGCCGGTGGGTGCGCCGGCGAAGCTGAAGGGCTCGGTCCTCGCGAGGATGCCGTAGCCGTCCTTGGCCAGCAGATAAGCGGTGTACGGGCCGCCGTTCAGGCCGGAGGTGTCGAGGGTCGTCTGCCCCGAAGAGCCGGCGACATATGCCCAGACGAGGGAGCCGTTGCCGCTGCCGGGCAGCCGGTCGCCGTCGTAGACGCCGATCCAGTTCTTCGCGTCGGGCGCGTCCGTCGACCAGGTGAAGGTCAGCTTGTCGCCGCGCTGCGGGGACGTCGGGGAGCCGATCGTGATGCTGCTCCCGGACGCGGCGACCTCTGAGGGGGACGGCATGGTGGTGGGTCCTCTCCGCCCCGGACACCGGCGCGGCGGCACCCGGGTGAGCAAAGAAAGTTGTCTGTATAACTTCGCTCCCAGCAAGCAGTCCCGCGGCGACGGGACCGTGAACGACGGGTTGCCGAAATTCGGGAAACAGAAGGAAATCTGAAGATCCCGTGTGCGGGTCGGTGCCCTGACAGAGCTTCCCCGAAGGCGGTGTCCTTGGCCACGCGGTCACGGCAGGGATGCGGGGCTGCTCACTGGCGGCCGAAGAACTCCACCTCGGCGACGGCGACCCGGCGGTCGGCGCGGACACCGTAGGCGGCGTCCACCGTCAGCCTCACCCGAGTCACCTCCGAGCCGCCCACGTCGAAACTCTGCTGGCCGGGCGCGTCGTTGAGGTTGATCGCCCTGGTGGTGCGCTCACCCCCCGCGGACACCAGGGTGACGGTGATCTCCGACGGCCGTGCCTGGGTGAGGAATTCATCCCCCTTCGCCGAACTCCCCGACGTGATCAGCAGTTTCTGCAGCCGCACCGGCCGGTCGAACGCCGCGTCCAGATACTGGCCCGCGCCGGGTCCGCGGCCGGCGGGCGCCCAGTAGCGGTTGCTGAACCCGTCGAAGGCCGACTGCGCCCGATGGGCCGGCGACTCGCTGGACGCGCTCACCTTCACCGGGTGCAGCGGTTTCGGGTCACCGGCGCGGTCCTCGGTGAACGTGAGCACGTCGGACAGGTGGGACCGGACCAGCCATGCCACGGCGGCGAGCACGAGCAGCAGCACCGGCAGCGTCAGGCGCGGCCGGGGCCACCTGCGGCGCTTGGACGTGGGCCGGTCCCCGGCGGCCAGCGGACGCTCCCGGCGGCTCGGCACGAGCCGACGCCACCACGGCGGAGCGACATCCCGTGCCGGCGCCGGCGCGGGGTCGAGCAGATCGCCGCAGTGGACGCAGAGCCTACGGCCGTACGGGTTCTGCCGACCGCACGAGGGGCAGCGCCGCGTGGCCGGGGGCGGCGGGGTGCCGGGCCGGGGCGGTGCCCACGGCGCCGCGGACGAGGGCGTGGGCGCCGCGTCCGCAGGGTCCGGGCGGTGGTCCGGTCCGGTCCCGGAGTCGTCGGGCTGGGGGTCGCCCGGCCGCACCGGTGCCGCCGTGGGGACCTCGGGGTGCGCCGGGGCCGGGACGGGGGCGGGCGACGGCGATCCCACGGCCGGCGCAGCCGGGGGAGCCGGGGGAGCCGGCGCAGGCGGAACGGGCGGGGGAACGGCCGGCGCCGTGGCGTCGGGCGGCCGGTCGCCGGCCCGATCCGCCGTGGCCTCCGCTGTGCCGTCCGGCGGCTGCGCCTCGTCGTCCCAGCCGAGGAACGCCTGGCAGGAGCCGCAGAAGCGGGTACGCGCCGCATTGCGGTGACCGCACTCGGGGCAGATCATCACGCACCCGTCCCGTCCGACGCCACGACGACGTCCACCGCGTACGGAACATGCGCGGGCACCTCGGCGGTCATCAGCCGCTCCAGCCGTACCCGCGTCGGGGCGACGGCACCTTCGTCCGCCACCCGCAGCCGCACCCTCAGCCGGGGCCCCGCCGACCCGGGCAGCGCCGACCCCGGCTCGGCGGACCAGGACGTGGCGCCGCTCTCCTCGATCTCCGGTTCGACACCCGTCTCCATCCGGATCGCCGCCGCCAGCCCGTGCCGCGTACCGCGTGCGCGGTGCCGGGCCACCGCGCCGGACACCAGGGCGCGACGCTGGTGCACCGGCCGCTCCGGGTCCGCCTCCACCGCGACCCACCCGGCCAGCCACGCCAGCAGATCCTCGGGTGCGGTACGCGGATGCAGATGGGCGGGCAGGTTGTCCAGGGTGAGCAGCACCGGCGCCAGCACCTCGTCCAGCGCGCTCAGAAACCGTTCGACGAACGGCTGCTCCAGGTAGACCGCGGGCAGTTGATGCAGCAACGGGTGCGGCGTCGGCAGCCCGGGAAGTCCTTCGCGCACTCACGCCTCCCGTACCCGGAGCTGGTGTTCGTAGCTGAACACCAGCGCATGCCGGTCCAGTTCGATCCTCGCGGTGGCCTCGGCGCGCTGTCCGCTCACCGGGTCCGCCGGAAACAGCCGTACATCCTCGACCAGGTCGACACCGGGCACCCGTTGCAGCACCGCGAACACCTCCCCGGAGTGCACCGGCCGCCCGAACGGCCAGCCCCGCCCGTCCGGCCCGCCCGTCAGCGGGTTGAAGTAGCCGTACAGCGCGGTCAGGGCCGCGTTCCGCAGCCGGTCGGCCGCCGCGCCACGGGCCGCCACCACCGAGGCCACCACGGTGACGCCCTGGTAGTACGGCGGCTCCACGGCCAGCCGGGTGCCGATCGGGCGCCGCTCGTCCAGATACGAGGCGATCATCGCCAAGGTGTCCCGCGGCGGGACCAACTCCTCGAACCGGATCCGCCCCTGCACGTCTCCCCGCCCGGCCGGAACCACCAACAGCCGTACTCCGGCGGCCTGTTCGTCCCCCTGCTCGGCCGGCTCCCGGTCGTCCGCCGGGCCGGCCGGGACGCACGCCACCCGGGCGGCGTCCGGCGCCACCTCACGGGCCAGCAACTCGTAGTCGCGCGGCACCACGGCCCGGTGCAGGGTGCGCAGCGTCATCGGCCCCCGCACCCGCGCGTTCTGCACCGTTTCGCCGTCCACCCCGCCCAGCGCGGGCCGCCGGTTCTCCACCCGGGCCACGAACGGCAGCGAACTGCGCAGCACCCGCAGCGTGCCCCGCGCCACGTTGCCCCGGTGTCCGCCGCCCGTGCGGTAGGAGCGCACCCGCACCGGGGCGCCCTTCGGCGGCACCGCGCCGTACAGCCGGAGCGTGCCGTCAGCCTCCCGTACGGCGGGACCGAAGTCCACCTGACCCGAGTTGGGGTCCAGGGTGAAGTGGCGGTCGAACGGGGTGGAGTGCGCGAAGTCGTCCACCCGGGTCCACTCCACCCAGCCGGGCCCCTCCGCGACCTCCACCACGAACGGCTCCTCGCCCGCCACCACCGGCGGCCGGGCCAGCCGGAAACCCTGCCCCGCAATCCCCTCCGACAGGCCCAGCGCCTCTTCCGCCACGGGCTCGGCGTGGGCGGCCGCCACCGTGCCGCCGATGCTGAACGCGCTCGCCCGGCGCACCGTCGGAGACGCCACGTACGTCGGCTGGTCCGCCGCCGCCTCCATCAGCCGGCAGCGCAGCCAGCCACCGGATCGCCCGGCGACCATCGAGGCGGTGTGCCCGGCGGGCACATGCAGGATGACCTCGCCCGCCTTGTTGAACCCTCCGGTGTCGTCCTTCTCCACCTCGCACGCCACCCAGGCCGCGCCGTCCCACGCCTCCCACCGCAGCGGCGGGCGGCGCGGGTCGACACCGACGCCGTCCACCCGGCAGTCCAGCCGCAGCACCACCGCACAGCCCGGCACCGGGGCGGACAGCCCGAAACAGAGGCAGTCCCCGGCGGCGGGCGCGGCGCTGAAGCACGGCACATCACGGCCGAGCGCCAACTCCTCGGACCGGTCGGCGGCGTTGCCGTCGGCCGGCCAGGTGACGAGATGGGACAGCTCGCACGGCACCACCGACAGGTCCCGGCCGGTGGTGAACACCACCGCCTCCTCGGTCTCGGTGCGCACCGTGGCGACCTCCGTACCCGCCCGCACCCGCACCGTGTCGGGCTGCGGCGCGGACAGCCAGAACGTGACCTCGGTACGGGCGGCCGTCGGGGGGAACAGCCGTACGCCGATGAGGTCGAGGAAGGTCAGATAGTTCTTCTCCGGTACCCGGTTGAGCCGGTAGACGAGCTGGTCGACCATGGTGGCGAACGCCTCGATCAGAGTGACTCCCGGGTCCGACACATTGTGGTCGGTCCACTCGGGACAGCGCTGCTGCACCAGTCGTTTGGCCTCGTCCACCAGGCCCTGGAAACGCCGGTCGTCCAGATCGGGGCTGGGGAGCGTCACCGGGATCCCCCGCCCGTACTCTCGCCGTCCGGGATCACATAGAACGGGAAGACGAGGTTGCGCGGGTCGTTGGTGCCGCGTACCGCATAGCCGATGACGATGTACAGCACCCCGTTGTCCGCCTCGTCGAACCGTACGGCGACGTCCGCCACCTCGATCCGCGGCTCCCACCGCTCCAGCGCCAGTCGCACCTCGTAGGCGAGTTGCCCGGCCGTGCCGGCGTCCGCGGGCGCGAACACATAGTCGCCGAGCGCGCAGCCGAACTCGGGGCGCATCGGACGCTCGCCGGGCGAGGTGGCCAGGACCAGCCGGATCGACTCCTCGATCTCCCGTTCGTCCCTGACCAGCGCTATACCGCCGGTGGCGTCCGTGCGGGGCGGGAAGGCCCAGCCCGCACCGATGAATTGACGGCTCATCAGCCCTGTCCTCCGATCTGCACGGTCGGGCACCCGGCCGTGATCGGCGCGCCGCAGCCCGCCGTGTCACCCACCCGGGCCGCGGGCCGACCGCCGATCAGCACGCTGGAACTGCCGGGTGCGACGATCGCGGACGGGGCGTGCGCGGCGGGTGAGGCGCACTGGTGCGGGGTGCCCACGGTGGCCGCCAGCTGCCCGCCGATCAGCACGGTGGGCTCTCCGGGCGGGCCGACCACCCCGGGATGCCCGGTGGGGTCGCCGACGCGTGCGGCTGCTGGCATGTGCTGTGCCCCCTGCCTGGTTCGTCACGTTCCTGCGGTTCCTGACGGTGAGTTGCTTGCGGCGCGGTTCAGTTGATGCGTACGAGAGGCGCGTTCACGGACAGGGTGTTGCCGCCCCTGAGTTCGGTCCGGGTGGTGCTGCCCACCGCCACCTGGTTGCCCTGTACCTCCACCGTGCCGCCCGTGGCGAGCTTCAGCGGGCCGTTGCCGCCGTCCACTTGGACGCCGGTACGGGCGGTGAGCCGGACCGAGTCGCCGGTCAGCTCCAGCGTTCCGCCGCCCGCGTCCAGCGCGACCCCGCTGCCCGCGCTGATCGAGACCTGTTCCTTCGCCTCGATCTCCACCGTGCCGTCGCTGTGCACCACGACCGTGGTGCCCCGGCGGTCGAGGCTGATCCTCAGCTTTCCGTCGCCCGTCGACAGCCGTACGCCCTGCGGTCCGTTCGCGGCATCCAGCAGTTCCAGCCGGTCGCCGCTGCGGGCACCGAAGGCACGCTTGGTGACGGCTCCGCTGGTGGGGTCGACCGCCCCGGCACCCTCGTCCGCCTGCGGACCGGCGCCCCGCGCCGACCCGCCGCCGGTGCCGCCCGGCTTGTCCTGCCCGTTGTAGAGCCCGGCGAGGACGTAGGGACGGTCCAGATGGCCCTGTTCGAACCCGACCAGCACCTCGTCGCCGACCTCGGGGATGAACGCCTCCCCGCCGCCGGTGCCGCTCGCCTGCGCGGTGCGCGCCCAGTCGCTCGCGTACTCGTCGGACAGCCACGGGAACCGGACCTTCACCCGGCCCAGGCCCTCCGGGTCCTTGGTGTCCGTGACCGTGCCGTTCGCCAGCCCCGAACACCGGGCCCCCGCCCCCGTGCCGGTTCCCGTGCCGCCGGTCAGCCCGAACAGCGAGCGTTCCTGCTGACCGGAGACCGTCACCCAGGTCTCGTAGCCGCGCACCGGATCGAACACGTGCCGGGACGACGTCACGGTGTACCGGCCCTCGAAGGGGGCGCCGACCCCGGCCAGGGTGACCGCGCCACCCGCCCGCACCTCCGGGTTTCCCCGGATCACCGCCTCCAGTTCGGCGAACGACCCCGCGATCCGGGCGGCGAGCGCCTTCGCCGCCTGGTCCACCTGGGCCTGGTCCCCGTACGGCGCGTCCGACACCAGGAAGTCGGCCTCGCCGAACGGCCGTGCCACCTCGGCCGCCGTCACCCCCAGCTCCAGCGTCGCCGCGGAGCCCGCGTCGGCGCGGCCGATCAGCGGCTGCTTGGCCCGTACGTCCCAGCCGCGCACCTCCACCGCCGAGACCTGCTCGGCGGCGGACACCCCGGCCCGGCAGCGCAGCAGGTTGTCACCCATCTCCAGGACCAGCGGATTGCGGTCGGCGCGGGCGGAGGTGTCGGGGGCGCCGCCCGCCTCGGTCGGCCTCGACACATGGAGCCGGCCATCCCGCACAAAAACCTGGACACCCGCCTGATCGGCCAGCGAGCTGAGGAACTCCCAGTCACTGACGTTGGGTTGCGCCACGTGTTCCAGCACGGGGCCCGCCACGTCGATCGTGCCCGGTTTCAGCCCGGCCCGCCGTGCCACCTGGACACAGATGTCCGCCAACGTCATGTTCTGGTAGCCCGCCACCCGGCGGCCCCGGAAGAGACGATGGGACTCGTCAAGACCCCGCACCACGGTGTAGGTCCCGGTGTCATCGATCTCCACCTCCAGCGCCGTCACGCTCCCGGTCAGCAGCGGACGCGGCGACGGTCCGCCGTCGGCGCCGGCCAGCAGCCGCACCTGCGTACCGATCCGCACCCCCGTGTGGTCCAGCAGGACCCGGCTGGGGTCGCGGAACCGCAGCAGGAACAGGTCGGGCAGGGTACGGCTGTCGTCCACATACCCCTCGACCAGGGTGTTCGCCAGGGCCGTGGAAAGCGGACGGCCGCCGAACTCCACCACCAGGGACTTGGCGACGCTCTGATTGACCATGACGCTCGCCTCACCGATCCCTGTCGTGTCCGTCGCCGTGACCGCCGCCCGTGCCGTGCCGTCCCTGCGTCCGCTCCAGTTCGTCCAGCGCCGGGAGCAGCAGCTCACGGCCCTCGGGCAGGCGCATCGGATCGTCGATCCCGTTCGTCTCCGCGATCGCCCGCCAGGCGGCCGGGTCGCCGTACTCACGCCAGGCCAGCAGCGCCAGCGTGTCCCCGGTGCGCACCCGGTGCACACGCCGCGCGTGCAGGGCGCCCGAGGTCGGGTTCTGCCCCGGAGTCTCCCCGCTGATCTCCTCCATGGTCACCTGGCACACCGCCCGGATCGGCACGCCGGACGTGGTGAACAGGGTGTACTTCGCCTGCACTTGGCTGACGTAACCGGGGAAACCGGTGAGCCCGCCCCAGTGGAACACCACCCAGGGCGGTGAGGACCGCTGCTGCTGTCGTGTCTCGCTCGTCGGCACACAGCACGCGAACAGCTTCTCCACCGCGGTCACCACGCTGGTGTCCTGGGTGTCGCTCGCGTCGAAGAACATCTCCACCGTGAGCTTGCTGGGCTGCGGCCCCTGGTACTCCGGCGGCCCCGCGCTCTTCGCGCCCTTCGCCGGAGTGCGTTTCCAGGCCGCCGCCTTCGTCAGGGACAGCTCCTTGGGGTTGAACTGGAAGTCGATCCGCCCGCACGGCCCGCCGGGCGTCAGGCTCCCGCCCGGCGGCGGAGTACGCAGCTCCAGGTACGCGTGCTCCAGCTTGGGCCGGGCCCCGCCCCCCTGGGCGGCGGCCGCCCCCGCGCCCGCCGAGCTGAACGCCACCGGAGAACCCACGGGTCAGTCCTCCATCGTCACAAAGCCGTGATGGGCGATCTCGATCGTCTCCATGGCCACCTTGGGGGATTCCGGATTGAACGCCGGCCCCGTCCAGCGCACCGGCACCACCTCCAGCAGCCCCCACTTCGCCACCGGCCGTCCGTCCCCGGTGCGTGCCTCGATGTGCGCCGTCCTGCGTCTGATCCCGGTGGTCATGCTGGCGAACCACTTGGCCACCTTTTCGGTCTCCCGGGTCAGCGGCCTGGACAGCTTGATGTTCGGGTACTTCAGGCGGGTGGGCAGCTGCCACAGATGGATGTTGTTGCCGCCCTCCTCGCGCTGTTCGAGCACGACCTCGCAGCCCAGGCCCTCGCAGGTGTTGAACGAGCCGAGTTCGATGCCGTCCACGGTGACGACGAAGCAGACGCTGACCGCCGGATCGTCGGTCACGGCCATGCCGTCCCTCCTCTGTGTTCGGTCCGTGCTGTCCGCACACGGTCGGTGGCTTCTCGGAGCCTGGTCAGTGCCTGGTCAGTGCCTGGTCAGTGCCTGGTGTTGATCAGGTGTCCGGCCCGTTCCCGGTCCAGCCGCAGCTCCGCCTTGAGCAGCCGGCTGAGCGGGGCGAACAGGGCGCGGACCAGTGCGTCGTCCACCTTCGACGGGCCCCCGGGGCCGGGCTCGCCGGTCTGCTCCCCGGGGGCGGCCGGTGCGGTGGCCGAGTCGCCGGTGACGGGATCCGGTGACGACGGGGCGGGCGGATCGGGCAGGTCGGGCGGGACCGGCGGATCCAGGGGAGCGGGAGGATCCGGCGGGGTGGTCTCGACGTCGCGTTGCACGGACGGGACGAACCGGACAGACCGGATGGAGCGACCGGGTTCGGTGGATGCGGCGGCTCGGGCGCGCTGGACGGACGCAGTAGGCGGCATGGAGGCGTACGGCTGCGGGGACGCCGGCGCGGCGGCGGCAACCGGTGGCATGTGTGCGGCGGACGGCGGCCGGAAGACGACGGAACCGTCGGCCATGCGCTGTGCCACCCCGGCGGCGACGGCCACGGAGCCGGTGTCGACCGGCACCGGCGACCGGGGCACGGCGGCTGCGGCCGGGCGTGCGGCGGCCTGCCGGGGAGGGAGCGCGGCGGCCGGGGCGACGGACCGCTGGGCGGCCGGCACCGGCACGGACCGCACCGAGTCCACGGTAGTGCCGGCCGGTGCTCCCTGCGCGGGGGCGCCGGTGCCCTCGGTCCGGTACCCGTCAGCGGGCCGTGACCAGCGCACCGGTACGACGACCTGCTGCCCGGCTTCGCTCGACGCGTCGCCGGCGTCGGGTGGCCGCACACCGGAGAACAGCGGCACCGAGCGCTGCGCGACGAGCGGCGCCAGCGGCCCGCTCACCGGGCGGGGTCCGGGTGCCGCCGGTGTCCCGTCGGCGGCGGCCCGCTGAATCCGTACCGGGGTGCCGTCGGACCTCGGCTCCGGCAGCGGACGGGTGTCTGCCGTGCGCACGACGAGCGGGTCGTCGAAGAGCAGCGGCCCGGCGGTCGGGTCACCCGACGGACTGTCGGGCCACGGGCTGACGGCGCCGGGCTCGTCCGATGGCGGCGGGGCGCCGGCGGCGTCCTCCCGCCGGGCGGTGAACGGCAGTTCGGCCAGCGGCTCCCCGAGACCGAAGGTGTGTGGGCGGGTGCGGTCGGCCGCGGCGGCCCGCTGGACCGGTGCCGCCGACGGTGACGGCGATGGCCGGGCGGACGGCGGTGACGACGGCAGGGGCACGGGTGGGTCGGGGCGCGCGGCGTCGACGGGCACAGCGGTGAGCCGGCGTACCCGCATGTCCGGTGGGCGGGCCGCGACCAGCGGCGCGACCGAGGCCGCGGCCCCCGTGCCCGCGGTGCCCGATTCCGCCTCTCGCTGCACCGGCGGGTTCGACTGCCGTGCCCGGCGCGCGGTGTCGGCGCGGACCTCGCGGCCGACCGCCGGTGTCTCCTCCCGCGCGGCCGGTGTGGCCAGACCATGGCCAAGACCGGACGGAGCCTGAGGGCTGACCAGGTGACCGAGCGGGATGCGCAAGGACGCGTCCCGCCAGGTGTCCAGGGAACCACGGAACCCCACCGGATTCGTGACCAGGTCGGGAGCGCCCACCGTGCGCTGGAGCGGCGGCACCTCACGCCACTCGGCGGCCCGCACCGGCGCACGGCCCGTCTCCGGCGCCTGCGCGGCGGCGTGGCCCCGTGCACCGTCGCCGTGCCGGCCACGTCCGCGTCGGCCGGCCGGCCAGGACAGCCATCCCATCCGGGTCACCCTTCGCTGAGCCGGGCGACGTGCTGGACGTACCGCAGCCGGTCCGGGTGTTCAAGGTCGAGGATCTGGTCGAGTGACCAGTGGAAGTGATAGGCGAGGTACGCGACTTCCTCGTGGAGCCGGTCGGCCGCGTACGTCATGATTCCCCCAGGCGACCACCGCCGGACAGGTCCACAGCGAAGCTCTCCTGGCACGAGGGGCAGGTGACCGCGGCACGGGTGTGCCCCTCGGCGTTGATACGGCGGTAGAAGTCCTGGAGGAAGGCGAGATCGGAGGCGAACAGGTCCTCGACGATCCCCGGGTGGACGTCCTCGATCGAGCCGAGCCGCACGAGCACCCGGGAGATCAACACCACGGACAGATAAGCGGAGTTCTCCCGTACCCGGTCGTCCCGGAGCGGGACCAGCTCGTCGCGGGCGGTCGCGAGCCGCATGACCCCGGCCCGGTGCACGGTCCCCGAATCGTCCACGTAGCCGCGCGGCAGTTCGAAGGCGAACTCGGTGCGCAGGGTGTCGACATGCCCGGCCCGGTCCGCCGCCGCGGCCCCGGGCTCGGCGGCGGACGGCGTCGCGATCGTCCGCCGCATCAGTCGACTTCCACGCTCTCGTAGGTGATGGACAGCTTCTCGGTGAGAACGGAGGTGTCTCCGGCCTTGAGGGTGCTGATCTCCAACGACTTGGGCCACGCGTTGATCAGCTTGTAGCGCTTGATCGGGATGCCCTCGTAGTCGTAGACGATGATGGAGCCGTTACGGCGGGCGTTGGTCATCTTCCCGAACCGGGAATCCTTGACCCACTGCTCGAAGCTGTTGTCCTCCGTCAGACCGCGGGTGACGGTGACCTCACCGGCCTTGGGACGGCCCGGGAGTTTCTTGATGGCGTATTTGCCGTCGGCGGTGTTCTGCTTCAACTCGATGACGTCCTGCTCCATCTTCAGGCCGCTGACCTCGGTGATCTGCCTGATGAGAACGCTGTCGAATTCGAGGCCGAAGGAATGTCCTACGGAACTGTCGAGTTCGGGGAGCGGCATGCCAGCCTCCTAATGCTGCGGTCCGGTCGGTCCTGGCGGCCCCGCGGGCCGTGGCGTCACTCGTCGATCCCGCCCGACCCCGCCGAGAGCTGGGCGAGCCGGAACACCACGAACTCCGCCGGTTTGACCGGGGCCACCCCGACCTCACAGATGACCTGACCGGCCTCGATCGACTCCGGAGGATTGGTCTCGCGGTCGCACTTCACATAGAACGCCTCGTCCGGCGTCAGCCCGAACAGGGCGCCCTTGCGCCACTCGTTGACCAGGAACGCCGAGATGGTGCGCCGGATACGGGCCCACAACGCGTCGTCGTTCGGTTCGAAGACCACCCACTGGGTGCCCGCGAGGATCGACTCCTCCAGGTAGTTGAAGAGCCGCCGCACATTGAGGTAACGCCACGACGGATCGTCGGCGAGCGTGCGCGCGCCCCACACCCGGATGCCGCGGCCGGGAAAGGCACGGATGCAGTTGAGCCCGATGGGATTGAGCAGGTCGTGCTCCCCCTTGGTGATCTGCGTCTGCAGACCGACCGCGCCGCGCAGCACCTCGTTGGCCGGCGCCTTGTGCACCCCGCGGGTCTCGTCGTTGCGCGCCCACACGCCCGCGACGTGCCCGCTCGGAGGCACGAAGGCGTCACGGCCGACGGCCGGGTCGAACACCTTGATCCAGGGGTAGTAGAGCGTGGCGTACCGGGAGTCGAAACCGGTCGTCTCCTCCCGCCACGTCTTGATCTGGCGCGGGCTCAGGGCGGGCGGCGGATCGAGGATCGCGATCCGGTCGCCCATGGCCTCGCAGTGGGTGATCAGCCCGCGCTGCACGGAGATCACCGTCTCCAGGTCCAGCGCCCCCCGCTGGTACGCACTCATCAGATCCGGTGCGGCCACCATCGTGACCTCTTCGACCGCCTCCAGCCCGCCGAACCCGGTGCGCTGTTCGGGATCGCCGACGTAGGAGTCGGCGGACAGCGCGTCGGGCACCCCGACGACCCCGCCGCCCGGTCCGGCACCGGGCGCCGTCGCCAGCGTCACCGACTGAACCTCGGGCCGGGCCGGCGCGGCCCCCTTGCCGGGTTCCTCCAGCCGGATGAGCTGCGACCGGGCCCGGACCTGGGTGGCCACGTTGTCCTTGCTGCGCTTGGTGGTCACGGAAGGGTACGTCTCGACGACCTGTCCGTCCCGCTTAACGATCAAGGTGAAGACATCCTGGGGCGGATCCTCGCCCTCGGGTTCCGCCACCTCGACGGTGATCTCTCCCGTGACGCCGGGCAGCGCCCGCACGGAGTACGGGCCGAGCTGCGCGGTGGTCCCCACCCGCTCGGCGCTCGCCCGCGCCGGCCCCTCGGCCTTCCCCGCCGGACCCGCCTCAGCGCCGCCGATCCGGACGACATAGCAGATTCCGCCACCGTTGGCGAAGTACCCGTAGACGGCCGAGGCCAGGTAGGTCCCCTCGACGAAGTCGCCGAAGACGCCGGTGAACTGGGTCCAGTTGGTGATGAGGGTCGGCTCGTCGAACGGACCCTTCTGAGCGAAGCCGATGAAGGCGGCGACCGAGGTCCCGACCCCCTCGATCGGACGTGACCCGGATTCCACCTCTTCGACGTAGACGCCCGGGGACAGGTACGACGGCATACCACTCCTCTTGACCGGGTCTCCTCGACCAGGTCGACCAGTTGACCAGGTTGACCGGGGAAGCGAGAGCGATTGTTGCCGGGCACAGGAACCGCGGGACAGGGCATTCGGCCGCACCGGAGTACAGACGTCCTTGCCCCAAGGTGCAGCGGACCGGCCTCCCTATGGGGCAGCGATCTCTGCCCTCGGCACTACCCCGGCTTCCGGGGTGACCACCCCACCGGACCCCGCACTCTGACAGACATGTTGCGGACGTGCCGCGCGCCAGGGCCCCACGCCGTCGTCATCCGGCAGACCGGGTGATGCGGTGAAGGCCGCGTCGGAGAAGCCCGCCAAGCCCACGGCACCCGCCAGGTCCGCGGCGTCCGCCAGGTCCGCGAGCCCGGCGCCGGAACGGACACCGGTGCCCGCACCCGAGCAGGCGACGGCCCCGGCGCGGCCTTCGGGCGCCGGGGGCCTGACCCCACGGAGCCTGCAACGCCTTCAGGGCGCGGCGGGCAACGCGGCGGTCGCCCATCTGGTGGCCCAGCGCTACACGGCTCCGGTGAAGCCGCCACCGTCCCAGGCGCCGGGCATGCGCAAGGTGAACGCCGACATCGCCGCGAAGAAACAGAAGCTGGCCCGGCACAGGGCCGCGACCACCGAGTCCCGTTCCGCGCAGGGCGCGGCGAAGGCCCCGCCCGACGACAAGCAGGCACAGGGCAAGGTGGCCAACGCCGAGAAGATGAACGCGGCCGAGCCGGGGGAGTTCGACAAGGCGGCGTTCATCGCGGCGGTGAACGAGGCGATCGACAAACAGGCGCCGAAGAACCTGGACGAGGCAGACAAGTTCGCCGGCTCGGGCAAGGCGGACGAGATCAAGGGCGCGGTCGACGGCAAGGTCACCGACGGCAAGGAGTCCTCGGCCAAGGACATCGAGACCACGACGACAGCGGCTCCCGACACGTCCGAGGCCAAGGAGAAACAAGTAACCCCGATGCAGCCGGACCAGCCGCCGGCGAATCCGGGTGCCCCGAACGCGGCGGACGCGACACCGCGACCACAGCCGCCGGAGGTCACGGACTTCTCCGAGGGCCCGAAGCAGACCGACCGGCAGATGGCGGAAGCCGACGTCACCGAGGAGCAGCTGGCCAAGAGCAACGAGCCGCAGTTCACCGGGGCGCTGGGGGAGAAGAAGAAGGCCGAACAGCACTCGGCGACGGCCCCGGCACAGGCCCGCGCGGGCGAGAAGCAGCAGCTGTCGACGGCGAAGGCGGGCGCGGCGGCGGCCGGGGCGACGGCCATGGCGGCGCTGACCGCCAAGCGCGGCGCGGCGGGCAAGGAGGTGGACGGCGGCAAGGGCGAGACGAAGTCGAAGGACGAACAGAAGCGGGAGGAGGTCACGGCCAAGCTCCAGAAGGTCTTCGACGCGACGCAGAGGGATGTCAAGGAGATCCTGGACGGTCTGGACGGCAAGGTCGACAAGCAGTTCGAGGAGGGCGAGAAGAAGGCCCGGGACGCCTTCAACACGGACCAGAAGCGCCGGATGAAGGAGTACAAGGACAAGCGCTACGGCGGCTTCTGGGGCCCGGCCAAGTGGGCCAAGGACAAGATCGCGGGTATGCCGGAGGAGGCGAATCAGCTCTTCCAGGAGTCCCGCAAGCTGTACGTGGGTCTGATGCAGGGTGTCATCTCGTCCATCGCCGACACGATCGGCAAGGAGCTGGGCAGGGCCAAGGCCCGCATCTCCCAGGGCCGCGCGGACCTGAAGACGGAGGTGGACAGACTCCCGGCGGACCTGAAGCAGTTCGGCGAGGAGGCGGCGCAGGACTTCGCGGGCAAGTTCGACGACCTCGAATCGGAGGTCGACGACAAGTCGCAGGAACTGGTCCAGAGCCTGGCGCAGAAGTACACGCAGGCCCTGAACGCGGTGGACGAGGAGATCAAGAAACTCCAGGAGGCGAACAAGGGCCTGGTCCAGAAGGCGGTCGACGCGGTGGTGGGCGTCATCCAGACCATCAAGGAACTCAAGGACCTCCTGATGGGCGTCCTGGCCAAGGCCGCGAGCGCGATCACCAAGATCATCAAGGACCCGATCGGCTTCCTGGGGAACCTGGTCCGCTCGGTCGGCGCGGGCCTGCAGCAGTTCCTGTCGAACATCGCCACCCACCTCCAATCCGGCCTGGTGTCATGGCTGTTGGGCACATCGGTGAAGGCGGGCATAGAGATACCGTCGAGGTTCGACCTCAAGGGGATCATCCAGATCATCGCCTCCCTGCTGGGCCTGACCTGGGCGAACATCAGGGCCCGCATCACCCGCAAGGGCGTCCCCGACCAGGCGATGACGAAGGTCGAGCAGTCGGTGCCGGTCGCGAAGGCGCTGGCGACGGAGGGGCCGGCCGGAGCGACGAAGGAGATCCAGGCCGAGGTGGGCGACCTGAAGTCCACGATCCTGGAGGAACTCAAGTCCTACTTGATTCCGACGGTCATCGTCGCGGGCATCACATGGATTCTGTCTCTGCTGAACCCCGCGTCGGCCTTCGTCCGCGCCGTCAAGGCGATCATCGACATCGTCACGTTCATCGTCACGCAGGGCGCCCAGATCGTGGAGTTCGTGAACGCGGTCCTGGACGCGGTGATCGCCATCGCGGGCGGTGGCTCGGCGGGCGTCCCGAAGATGGTCGAGACGGCGCTGGCGGCAAGCATCCCCCTGTTGATCGGCCTGCTGGCCTCCCTGCTGGGCATCGGAGGCCTGGCCAACAAGATCAGACAGGTCTTCCAGAAGGTCTCACGCCCGGTCAACCGCGCCATCGACAAGATCGCCGCCAAGATTGCTCAATTCGGAAAGAAGCTCTGGAGCAAAACGAAAAAGAAGGACCAGAAAAAGAAAGGGGATGGGCGGCGTGAGAACGGCGAGAAGGGTGAGCAGGATGGGCTGATACGGTTGCCGAAGGCGAGGTTTCGGAACAAGGCGGGAGAAGGGCACCTTCTTGCCTTTTCCGAGAACAAGTCCGGGGCGAAACTCCTTCTGCACAGTGAACCTCGCGACGTGCGTGAGTTTCTCAGTGATACATGGCCTGCGGCAATCAAGAGCAGCGAGGAATCCAGCGAGCGTGAACAGCAGGAGCGGGCTCACGAGAACGCAGTCAGCAGCCATGCGGAGGTCACGGCTGCGCAATCCGCCCTGGACGGCAGTACCGGCGCGGCGAGGCAGCGGAATCTCGCGGACCTGGTCAACAAGCTCGACAGACTGTCACAAGCACTGGCGGACCATGATCCGAGTTCGATTGCCCCGATACCGGCTCCTGTGCTGCCGCCGTTCGTCGACAACGTGCGGGCGGAGAAATTCACGGCGCATTATATCAACAATAAATCGAGGGGCACCCCGTCCAGTGCACATGAAGGAGATCTCAGGGGCTGGGATCACGTGGACAGTGCCGGCCTCAACAAGGGCAGTAACAGAACCGCTTGGGTGAAAATGCATCTCCTTCCGGATTTCCTTGGAGGGCACGCCACCGATTCAAACCTCGTACCGGCCCGCGGGTTCACAAACAACCCGTTGTTCCTGCGCGCCGCCGAGAATCCGGCCAAGGTGGCGCTCCGAGGCGGTGATGAGAAGATCATCTGGTATCGAATCACGGATCTCACGTTTTATGAAAGCCCTAACGGAGAGTTTCCGGACGATGCATTCCCGCATTCCCTCGGAGTCGAGTGGGGTGGGTACGAGAGGCGGCAGGGGAAATGGGAGGAAAAGGCTGTAAGCGGTTCATTCTCCGACGATCAGGATCCGCCGACCGTGTCTCGCCTCCGGATAAATGTGGAAGGCGCTACGGCGGTGGCGACCTGGCTCGGCCTGCCGAAGAAGAGCCAGATTGCCCAGCTCGTCAAGGACGGAAGACCCTACGCCGGTATCACTGACCTGACTGGGAGATTTCCGAGCCTGGCAAGCAAGTTCATCGATTTGCAATCCCGAGGCCTGATTCGCTGGGACTGATGTGGACGAGCCTGTCACCCGAAGGAGATGTGAACCTGTGCTGTTGGCGTACGAAGCAAAGCTGCTCAACATGATCGACGAGATCGGAAACTGCCCTAACATTCGAGTTCTGGGGCAGGAACAGGGGCCGCTCGGGGAATTCCTGAACAACGCGGACGCGGCGTTCGATCTACTACGGCAGCTAAACGGGATCACGCTCGACCCGTCGCTGAAGCGGTCATTCCACCGCTATAACGGTCTGGGCCTCCATTGGCGAGGTTCAGGCGAATATGGATCCCTGGGTGGAGAGTTTTACCTGGTCCAGCTTCTGGACGCCATTGTGGGGGGTGCTCCGGCATGGCTGCAGCAGGACGGTTGGTCGGAGGATGAACTGGCGCTCCATTCGGAATTTCGCGTATTTGATAGCCAATTCAGTGGTGGAGTCGGCACGTTCTCCGCACTCCGATTGCAGGACGGAGTTCAGGATCCGGAGGTGTGGTATTTCAATGTCACCTATGGAAGCATCAAGTTGGACATCGGTTACAGTGATTATATGGACTTCCTTTTGCTGACTCGCGGAGTCTATTACTGGCAGTACCTTTTCGCCGAGGTGCCGCCTGAACACTACAATTTTGAAGCGATCGGTCTTGAGTTGCGAAAGGCGATTAATTTCCTGGAAGAGAATTTCCCGGAGAATGACTACAGTGAGTTGACGGTCCGGCTGGATGATCGACTTTCCCGGTGGGAGTCCGGCTGACTCGATCGGAAAGAGCGGCCCGTCGAGCCCGTGCGGCTGCTTGAGGGCTCAGCCCGTCAGCAGTGGCAGATACGGGCCGAACTCCGATGCCAGGGTCAGGCGGCCCAGTTTCTGGTACTCGCGTTGTACCGCGTGGATCAGGTCGGCCATCGTCACCGGGCTGCCCGACTCGGCGGCCAGGTAGGCGGCCGTCACCGCCACCGAGCGGATGTTGCCGCCCGACAGTTCGAAGGACTCCGCGCAGAAGTCCAGGTCCAGGTCCGTGGCGCCGGGGAGGATCGGGGCCAGACAGCGGTCCCACAGGGCGCGGCGGTGGGCGGTGTCGGGGAGCGGGAAGTCGATGACCAGGTCCAGGCGGCGGGTGAACGCGTCGTCCAGGTTGGCGCGGAGGTTGGTGGCGAGGACGGCAAGACCGTCGAAGGTCTCCATCCGCTGGAGGAGGTACGCGCTCTCGACGTTGGCGTAGCGGTCGTGCGCGTCCTTGACCTCCGAGCGCTTGCCGAAGATCGCGTCGGCCTCGTCGAAGAGGAGTACGCCGTTGATGCCGGCCGCCTCGGAGAAGATGCGTTCGAGGTTCTTCTCCGTTTCGCCCACGTACTTGTCGATGACCGTCGCCAGGTCGACCGTGTAGAGGTCGAGACCCAGATCCGCGGCGATCACTTCGGCCGACATCGTCTTGCCGGTGCCCGAGTCGCCCGCGAACAGGGCCGTCACGCCCCTGCCCCGGCCGCCGCCCGGTCGCATGCCCCATTCGCCCAGCACCTGGTCGCGATGGCGGGCTCGGGCCGTGAGTTCGCGGAGCTGGGCGTGCGTGTCGGCGGGCAGCACCAGGTCGGACCATGTCACCGCCGGTTCCGTGCGGCGGGCCAGCCGGTCCAGGCCCGCCGCGTTCTGGGAGCGGGCGCCGGCGCGTATGTGGTCCGGGCGGAGCGTGCCGCCGTCCAGCGTGGCGGTTTGGGCGGCCGCGCGGGCGGCGTGGGCGATCTGCTCCGGGGCGAGGAGGAAGGGGGAGAGGAGGTGCGTGAGGTTCAGGCCCGGCGGGACGGGCGCGGGGTACGCGTCTGTCCACAGTGCCGCCCGCGCCGTTGGTTCCACGCGTGGGGCGTGCAGGAGCAGGGGCGGGCGGGACGACCACGCCGCGTCCCACGGCACCCGGCCGATCAGGACGGCGGGGACCGGGACGTCTGTCACCAGGCGGCTGATCTCCGTCTTGTCCGGCTCCCGGGCCAGAGCGTCGAGCGGTGCGCACACCAACCCCGAGGCGGTGAGCCGGGCCTCGCGGGCCAGGACGCGTACCGCCTCGGTGGGGTTCGGGTCGCGGGTCAGGCGGTCGAGGTCGACGCCCAGCACGCCGTAGCCCGCGCGCATCAGGGCGCAGGCCGCCAGCGCCGTCCCCGCGCCGCCCTGTTCCTCGCGGAGGTACGCGAGCGGGACCCCGGCGGCGAGGGCACGGGTGAGTCCGGACGGGTCGCCGACATCGGGGACGTCCTGCCAGGGGACCAGAACGTCCACGACGCGCGGATCGGGGGTGTCGTCCCCCAGAAGGTGGGCCGTGACCCGGTCGGGGACGCGGAGCGCGCGGGCGAGGAAAGGGCGGTCTAGCTCCTCGACCAGGAGGAGACCGCCGGCCCGTAGCGGTGCCTGCGGCGACAGGCGTGCTCTGGCTCCCGCGTCGGCCGCGGGCAGGCCGCACAAGCCGAGGGCGAGACCGGTCGTGGGGCGACGGCGGGTGACGTCGTCGTTGAGGTAGCCGTAGAACTGCTCGAAACGGTCGTCCAGGTCCGGGACCAGCGCGATCAGCAGGATCTCGGTATCCAGGGCGGAGAGGCCGAAGTCGCGGGCAAGGGTGCGTAGCCGGGTGGGGTGGCCTGCCGCTTCGGCGGCGTCGGCGCGTGACTCCGCTTCGGCCAGGAAGGCCGTGTCTGTGTCGTCGGGGGCGGTGACCGTGAGGTGGCGGCCGTGTTCCAGGAGGCGGTGGATCGTCTCGTCGCTCAGGTACAGGCCGCGGAAGGCGTCGTCGGGGGCCGGATCGCCGAGCTGCCGGGCGTGGACCGCCCGCCGTACGCGTTGCTCGACGAGGATCGTGCGGTCGAGGAGGTGGCGCAGGCTCTCGTCCGTGGCGGCCGATTCCGCCGGCCCGGTGGGGGCCGTCATTCCGGGTGTTCTTCCGCCACACGCGACGCGATGCCGCCCCTTCGCGCCCCGTACACCGGCAGGTTCGCACCGCCCGGTGTCCGCTGGGCCGGGGCGGTGGGCGGCGGCTCGGCCGGGGGAGTCTCGCCGAAGCCGAGCCGCACCCCTTCCTCGCCCACCTGCGGGCCCGCCGGGTAGACCGGGGACTCGGTGACCGGCACGCTCACCACCAGGTCCAGCGACGGCTTGAGTTCTCCGCCCAACGCGCTCCACACGTCGGCGAACGACCGGTCCTCGGGCGGCGGCAGCGCGACCGTCATGGGGACGGACACACCGATCTCGGCCAGCGTGCCGGTGAGGCGTTCGGCGGGCAGCGCCTCGTACCTCAGGAGGCAGGACAGCAGCGACGAGAGCAGACGGTGTTCGTCCTCCGGGCGTTTGGTCCACGCGGTGATGAGATACGACAGCTTGAAGAACCGGGGCGGGCGGCGCCTGGCCACGATGGCGCCCTGCTCGTCGTACTCGTTGAGCAGGCCGCGCTCACGGCGGCGCATGTCCTCCCGGATGTCGTACAGATACAGGTTGACGGTGGGGGCGTTGACCTTGGCGGCCCAGTCGCGGGTGGGGGCGTCGAAGACCACCGTCACCTGGCCGCCCGCCAGGGCGTCGGTGCGGAACAGCGCGCGCAGTGCCTCGTCGACCTCGTGGATCACGGCGCGCCCCTCACCGTCGGCCCGCGAAGTCCGGCGGCTGGAGGCTGCGCCGCACGATCAGCACGTCCTCCTTCGGGCGGTGCAGCCGGTCCAGCGCCGGTACCCGGGCGCGGAGCACGCGCGGGCCCAGCTGGTCCTTGCGCAGGACCGGTACCTGCGCCTCGAAGGTGCCGTCCCGGCCGACCCGTACGGGAGACTGTGCCGCCGTGATGCCGCGGCTCCAGGTGAGGGCGACCGTGCGGCCGGGCGGGAAGTCCTCGCCGCGGGCGAGGACCACGTCGCCGGGCCGGGCCACCGCCGGGGTGACGGTCAGTCTGGGCTCCAGGACGCGGAGCGGCGCGGTGGCGGTGTTGTCCGCCCGCCGGGGGTCGCGCGGTGAGCCGGTGACCGATGCGTGCACCTCGCCGCGCAGGGCGGTGTCGTAGACGGCGGTCTGGGCGACGGTGACGCGGCTGCCCGGCGCGATGGTGCAGGGCCTGGCACGGGTGCAGTTCGAGAGCGATGACAGCGTGCGGTCGCCGGCGCCGTTCCCCTCGGGCCAGGCGGTGGTGAGGACGACGTTCCGCGCCGTCCTCGGCCCCGCGTTGGTGAGGACGAGGTCGGCGCGTGTGGTCAGGCCCGTGTAGGCGGTGGCGGGGGACACGAAGGCCCGGACGGCGATGTCCGCCTCGTTCGGCACGGGGGCCGCGGTGACCGTGAAAGTGGCCGTACCGGTGCCCGTGTTGCCGGACGAGTCGGTCGCTGTGCAGGTGACCTGGGTGGTGCCGACGGGGAAGAGCGAGCCGGACGCGGGGTCGCAGGTGACGGGCAGGGTGCCGTCGACCGCGTCCACGGCGGCGGCGGTGAAGTCGATGACCCTGCCGTCGGCGCCGGTGGCTGCCACGGTGCGGTCGACGACGGTGACGACGGGAGCGGTCACGTCGTTGACGGTGATGGTGATGTGCTGCTGGTAGTCCTCGGGGGCGGCTGCTCCGCCGACACCGCCGCTGTCGTCGCGACCGTCGCCCCCGTCATCGCTTCCGTCGTTTCCTCCGCCGTCCTGCCCACCGTGCCGACCGCCGTCCTGCTCGCCGCCCGCGCCGCCCGTTACGCCGTCGTCATCGCCGGCCCCACCGACCGTTCCGGTGACCGCCCCGCCGACGGCCCCGGCGGCCGATCCGCCGTCCGCCGTCCCGCCCTCGGACGAACCGCTCACCGACGAACCACTTACCGACGAACCGCCGTTCATCTCGCCGCCGCTCCCGTCGCTCGCGCCGTCGCCGCAGCCGGCGGAGCCGCCGACGAGGCCGCCGAACAGTCCGCCGATGAGCCCGCCACCGCCGGTGCCGAGGCCGCCGATGCCGCCGATCGCCGTCCCGGCCACGGCCCCACCGTCGCAGCCGTCGGATCCGCCGGTCACGGCACCGACCGTTGCTCCGACGAGCCCTCCGCTCCCGCCGCCGGTGCCACCGGCGGCGCCGCCGACGGTTCCTGAGGCCGAGGCGTCACCTCCGGAAGCGGATCCGCCGCCGGAGTCGTCGACACCGCCGGAGGCCGATGTGTCCGGGCCGGCCGGCTCGCCGAGCGCGTCTTCGCCGGGGGAGATCCGCTGGCCGTGGAATGCGCGGGCGGGTGGGACGTCGAGGGGCGGGTCCCCGCCCGGTGCCCTGCCGTCCAGCAGGAACTGGACGGTGCAGCTCAGGGTCATGCCCTGCGGAGCGTCGTCCGCCACCGTGATGGTCTCCTGGAAGGCGGCGGTCTGACCGCTCGTCACCTGTCGCACGGCAGGGCTCAGGGCGACGGTGAGCGCGGGATCGCAGCCGATCGTCTGGTGGCTGACGGTGGTGGGCAGATTGGTCAGGCCCGCGGCGATGGTGTCGGCCACCCGGTCCGGGTCGATGTCCTGGAAGAGACGGCCGCCGGTGGCCTCGACCACCCCGGTGGCCTGGTCGGGATCGTGGGTCGGCTCCCGGTTCTCGTCGGGGCCGTTGCCGTTGTCGCCGTTGCCGTTCAGACCGTCGCCCAGAACGGTCTCCACATCGACCGCGATGACCCGAGCGCCCACGTTCTGCAGGGCGTTGACGGCGTCGGCGAGCGTGTGGCCCATGCTGGGGTCGTGGCTGGACGCGTCGCCGACGAGGACCACGACCGGGCTCGCGCTGTCCCGGAAGCTGCCGGCCGCCCCGTTGCCGATCTGCCACAGCGCGTTGATCCAGTCCTCGGCGGGTCCCGGGCTGAAGCCACCGCGGGTGGCGTCGAGACGTCCGACCCCCGCCCGTACGGCCGTCAGATCGTCCGTGAGGTCCTGCAGCACCGTGAACACCCGGTCGCCGTCGACTTCTTGGTCGCCGTACGTCGCCACGGCGAAGCGGGAGTCGGGCTGCTCCTGGCGGACCCGGTCCGTGATGGTTGCGAGGTCCCGCTGGACCCCCTCGATGGTGGTGTCCATGCTGCCGGTGCCGTCCACCAGCAGCACGATGTCCGGCCGCGGCGGCACCACGGGCGTGCTGACCTCCTTGTCCACGGTGAGCGAGTCGCCGGGATCGAGCGGCTCGTCCACCACGGCGGGGGTCACCGCCGACCCCGGGACCGCGGCCGGCGCACCGCCCGCGACGCCCGTGACCCCGGTGACGGCCGTGCCGACCACCAGGAGCAGTACGGTGGTCAGCACGCCGACGGTGACGACGTGCGGCCGGGCGACGGCGGGCGGGCCCGGCAGGCCGAAGCGCCGGACTCCGTGGGCAGGGCGCAGTAACCCTCGTACGCCGCGCACGAACCCCCGTACAGAACCCACGGAACACCCCACGGTCACGATCGGCGACTCGGACTCCCACCATCGTGGGCCGGCCCTGTACCGCGCAGCGGGGCGCGAGCCAGTCCTTCGGGAAGGTCCGGCTGCCCCATGGGGCAGCGCGCGGTGCCGGGCGACGGGCAACGGCACCGCGGGCCCGTACTCAAATCAGCCCCTGGCGCAGGGCATACGCCACCGCATGGGAACGATTCCGCAGATTCAGCCGGGTCATGATGGAGTGCAGGACGTTTTTGATGGTCCGTTCCGAATAGGACAGTTTCACCGCGATGTCAGCGGTGTCGTACCCCTCCGCGACCAGTCGCAGAACCTCGATCTCGCGGGCGGTGAATCCGGTGAGGTTCAGCCCGTGGGGTGCGAGCACCTGGCCCTGGAGCCGGCCGACCTGCTGGAGCAGGCTTCCGAGCAGGTCGGGCGGGACCCGGCCCTCGCCCCTCGCGACCGAGCCGATCACCTTGACCAGGCGTTCCGGGGTCGCCTCGGCGCGGCGGACGACACCGACGAACCCGCACTCGGCCGCGTTCACCAGTTGCTGCTCGTCGATATGGGTGGTGACCAGTACCCCCCGCGCGGTACTGGTCCGCTGGATCTGGCGCAACACGCGTAGCGCGACATCGTCGAGGACGTCGAGGACGACGACCACCACCTGCGGTACATCCGTGTCGTCCCGTGCGTCCCAGTCGACGACCCTGACTTCCGGGCGAGCGCGTAACTGACTGGACACTCCGGCCTGCGACACCGGGTCCTGGGCGCGCAGCGCAACCGTGATGCGATCTCCGTTCATCTGTAGCACGTCGCTCTCTCCCCTCGGGCGACTGTGGGAGAGCTCCGTCGAAATATGGTCAGTTCATGGTTACGGGTCCACATTTCATTCACATGGGTCTCCCTTTACCGAGTAACCACAGTAATGCCCCTGATTCACCAAGGGAATTGGCGGTGACTCCATGGGCATCGCGATTGCCCGAAAGTGTTCCTGTGTGGCCGGTGACGGTATGTCACACCGGACATTACGGTGCGCCGCATGACTGTTTCGGCGAGCGTGGACGAGTCTTCCGTCAGCGTTGAGCCCGGGGGTGCGGCTGAACTTCCGGTGCGGGTGCTCAACTCCGGGACCACCGTTGAGGAGTGCAGGTTCGAAGTGGTGGGGCCGTGCGCCGACTGGACCACGGTGGAACCGGAGAGTCTGTCGCTCTACCCGGGTGCGTCCGGCACCGCCACCGTCACCTTGCGTCCGCCGCGCAGCTCACAGGTGAGCCCCGGAGAGACACCCCTCGGACTGCGGGTGGTGCCGACGAGCGAGCACAGTGAGCCGTCCGTCCTCGAACGGACCGTGACCATAGGGCCGTTCACCGAGGTCACCGCGGAGCTGGTGCCTCCCGGGTCGAACAGCCCCTGGCGCGGACGGCACAAAGTGGCCGTCGACAACAGGGGCAACACCCCCGTCACGGTCGACGTGACCGCCCGGTCCGCCACCGAACGCTCCCGGCTCGTCCTCAGCCCGCCCGAACTGGAAGTACCGCCGGGCCAGGCCAAGTTCACCACCCTGACGGTGCGTCCCGCCAAGCGTCTGTGGCGCGGCACGCCGATCACCCACCCGTTCCAGGCGGCGGTGACACCACGGGTGGCGGAGGGACAGGACCCGTACCAGCCGGTGGTCCTCGACGGCTCCTACGAGCAGCAGGCCGTCCTGCCCCGCTGGCTGCCCCGCGCCCTGGTCGTGGCGGTGCTGGTGGCCGCGGCCGTGGTCGGGCTCTGGTACTCGGTGCTGCGGCCCACGGTACGGTCGGCCGCTCGCGAGGCCCTCACTCCGCAGGCGGTCGAGTCCGCGCTGCGGGAAGGGAACCGGGATCCGGACAAAACGGGGGGCACCGGGGCCGACGGCCGGGGGCAGGGAGAGACCGGCGGCGGTGCGACGGCGGGGGCAGGAACGGGCGGCAACGCGTCGGCGTCACCGGGCAGTTCCGCGACCGGGGAGCCCGGCGGGAGCGGCGGGTCCGGGACACCGGAGAGCGCCCGGGTGCAGGTGCGGGACGCGGTGGGCGGCGGCGCCACCCGGCGCACCGCGTACGAGGTGCCGGCCGGCCGGACCTTCGAACTGACCGACATCGTGATCCAGAACCCGCAGGGCGACGCGGGCACCCTGGTCGTCTCCAGTGACGACGGACCGCTGCTCACGCTGGCGCTGGAGAACTTCCGGGACTCCGACTACCACTTCGTCACCCCCATCGAGGTGCGCTCCGCAGGGACGGTCACCGTCTCCGTCGACTGCCGGCGGGTGGGGCGGCCGGTCGGGGCCCCGGCGCCGTCCCGGTGCTCCGAATCGCTGTTCCTCGGCGGCAAGATCTCGGTGCCCGCGCAGGCCGCCGGCTGACCGCCGCCGGCTGACCGGTCCGCCCGGCCGGGCCGCGGCTCGCTCACCCCTCGGGCGCGGTCTCCTCCTCTTCCTCCGACGCGCCCTCCGTGGCCCGTTGCACGAACGACCCCTGCACGTCCGCCGGTTCCTCGTCCTCGTCCTCCGCCTGACGCTGCACCGGGGCGGCGGTGGCGGATGGCGTCGCAACGGCGGTCTGCGCGGACACCGGGGCGGACGAGTCGACGGCCGGAGCGGGTGGATCGGGGGACGGAGCCGGGGTGGACATGACGCGCTCCGCGTTGGCCGACGCCTCCCGCTCGAAGCGGTCCGACGGATCGCTCACCCGGATCCCGCCGGGAGCGTCCGTGCCGTCCACCGGACCGGAGCGCTGCTGGATGACATGGGTCAGCTCATGGGCGAGCGTGACCCGCCCCTGATGTGAGGACGGTTCGTAACTGTCCCGCTGGAACACGACGTTGTCGCCGACCGTGTAGGCGTGGGCGCCGACCTCCTTCGCCGACTCGTGCGCCGCCGAGCCCGTGTGCACCCGCACGGAGGAGAAGTCGGCACCGAGCCTGGCCTCCATGTCCGTACGGGTGTCGGTGTCCAGTGGCTGTCCGCCGCCCGACGCGATCACCTCGTGGACGCCGGAACGCGGCTCGCCCCGCTCCGCGGCCTCCGGTTCGGCCTCCTCGGCCTTCCGCTGGAGCGCCGAGCGGACGGCCGTGTTGCCGACCGTCCGTTGCAGGGTGGTCATTCCGGCGGGCCCGAGCACATCCGTACGGCCGGTGGCGGCTGCCGTCAGCACGTGGGCGAGCCCGGCCGGCGGCTGGACGGACGCGTCGGCGGACGACCCGATGGGTGCCTCGGAGAATGTGTCGGAGTTGCCCTTTCTGGTCGTCCTGAGCGATGCGTCGTGCTCGTGCTCGCCTTCGTCGCGTCCCTGCTCGTACATGCCCATTCGCCGCTCCCCGCGCAATAGCAGAATGCCGAACGTCCCCTCGATGACGCGTGGCGCCCCACGGAAGCCCCGGACGACAGTCCGGCGCCGCGCCGCATCCCCTTCCAGCGTCTTCGGGGGACCGGCCCGCGTCCAGGCCCGCAACCACCGGGAACGGGCAGTGCGGACTGCACCTTCGGGCAACACCTTCGGGTTTCGATCGCGGCGCCGGTGCAACACGTTCAGGTGTGCCCGGACGGCGGCGGACGGCGAGGAGTCCGCCGCCGGTGAGCCGCCGGCGGACCGTGACCGTTGCGCAGCGGTGTCGACCACGGGATCCTGCTCTCGGACGCGGCCGACCCGACGCTCGGGACGCTCCGCGTGGTGGCACGGGACTGACGAACGCGTACGACTCAGCTCTCGGCCGGCCTGCGGCAGCCGCGGACGCCGCCGCGGACGTCCGCCAACTCCCCGCCTTGGCTGGCTCGTTCCGCCTGGGTGATCACGCCACCCGCGTCGCGGACGACATGGGCCTCCCCGTCGTCCAGTGAACCCGCCCCGCGCCTCGGGGCCGGCAAGGACAGGAGCACGCATCCGTGCGCCCTGCCGCCGATGGCGGGCGCCGCAGGGGACCGCCTCCGCCGGGGCGACGGCATCGCCGCCATCCGCTCCGGTTCGCCGTTCGTCCACGGACTGACCAACCACGTCGCCGCCAACCTGAGCGCGAACGTGCTCCTGGCCGTCGTCGCCGGACCCGCCACCCCGAGGACGCCTCCCTGGTACTGCTCGCGCTGAGCGAGGAGTTCGCGGTGGCGCGCACGCCGGTTCGTGAGGCCCTGGCCCAGATGGAGCGCGACGCCCTGCTCGCCTCATCGGCCGCGGTACGGCGCAGCCCGGTCGGGGGCGAACCCCCGACGGATCGAGGGCCGCTCGCGGGAGCCGGGTCCGCCGGGCGTCGGGATCGGCGGTGACGCACGAGCTGTGACTCAGCGCACCGCCTCCTGAGCCGTCGGGGAGGTGGGGTGCCAGCCGAGGGCGGGGGCGATCAGGTGTCGTACGTCGTGCAGGATCTGCTCGTACTCCTCCCGGTGGAACTCGTACGGCAGCTCCAGGCGCAGCTCGGACACCTCGGCGAGCACCGGATCGGCGGTCAGCCGCTCCAGGATCTGCTCGGCCGTCCCCACGACGTCCGGGGCGAACAGGGTGCGCTTGGGGCCCTGGGGAGCGAGGGTGCGCCGGTGGCGGCTCGCCGCGTAGGCGCGGTAGCGGTCCCGGGTGGCCGCGTCGGCGCTGTCGAAAGGCACGATCACCCGGCCCAGCGCGACCCGCGTCGGACGGTCCGCGGACAGCGTGCGGCGGTACGCGGACAGCAGGTTCAGCTGGGCCGTGGTGAAGTCGTCGGTGTCCTCGCCGGTGACGATGTTCCCGGACAGCAGACCGAGGTCGTTCTCGGCCGCCCAGCGGACCGAGCGCAGGCTGCCGCCGCCGTACCAGATCCGCCGCGCCAGATCGGGATCGTGCGGTTGCAGGCGGGGGCGCTGGACGTTGCCGGGCGAGTGGATGACCGTGTCCGGGCCGCCGAGGTAGCCGCCGCGCAGATGGTCGACGACGCGGGCGATCCTGCCGTACGACAGGTCGAAGCCGCGCCAGTTTCCGTCGTACACCAGGTCGCCGAGCAGGTCCGCGTGCGGCATCCCGGTGCTGAAACCGACCTGGAGCCGGCCCCGGGACAGTACGTCGGCCAGCGCCAGGTCCTCGGCCAGGCGGAACGGACTCTCGTAGCCGATGGGGATGACCGCGGTCCCCAGTTCGATCCGCTCGGTGCGCTGGCCGGCCGCGGCGAGGAACACGGCGGCCGAGCCGACGCCGTGTTCGAGGTGGCGCTGTCTGATCCAGGCGCCGTCGAAGCCGAGCCGTTCGCCGTACTCGAACAGCCCGAGCGTCTCCTCCAGGCCGGTCCAGGCGTCGTCGTCGGCGAAGTTGCCGGGGGTGAGAAAGGCCAACGAGGTGATGGTGGGTGCACTCATGTGATGCCGGTCCTCAGCTTGTGGTGGTCTCGGCGGCGGAGGTGAGACGCCCGCCGGGGATCGCCGCCAGCAACTCGCGGGTGTACGCGTGCCGGGGGTCGGTGAACAGGTCGTCGGGCGGACCCGTCTCGACGACGCGGCCCGCGCGCATCACGGCGACCTGATGCGCGATCTGGCGTACGACGGCCAGATCGTGCGAGATGAACAGATAGGCCACGCCGGTGTCCGCCTGCAACTCCGCGAGCAGATCCAGGACTTGGGCCTGGACGGAGACGTCGAGCGCGGAGACCGGCTCGTCGCACACCACCAGGTCGGGGGAGAGGGCGAGCGCGCGGGCGATGGCCACGCGCTGGCGCTGTCCGCCCGACAGCTCGGCCGGGCGGCGCTCCAGGGTCGAGGCGGGCAGGGCGACCCGGTCGAGGAGTTCGCGGGCGCGGGCGAGCCGGGACGCGCCGTCGCCGACCTTGAAGGCCCGCAGCGGCTCGGTGATCACATCGCCGATGCAGAAGCGCGGGTCGAGCGAGGCGTACGGGTTCTGGTAGACCAGTTGGGCGCGGCGGCGCAGCTGTCTGGCCCCGGCGCCCTTGACGGTGGTGATGTCGGTGCCGTCGAACAGCACCTGTCCTGAGGTCACGTCGGCGAGGCGGAGCATCAGGCGGGCGGTGGTGGACTTGCCCGAGCCCGATTCCCCGACCAGGGCGAGGGTCTGCCCGCGCCGCACGGTGAGGCTGACGCCGTCGACCGCGCGCAGGGTCCGCGCCCCGCCCCCGGCGCGCGGCAGCCTGAACTCTTTGACCAAGTCGCGTGTTTCGACCAGCGGGGCGGCATCGGCGGTCGCGGCGGAGGCCGGGGTACGGGGCCGGGCCGTGGTCATGCTGGGGGCGCCGGCCAGCAGCCGCCGGGTGTAGGCGTGCCGGGGGCCGGTCAGGACGGCGCGGGTCTCGCCCGCCTCGACGACCTTGCCCTGCTCCATGACCACCAGGCGCTGGGCCCGGTCGGCCGCCACCCCGAGGTCATGGGTCACCAGCAGGATCGCGGTGCCCGACTCCTCGGTGAGGCGCTGGAGATGGTCGAGGATGACGCGCTGAACGGTGACGTCGAGCGCGCTGGTCGGTTCGTCGGCGATGATCAGCCGGGGCCGCGCGGCGATGGCGACGGCGATCAGGGCCCGTTGCCGCATGCCCCCGGACAGTTCGTGCGGGTACTGCCGGGCCCGGACGGCCGCGTCGGGCAGCCCGGCCCGGTCCAGCACGTCGACCGCCTCGGCGGCGGCCGAGCGGCGGGTCGCGAGACCGTGGATGCGCAGGACCTCGGCGACCTGTTCACCGATCCGCTTGACCGGGTTGAGCGAGACCGTCGGGTCCTGCGGGACCAGCCCGATCTGCGCGCCGCGCACGGTGCGCAGCTCCGCCTCCGACAGCGCGGTGAGGTCGTGCCGGCCGAAGCGGACGGTGCCCGCCTCGACGGTGCCGTTCGCCGCCAGGAGCCGGGTGACGGCGTGCGCGGTGGTGCTCTTGCCGGAGCCGGACTCGCCGACCACGGCGGTCACCTGCCCGGGCCATACGTCGAGGTCCACGCCTCGCACGGCCGGTACCGTACCGCCCCTGGTGCGGTACGACACGGACAGGCCGCGAATCTCCAGCAGTGGTGTGGTCACGTCCTCACCGTTCTCGTGTTCGTCGGTCATCGCTGCCGGGACCATTCGCCGTCCAGCGCCCGTGCGATGCGGTTGGTCGCCAGCACGGTCGCGGCGATCGCCAGACCGGGCAGCGCGGTCAGCCACCAGGCGTTGGCCAGGTAGTTGCGGCCGTCGGAGATCAACGTCCCCCATTCCGGGGCGGGCGGCGGCGCGCCGTAGCCGAGGAAGCTCAGCGCCGACACGGCCAGGATCGAGGAGCCGAAGTCCAGCGTGGCCAGGACGATCACCGGTCCTGCGGCGTTGGGCAGGACGTGCCGGCCCAGCACCGAGTACCAGCGGGCCCCGCAGGAGCGGGACGCCTCGACGAACACCGCCTGCCGCACCCGCAGGACCTCGGCGCGCGCCACCCGGGCGAAAGAGGCGACGCTCGCGATGCCGACCGCCACCGCCACCTTCACCGTCCCGTAGCCGAGCGCGGTGACGAGGGCCAGCGACAGGAACAGCGCGGGGATGGACAGCAGGACGTCGACGAAGCGCATCAGCACGTCGTCCACCCAGCGGCCCACGAACCCGGCGACCACCCCGAGCAGACCGCCGACCACGAACGCGACCAGGACCGCGATCAGCGTGGCCTTGAGGGACAGCTGGGCGCCGTGCACCACCCGGGAGAACACATCGCGTCCCAGTTCGTCCGTGCCGAACCAGTGACTGCCGCTCGGGCCGCTGAAGTTCTGCGACGGCACCCCCTTCAACGGGTCCTGCGAGGTGAACAGGTCCGGCCAGAACGAGGCCAGCACCACCAGGACCAGGACGGCGGCCGACAGCAGCAGCCCGGGGCGGCGCAGCAGGAACCGCAGCCCCCGCCGCACATCGCCGCGGCGGCCCGGTGGCGCAGGGGATGCCGACCGGACCGGCCGGGCGAGGCCGACCTCGGCCGGGTCGGCCGGATTGGCCGGGCCATCGACAAGGCTCTGACTCATGCGAAGTTCGCCCTCCTGTCCGAGGCCACCACGATCCGCGGATCCAGCAGCGGATAGACGAGGTCGACGACCAGATTCGTCGCCACGAAGATCAACGCCCCGAACACGACCACCCCTTGGACCAGCGGGATGTCCTGGGCGGTGACCGCCGCCGCGGTCACCCGGCCCAGGCCGTCACGGGAGAACACCGTCTCGACGACCACCGAACCCGCGATCAGCTGCCCGACCAGCAGGCCCACCACCGTGAGCGCGGGCAGCGACGCGTTGCGCAGCGCGTGCCGCAGATGGACCCGCCACCGGCCGGCGCCCTTGGCGCGGGCGGTCTCCACATAGGCCTGGTCCAGCGCGGTCAGCAGGCTCTTGGCCAGCACCTGGGCGATCTGCGCGCCGGTCGGCACCGCCAGCGTCAGCGCCGGCAGGACCAGGCCCCGCACCCCGTCGTTGCCGAACGCCGGGAACCAGTGCAGCCGGAAGGAGAAGGCCTCGACCAGCAGCAGCCCCACCCAGAACGTCGGGACCGACACCCCGAGCGGTGGCAACGACAGCAGCAACTGCCGCAGCCACCGCTTTTCGGTGTACGTCGCCACCACCGCGAGACCGCCGCCGAGCAGCACCGCGAGCAGCAGCGCGGCACCGGTCAACTGGAGTGTCTGCGGCAGCGCGTCGGCCAGGGTGGAGGTCACCGGGCGGCCCGTGGAGACCGCATCGCCGAAGTCCCCGCGCAGCGCCCGGCCGAGATGGTCGGCGTACTGCGCGAGCACCGGCTTGTCGAAGCCGTACTCGTGCCGCAGCGCGGCGAGTTGGGCGGGATCGACCTGCCCCGAGTCCATCCCGGCGCCGGCCATCGCGGTGACCGGGTCGCCGGGCAGATAGTCCAGCACCAGGAACGACACCGTGTAGGCCGCCCACAGGACGCCGACGGCCTGCGCCAGCCGTTTGATCACATAGCGGCGCATGCGCTAGCCGATCCAGGTGTCGTGCAGCTGGATCCGGCTGCCCGAGTCGAAGGCGAGGTCGTGCACCTTCGTCGACACGCCCAGCTGGGTCTGGAGCTCCACCACCGGCACGTAGTACGCGTTGCGCACGAGGAGTTTCTGCGCCTCGTCCACCAGTTGCCCGCGCTTCGCGGGGACCGTGGTCGCGGCCTGTGCGGACAGCGCCGTGTCCAGCGAACCGGGCGGCAGATGGTAGACGTTGGCCAGCCGGGTGGAGAAGGAGTTGCGCAGGATGTCCGGGTCGGAGCGGGTGACATTCCCCCACACCACGTCGAAGTCACCGGACTGCAGCGTCGTGGCGAACTGGCTGACCTGGAGCTGTTTGAGCACCACGTCGATCCCGACGGCCTTCAGCTGCTGCTGGACCAGTTCCAGCGCGGGCTGGTTGGTGGCCGCGTTGGGGAACCAGGTGATGGTCAGGCTCAGCTTCTTGCCGTCCTTGGTGCGGACCCCGTCACTGCCGGGCCGCCAACCGGCCGCGTCCAGCAGGGACTTCGCTCTTGCGGCGTCGAGGGCGAGATCCGCGGCGAGATTCGTGTAGTCGGGCGTGGTGTGCGCCAGAACGCTGGTCGCCGGCCGGGTACCGGTCGGGAACACGGTGTCGGCGATCTGCTGCCGGTCGACGGCGAACTGGATCGCCCGGCGCACCTTCGCGTCCTTCAGGAGGGGCCGCGCGTTGTTGAGCCCCAGGCCGAACACCAGGCCGGGGTTGGCCCGGCGCTGGAGGGCGACCTGGCCGCCCTTGAGCGCGGCCTCGTTGGCCTTTCCGACGCTGCTGACCGCGTCCACCTGCCCGGACTGGAGGCTGCCGGCCCTGACGCCCGCCTCGGGCACGACCTTGAACACCAGGGTGTCCAGATAGGCCTCGTCCTTCTTGGACCACAGCGAGGAACCCCAGGCGTACCCGGTGCGTCGGGCCAGAGTGATCGACTGGTTCTGCACATACCGCTTCAGCACGAACGGCCCGGACCCGATCACGCCGTCGCTGCACTTGTGCTGCGGTGTCTTCCTGACGCTCGCCGACGACTCGATGCCCAGCGAGTGGGTCGACGTCGCCTGGAGGAACTGGGCGTTGGGCTCCTTGAACGTCACCTTGACGGTGAGCGGATCGACCACGGTGGTGCTCCTGACGCCGCTGAGATAGCCCTGGGCGAGGGTTCCCAGAGCGCCGAGCTTCGGCACCGCGTCGAAGTTGTCCTTGACCACCTGCGCGGTCAGCTTGGACCCGTCGCTGAAGGTGACACCCGACCGCAGACGGAAGGTGAACGTCGTCGCGTCGGAGTTGATGTCCCAGCTCTTGGCCAGCCACGGCACGATCTTGCCGGTCCTTGGGTCCTGGTCGGTCAGGGAATCCACGACCTGGCGCACGGAGTAGATGGTGTCGTTGCTGCCGACCTGCTGCGGATCCACGCAGCCGGCGTCGGAACCCACCGCGAAGGTCAGGGTGCCGCCGGACTTCGGCCGGCCGCTTCCGCTGCCGGAACCGTCGCCGCCCGACCCGCAGGCGGTCAGCAGCACACTGGTGGTCAGAAGGGCGGCCAGGGGAGCCCGTCGGGAGAGTCTGAAATCCGGAAATGCTGTCACGGAGGGGGTTCTCCTACTCGTGTCACCAGGCACGGGGTGCCGTACGAGGCACGGCCGCGCATGGGCGTGCGGCCCCGGCCGGATCGACACCGGCAGCGGGGGAGCGCTGTACAGACAGGGGTCAGGGGGACGACACCGGGAGCCGGTGGCGAGGGGAAGGCACGGGGAAGCCGGGGCCGGCGACGGACGTCAGCCGGCGGCAGGCGAGCGCGTCAGGCCTGACACAGGCAGCTGGTCGAGCGCTTCAGATCGATGTGGCGTCGGCGTGCGAGCCGGGAGAACGCCGTGGCGTCGGCGAACGAGGCAACCGGGTCACCACTGTGCCGCATGCCGGTCCTCCCCGTCTCCTGCCCCGGTCCCGGGGCACGCGCTTGCGGGAATCATCGGTGATTCCGCCGGGCTTTCACCTGGAGCACCCCACCGCGCGGGAGGGTTGCCGGTCAGCGAGCCAGGGCTTGACGCTGACACTCAATGCCGGTCGCGATGCTACGGAGCGCTCTTGTCGTACGTCAATGCCGGGACCCGACGTCCTGTTCGAGAAGCGGGGGCCGTCTCATGTGCCGGGACGCGTGGTGGACGCTCCTGCGACGGTGTGCTTTGATCCGGCCATGGAGACCGCAGGTCAGGCACGCACCCTGCTGCTCGACCCGTTCTGGGCGGGCCGCCGCGCCGACCAGTTCGACCAGACCTGTCGCTGACCGCTCGCTGCCCTTCAGCCCGTTCTCCGCACGCGCTGCGCCCTCGTGGAGATCCGGACCGGCGTCACCGACCGCCGTCGCGGCGAGCCCGCCGTGCGTCCCTTCTCCCGCCCGCCCCGGCCGAGCCGCGGCCCGTGACGCGACGCGTCCGCCGGACGCAGCACCGTGGCCGACCCATCGGAAAGAGACGCATGGCCGTCACCGACACCGCCCCGGCAGGGGTGTTCGCCGCACTGCGCGTCCGTGACTACCGGATCTACTGGAGCACGGGTCTGGTGTCCAACATCGGCAGCGCCATGCAGGGCGTCGCGCTGGACTGGTTCGTCCTGACGCTCACCCACAGCGGGACCGCGCTCGGCTGGGTCGTGGGCCTTCAGTTCGCCCCGGTGCTGATGTTCGGCCTGTGGGGCGGGGTGATGGCCGACCGCTACGACCGGCGGACCCTGCTGCTGTGGACGCAAGGCCTGTACGCGGTGCAGGCGCTGCTGCTGACGGTGATCGTGCTCTCCGGGCATGCTCCGCTGTGGCTGCTGTACGTCCTGTCCTTCGCGCTGGGCTGCGTGTTCACGGTGGAGAACCCCGCACGCCTGTCCTTCGTCAGCGAACTGGTCGGCCGGGCGCTGATCCCGAAGGCGGCAGGCCTGAACATCCTGTCCCTGAACGCCGCGCGCCTGATCGGCCCGGCGATCGCCGGTGTGCTCATCGGGGCGATCGGCACGGGGTGGGTGTTCGCGCTCAACGCCGTGTCCTTCACCGTCGTCCTCGCGGGGCTGCTGGCGATCCGGCCACGTGCGCGGGAGACGCCGGGCCCGTCCCGGCCCCCGTGGACGGGGGCCGGGGCCGAGGGGCTGCGCTATGTGGCGGCCCGGCCCGAACTCGTCGGTGTGTTCACCGTCTTCGGCCTGGCCGCGACCTTCGCGGTGAACTTCCCGACCACACTGACCCTGTTCGCCGGGCGGGTCTTCGATGTCGGCTCCCTGGGGCTCGGCTTCATGAACACGGCGCTGGCCGTCGGCACGGTCGCCGGAACGGTGGTCGCGACGCGCGGGGTCACACCCCGGGTGCGGACCGTCGTCGTCGGCGCGCTGCTGTTCGGCGGGTTCGAGGCACTGGCGGCGCTCATGCCCACGTATCCCGCCTTCCTCGCCCTGCTGCTGCCCACCGGCTTCACGCTGATGACGCTCAACACGGCCGTCAGCGCCTTCGTCCAGTCGGAGGTCAGCGACGCCATGCGCGGCAGGGTGATGTCGGTCTACACGGTGATCTCCATGGGCGGCAGCCCGGTCGGCGGCCCCGTCATCGGCTGGATCTCCCAGCACGCCGGGGTGCGTTGGGGGCTGGCCGTCGGCGCCGTGACGGCCGTCGTGTCCGCCGTCGCCGTGGCGCTGTGGCTGACCCGCGGGTCGCCCTCGCGGCGACTCGCACGGGCCGCGCCGTCGCAGCGCCTGTCCACCGCGCCGTGCCGTGTGGGTGCGGCGTCGAGTGGGTTTCATGCCAGCGAGGGGTGTCCTTTTAAAGGGCGCGGCGAGGCGGCGTGCCCGGACCCGGGGCGTCGGCACACCGGTGAACGGCACTGAACCGTATGGGAGTTGAGGCCGAAGGGAGACAGGGCAGAGCCGGCGGACCGGCCATGGTGCAGGTGCTGCTCACCAGGGAGCGCTGCGTCGACCTCGTTCGCGTGTCCAGCGCACAGTGTTGACCCTGCCGCCCACTCTGCGCCACGCCGACGCTGTTCGTCCTTGTGCAGGGCCAGACCGCGCAGGTGCGGTCCGCCCGACTTGCCGCCGCCCTGCCCACCCCCTGACCCGCCCTGTTCCCCGGTGGTCCGGGTACCTGGCCACCCTGACCGGGCCGCCGCAACTGCTGCCGCAGTGGGCGTACGGCGTCTGGTACTCGGAGTACATCGACCGCACCGCCGCGGACTACAGGAACACGATTCTCCCGGCGTTCCGCTCCGAACACGTCCCGCTGGACGTGCTGGTGACCGACACGGACTACAAGGCCGTGAACGACTGGAGCGGCTGGGAGATGGACAAGGGCAGGTTCCCCGACCCGAAGGGGTTCTTCGACTGGTCGGCCGCGCAGGGGCTGCACAACACTCTCAACGTGCACCCGAGCATCGTCGCGTCCGACCCCCAGTTCGCCCAGGCGCAGGCCACGGCCAAGGGCAAGCTGAAGAAGGGCGGTTGCGGCGGGTCCGCCTCGGCCGGCAACAACTGCTACGTCTTCGACTTCGGCGACCCCGACCAGCTCAAGGCGTACCTGGATCTGCACCGGACCATGGATGAGCAGGGCAACGACTTCTGGTGGCTCGACTGGTGCTGCGACGCCTCGCAGTCGTCGCTGCCGGGCGTGACGCCGGACGCGTGGATCAACCAGCAGTACGCCGACCTCACCGGCGAAACCCTCGGCCGCGGCTTCGTCCTGTCACGCGCCTACGGCTCGCTCCAGGCCGGCGGGTACAGCGGCCAGCAGGCGGTGCCGACCGGACCGTGGGCGGACAAGCGCACCACCGTGCACTTCACCGGCGACACCTCCTCCACCTGGGGCACGCTGAAGCTGGAGGTCGGCTACACCCCGGGTGAGTCCGCGGCGACGGGAATGGCGGCCGTCACGCACGACATCGGCGGGCACAACGACACGACGGGGCTGACCGGTTCGGAGAAGTACACCGTCAATGGGCAGACCCGCACCACGCACAAGCTGCCCGACGACCTCTACGCGCGCTGGGTGCAGTTCGGCACCTTCCAGCCGATCGACCGGCTGCACAGCAACCACAGCGACCGGCTGCCCTGGCAGTACGGCACCGAGGCGCGGCAGTCGGCAAACACATTCCTCAACCTCCGCGAGAACCTGGTCCCGTACACGTACTCGCTGGCCGAGGAGGCGAACCGGACCGGTGTGCCGATCGTCCGTCCCGCCTACCTGGAGTACCCGGACGAGGCGCAGGCGTACGCGACCGCCGGCAGCGAGTACTTCTACGGCCCGGACGTCCTGGTCGCCCCGGTGACGACACCGGGGACGACGGCGACCACCAAGGTATGGTTCCCGCCCGGCCGGTGGACCGACTACTTCACCGGCAAGACCTACCAGGGCGGCACCACCCAGGACATCACCACCGGCCTGGACACCATGCCGGTGTTCGTCAAGGCCGGCGGCATCCTGCCGACCCGCACCCATGACGTCACCGACGACGACCGCAACCCGCTGACCGACGTCACCCTGACCGTCGCCACCGGCGCGCCGGGGACGTACCGCCTGTACGAGGACGACGGGAGCGCCGCGCGGCAGGGACACAGCGCCACGACGACCGTCCGGTACGAGCGCCACGGCTCGCGCCACACGGTGTCGATCGGCGCGGCGCGGGGCTCCTTCCACGGCCAGGTCAAGAACCGCACGTGGACACTGTCCCTGCTGGGGATGACCCACGCACCCACCGAGGTCACCGCCACCGGTGTCCGGCTGACCCCCCGTGACTACCGCTTGGACAGCTCCACCGGGACGTTCACGATCACCCTGCCCCGGCACACCGTGCACGGCCCGATCACCGTCACCTACCAGTAGCAGGACGCACAGGGTCTGACCGGTGATCCAGGCGCCGTCGTCCGACACGAGGAAGGAGACCGCCGCGGCGATGTCGCCCGGCTCGCCCAGCCGCCCGAGTGGCGTCTGGGCGCGGGTGGCCGCGAGCTGTTCCGCCGGGACGGTCGCCGTCAGCCCGCCCCGCCACCGGCCTGTATGCCGCGAGCAAGGCGGCGGGTGACCAGCTCGTACGCACGGCGGCGAAGGAACTCGGACCGCGCGGCATCACGGTCAACAGCATGCTGCCCGGCGCGACCCGCACCGATACGCCTCCGCCCGTACCGCCGTCGCCTACCCGCCCGAGGCGTGCACCGCGGCCACGACTTCGGCCGCGGCGGCCTCGCTCATGCGGTAGTTCACCACCGGTCCCGGGGCCACGCGCTTGCAGGACGGTGGGTGGTCCTGCGGGCTTTCACCTGGAGCACCCCACCGCGTGGGAGGGTTGCCGGTCAGCGAGCCAGGGCTTGACGCTGACACTCAATGCCGGACGTGATCGTACGGAGCGGTGTTGTCGTACGGCAATCCCGGATGACGGCCACAACCGGGTGCGGTGCGCATCGAAGTCAGGAGCCGCCGCGCTCGTGCGGGATCTTCTGGCCGGTCTCGATCGCCACCGGAAGCCGGTTCTCGGCCGGTGGCAGCGGGCAGGTGGCCAGGTCCGTGTAGGCGCACGGCAGGTTGGCGGCGCGGTTGAAGTCCAGTACGACCCTGCCGTCGGCGGCGGGCGGGTCCACGGCCAGGACCCGGTTGGCGGCATAGGTGGTGACCCCGGAGGTCGCGTCGGTGAACAGCACCATGAGCCGGCCCGCACCGCGACCGGGGAAGGCGGTCAGGGACAACCGGCGCCCGTCCAGCTCGAATTCGATCCTGCCCGGGGCGTCGTACACATGCTCAAGACCCTCCACAGCGGCGCCCACGGTGGTCGGCCGCGGCTTGTCGAAGGGGAGGTAACGGCCCGTCACGACCCAGCGCGGATGGGGCGCGTAGGCGGGTGTCCCGGTGAAGGCGGCCCGCAGCGGCGCGTCCGGGTGCCGGGGACGCACGATGTCGTGTCCGCCGCGCCTGGCGACCTCGATCACGGCGTCCTTCCAGACCGCGTCGACACCGCCGCGCTCGGGAAGCACGCCGAAGCGGTGCTCGCCCTGCACCGGTGTTCCCTGGACGAGCAGTTCCTCTCCGTCGTCCAAGGAGACGACGACCCCGTCGTGGCCGGTGCGCCAGACACCGGGGGCGTCGGGGAAGCGCTGCGGCCGGTCGTCGAGCCAGTGCAGGCCGGTGATCGCCAGAAAACCGTGCGGATCGGCGAGCCGGGCCTCCTGGGCGCGGTACCAGTCCAGCCATTCCTCGGTGAAGGCCTGGAGATCCGTCGGGGTGACGTCGGTGGTCATGGGTGCTCCTTCGTTCCGCGAGGCCCGGCCTCGCCATGATGTGCGGGCAGATGTCCGGCGGGCGGCCCGCCGTTGCGCACTCAGCCGGCCAGTTCGCCGAGGAGTGCCCAGGTGCGGTGCCGGTCTGCCTCTCCGGCGATCTCGGTGCCGGAGAAGACGACCTCGGTGGCCCCGGCGTCCCGGTACCGCCGTACCTCGGCGGCGACCGTCTTCTCGTCGCCGATCACGGCCACGTCGGCGGCTCGCCGGCCGCCGGAGAGTTCGATGACCCGTGCGTAGGACGGGAACTGTTCGTAGAACGCCATCTGCTCGGTGGCCTTCGTCCGTACCGCCTCCACGTCGTCCGTGACCACGCCGGGCACCAGGGCCACGATCCGGGGTGCGGGACGGCCGGCGGCCTCGGCCGCGGCGGTCAGGGCGGGCACGATGTGTTCGGCCAGGGCGCGCGGTCCGGCCAGAAAGGGGAGGATCCCGTCCGCCAGCTCACCGCTGACGCGCAGCGCCTGCGGGCCCATCGCGGCGACCAGCAGGGGAACGCCGTTCTCGGCGCCCGGTACACGCGCGGGGATCGGCGGGGCCGCGGTGAGCAGTTCACCGTGGAAGTCGGCCGTACCGGTGTCCGTCAACTGCCGCAGGGCGGTGAGGAATTCACGCAGGCGGGCGATGGGCCGGGTGAAGGGCAGTCCGAAGCCGGTCTCCGTCAGCAGCTTGGTGCCCAGGGCCAGCCCGAGGTGGTAGCGGCCGTGTGTCGCGGCCTGGGCGGTCTGGGCCTGGCTGGAGACGAGCAGCGGGTGCCGGCCGAAGACGGGGATCGCGGAGGTCCCCACGTGCAGTCCGGGCACCTCGCGCCCGGCGATCGCCGCGAGCTGGGGTGAATCCGCGCCGAAGGTCTGCCCGAACCAGGCCGACCGCAGACCGGCCGCCGCGGCCTCGCGCGCCAGCTCCACGGTGGTGTCGACCTGGTTGTCCGCATCGGACGCGTTGAGTGCTACTCCTACCGTCATGCCAGTCAGAACGGTCGGCGGCCGGACCCGCATTCCGGTCCATGTGTTTCAGGTTCTTGTCAATCATGTGTACGGGGCCGCTCACACCGGGCCGGCACCGGTGACCGCCATGCCGTCGATGGTCGTGGTCGTACGGCTGGAGTATTAGGTGATCGAAAAAAGTGAATGCGGACAGCCGCAATCCACGGCTGAAGAGCCGATTAGCTCCTAAACATTTATCATGTGCTCTATTGGAGGTGGTTCCACAGCGCCGGGAGCTGAACGGTATGAACGCTGACACCAGGAGCCGTGACGACGTGCTCGTGGACGCCGCGTGCCGTACGCTGCGCGATCTGCACGCTTCCTCGGTGGCCGTGTTCCTTCCCGTGCGGGGTGAGCCCGTCCTGGGCGCGGTGGTCGCCGCCGTTGAACCGCTTGGCGTCGGACTGATGGAGCGGCTGCCCATGGACGACGAGGTTTTCCCGTCCGTCGCCGCCTATAAAACCGGTAGGCCCAAGGTTGCGCACTCCATTGACACGCTCGGCAAGTATCCGGAATTCGCCGTCTTCGGTCCCTACCCTCTCACCATTGCATCGGCGCCATTGGAATCGGCGGGTAAGCGGTTCGGTGCCATCGCCGCCTTCTGGCCTGGAATTTTCCGTCATATCCGTTCGGATGAACTGGACCTTCTTACCGCTGTGGGCCGGGAGGTGGCCCGCGAGCTGATTCCGCTGGCGGCAGCGGGCGTCTCGATGCAAGCCGGTGAGATTCCGCTGGTGACTGCGATGTGTGCGGTGTCTGCGGCCGTCGGGGACGACACTGTCCGGGACGCGGAGATAGCTCCCTTCCTGTATCACATTCAGCAACTGGCCCGGAGGCTGCCCAGGGCGCGCAGCCTTGAGGATGTCGTCCACGAGGTCGACCAACGAGTCGTCGCCGGACTGAAGGCCCGGGCGACCGCCGTCACTTCGCTGGAGAACGGGCGGCTGCGGGTGGTCGGCGCCTCCGGTTGTTCCGAGGGGTTCCTGCGGCGGCTGGAAGCCTCCTCGTCCTGTAGCGGCATGCCCGAGGAACGCGCGATGACCGAGAAGAGACAGCTCTTCTTCGACACGGCGCATCCGGAGACGAGAGACCGAGTCGAATCGGCGGCGGCGGACGACGGCGCCGCGGAATACGTGTGGATAGTCAGTCCCCTCATGGCGGGTACGCGCGTGCTCGGTACGTGTTCCATCAGTTTCACGGCCGACGGCCGTCACTTTGCTGCCGAGCGGGCCGCTCTCCATGCCCTGGTACCTCTTCTCGGCCAGGCGTTTGAGCGGATCCGCGCCGAGGAAGCCTCGCACGCGCTGGCACGGCAGTTGCAGCAGGCACTCCTGCCGAGAATGCTGCCGAGTATCCCCGGACTCGTCTCCACCAGCCGTTATGTGCCCGCCAGTGGTGGCCTTGAGCTGGGCGGCGACTGGTATGACCTGATCCCTGTCCCGGCCGGCGGTGTCACGGCTGTCATCGGAGACGTACAAGGTCACAGCACGGCCGCGACGGTGGTGATGGGACAGCTCCGTAGCGCCGTCCGGGCCTATGCCACCGACGGGGTCGGCCCCGGGCCACTGCTGCGGCGTACCAATCGTCTGCTGGGGGAACTGAAGACGGACCTCTTCGCCACCTGCTGCTGTGCCTTGCTGGACCCGGAAACGGGATGCATGCGCGTGGCGACGGCGGGTCACCCGTTCCCCTTGATCAGACAGGCGTCCGGTGACTATCTCGATCCCCAACCGGATGTGGGCCCGCCGCTCGGAGTCGACGCCGAATACGAGTACACCGATGTCGGCGTTCATCTGGAGCCGGGAGCACTTGTCGCCTTCTACACCGACGGCTTCCTTCGCGCCGGCCCCGGGCATGAGATGGGCCGTGCGGTCATCGACAGCGCCTACGCCGTCTCCCACGGCCAGTTGGAGGCCATCGGCGACGAGGTGGTGAAACGCACGACCGTCTTTCCGCGCGCCGCGGACGATGCGGCGCTGCTGCTTCTGCGTTACGAGGAACCCTCTGCGCAGGCACGTCATTATGTACAGCGTCTGGAGATCGCCCGACGTGATCTGCGGGGAGTGCAGCGCGCCCGCCTGTTTCTGCGGGCGTGGTTGTCCGCGTGGTCGCTCAAGGCGCTCGACGACGAGGCGCAGCTCCTGCTGTCGGAAGTCGTGACGAATGCGCTTGTCCATGCCGACAGTGACGTGGACCTCAGGGTTCGGCGGTATCCGCACCATCTGCGCGTGGAGGTCAGGGACAGCGACCCCCACCCCGCCATCAACGTCGGACGTCCTGGCGAGGCCCAGGCCGAAGGCGGCCGGGGGATGATGATCGTCTCGGCTCTCGCCTCGGCGTGGGGGAACTCGCCCAGCGGTCGCGGAAAAACCGTGTGGTTCGAGCTTCCTTTCTGACGCGCGACGGACTTCCTCGCTGTCGCTTCCTCGCTGTCGCTTCCTCGCTGTGCGCGAGCGGCCACTGGGCCTCCAGGGCGACACGAGTGTCGATCACCACCGGCTGACACGGATGGCATCACTTGGGCCATTGCCCAGACCAGTCAGACCACAGTAGTATTCGTGGCGTAACTGGTTCGCCCGAGTCTTTGGCTGGCTGAGAAGGAGTTCATTCTGTGCGGGTTTCGCCGATCGTCTTCCCGGACCCAGAGACACTGGGGCGCAGACTTGCCGCGGAGATCGCAGACGAGATCGAGGACGCCGCGCGGGCAGGACGGATGTATGTGCTCGGCTGTCCGGGGGGCCGCAGTGCCGCCAGCACCTACCGCGCCCTGGCGCAGGAGGTGGCGGCACGCCGGATGGACCTCGGACATGTCGTGATCGTGATGATGGACGAGTACGTCGAGGCCGAGGCGTCGGACGCGCACGGCTCACGGTACCGGGTGATCGATCCCGAGTTGCCCCACAGTTGCCTCCGCTTCGGGCGGACGGAGATAGTGGAGCCGTTGAACGCGGCCGCGGGGCCGGGCCGGGGAATCACCCCGGAGCGGCTGTGGGTGCCCGACCCGAGTGATCCGGAGGCGTACGACCGCCGGATCGCCGAGGCCGGCGGCATCGATCTCTTCCTGCTCGCCTCGGGGGCGGGGGACGGGCACGTCGCATTCAACCCCGTGGGCAGCGCAGCGGACTCCCGGACCAGGGTGGTCCCGCTGGGGGAGCAGACCCGGATCGACAACCTGTCGACCTTCCCGACCTTCCGCGGGGTGGAGGACGTGCCCCGGTACGGGGTCACCGTCGGTCTCGACACCATCCGTTCGCAGTCCCGGCGCGTGGTCATGGTGGTGCACGGCCCGGACAAGGGCCAGGCGGCCCGGCGCCTCACGCTGGCCGCGGCGTACGAGGCCGACTGGCCGGCCACCGTGTTCGCCGACTGCGCACATCCACAGCTCTACCTGGACCAGGCGGCGGTCGCCGCGTCCGCGTCGTTCGCCTCGCTCTGACGTCGCACCTCATATCGCAATCCGAAGTTGATTCACCAACAGATCCTGGAGGATCGATGGCTCGCGTAAAGATCGCCTACCTCGGCGGTGGCTCCTCGCGTGCGGCGGGGACGATGGCCTCGTTCATGCACCACGGCAAGGAGTTCGACGGCTCCGAGTTCGTGCTGATCGACCTGGAGCAGGACCGGCTCGACGTGGTCCAGAAGCTCACGCAGAACATGGCCCGCAACCAGGGTCTTGACATCACCATCACCACGTCGACGAACCAGCGCGAAGCCCTGCGCGATGTCGACGCCGTGCTCAGCAGCTTCCGTCCGGGCGGCTTCGAGGCCCGCGCGCTGGACGAGCGGATCCCCCTCAAGTACGGCGTCATCGGCCAGGAGACCCAGGGTCCGGGCGGCATGATGATGGCGCTGCGCTCGATCCAGATCATCAAGAGCCTCTGTGCCGACCTCGTCGATGTCGCTCCCGGCGCCCGGATCTTCAACTACACCAACCCGGTCAACATCGTCTCCCAGGCGGTGTCCGACTACACCGACATCCCGATCGTCTCCTTCTGCGAGGGCCCGATCGTCTTCCCGCCGGTGGTCGCCAAGGCCGCCGGTCTCGACCCGGACAAGCTCAAGGCCAACCTGGTCGGCATCAACCACAACTGCTGGTCCAACGAGGCCACCTACGACGGGCAGGACGCGTTCCCGATCCTGCGCGAGCGTTACGAGGCGCTGAAGGGCAAGCCGACCGACGACATCAACGGTCTGCGGGCGCTGCACCTGGCGGTGGCGATGGAGTCCATCCCCTCGGACTACTTCAACTACTACTACTTCCGGGACGAGATCCTGCGTGAGCGGCAGCTGGCCGAGAAGACCCGCTCCGAGATCATCATGGATGCGCTGCCCGGCTACTGGCAGCACTACCGCGAGCAGGCGGACTCCGACGCCCCGCAGCTGCAGCAGGACCGTTCCCGCGGTGGCATCCACGAGCTGGAGCTGGCCATCGACGCGATCAGCGCGTACTACAACGACGCTCCGATCCGCCAGCCCTTCAACATCACCAACACCGAGGGCTGGCTGCCCGGATTCGAGGAGTCGACCGTCGTCGAGCTGTGGGGCACGGTGGACGGCAAGGGCTTCCACCCCGAGAAGCAGAAGCCGCTGCCGCACTCCGTGCTGGGCATCACCCAGCAGCTGGCGGAGTACCAGATCCTGACCGCCAAGGCCGGCTGGGAGGGCAACGTCGCGGACGCGGTCCGCGCCATGATGGCCAACCCGCTCGTGCCGTCGCTGTCGGTGGCCGAGGCGCTGTACGCCGAGATGGCCCACGCTCAGCGCGCCTGGCTGCCGGAGCGTCTGCTGCCGTGAGCAAGGCGCAGACGGCAGGTTCCGCGTCCGCTCTCTTCCTGGGTGTGGACGCGGGCAACAGCAAGACCGCCGCTCTGGTGTCCACCGCCTCCGGTGAGGTGGTGGGCGCCGGGCGTTCGGGCTGCGGGGACATCTACGGGGCGCCGACCCCCGAGGCGGCCGTGGCCGAGGTGCTGGCAGCCGTGCGTACGGCGCTGGCCCAGGCCGGGGCGGACATCGGCGACATCGCCGGCGCGGCCTTCCGGCTGGCCGGCGTCGACTGGCCCGAGGACCGGGACTACTGGGACGAGGCCCTGACCCGGCACTGCCCCGGTGCGCTGAGCGCGCGGACCATCCTGAACGACGGCTATGCCGCGATCCGGTGCGGTGATCCCTCGGGTGTGGGTATTTCGGTGACCGGGGGCACGGCGGCGGCGATCGCCGCCCGCGGGCCCGGCGGTGAGCTGTGGGACATGGGCTGGTGGAGCCAGCACGCCATGGGCGCCGTAGGACTCGCGAACGAGGCATTCCGGGCGGTCTTCCTGGCCGAGCTGGGCCTCGGACCGCAGACCGCGCTGACCGAGGCCCTGCTCACGCACTACGGCAAACCCTCGGTGGCGGCCCTCAACCACTGGCTGACTCGACGTCATGACCATGCCACCGGGCGTGAGCGGAACAGCTGCGCCCGGGTGGTCACGGCGGTGGCCGCGGCGGGCGATCCGGTGGCGGTGGACATCGTCCGCGCTCAGGGCGCCCGCTTCGCCCAGTACGCCGGAGTGGCGGCGCGGCGCACCGGGCTCGCCCAGGCCGAGCGGCCCGTGAGCATCGTGCTGTCCGGCTCGGTGCTGACGGCACCGGGCTCCCCGGTCGCCGAGGCGCTGCTCGCGGAGCTGCCCGCCCACGTACCCGGAGCGGTGCTGCTGCGCGGCTCGCTGCCACCGGTGGCGGGAGCGCTGCTGGACGCGCTCGGCGAGGCGGGCATAGCGCTGCACGAGCCGGAGGCGGCCCACGCCGTGCTGGAAAGCGTCACGGGGAGCATGCCTCCCCAGGAGTTCCTGGCGACCTGAGGCCTACGGCCCGGCCGGCGGCGGCAGCGACCGCCGGCCCCGCCCCGGCCGCCCTCAGCCCGATGCGATCGGGCGGAACAGGTCGGCCTGGAAGCGGTAGGCGTCGCTGCGGTAGACCATCCGACCGGCCAGTACCGGGGAGCCGGCGTCGGTGTAGGTCAGCTCCTCGCCGATCAGCACCGGATCCCCGGGCGGGACGTCCAGCAGTTCGGCGGTGGTCTGGTCGGCCGCCGCCGCGCGGACCGTGTAGGAGCTGCGGGCGATACGCAGCCCGCAGATCTGCTCCAGGGTCTCGTACAGCGAGCGGTCGGTGAGGTCGATCTCCGCCAGCTCGGGGGCCAGGGACAGCGCCACCACGCTGGTGTCCACGCACACCGGCACACCGTCGAGGCTGCGCAGCCTCTGCAGGTCGAGGACGCGGGAGGCGGGGGCGATGGCCAGCTGCTCGGCCTCTTCGAAGGTGGCGGACCGGGCGCGCTGGTGCAGTACCTTGGACTCCGGTCGCAGCCCGCGGGCGTGTGCCATCTCCGTGAAGCTCTGCAGCGTGCTCGGCGGTTCGCCGACGACATTGCGGCGGACGAACCAGCCGCGCTGCGAAGAGCGCTCCAGCTTGTTCTCCTCGGCCAAGCGGCTCAGGGCCAGGCGCAGAGTGGAACGGCTGACTCCGAGGGCCACGGCAAGGTCGCGCTCCCCGGGCAGCCGGCTTCCGGCCTGGTAGACCCCGCGGCGCAGTGCGTCACTGAGCCGACGGTAGGTCTGGTCAACGGCGGCCCCCGCCCTGGTGTCTTCCACGCTCGTCATACCTCCAACGCTACCAAAACTGGTCTGACAAATGGAATGAACAAACCAGCTTCATGAATCTGGACTAAGTGGTATGCCCTGACTTAGGCTCGGTCCACCCGGGCTCTCGGGCACTCATCGAGGACAGGAGACACCGTGGTCTCGCGTAGGAGAACCCGACGGATCACCGGCGTGTTCGTATGTTTCGTGGCGGCCGGGCTGCTCGCCGGCTGTGTGCCGGGCACCAGCGGAGCCGGCTCGTCCAACACCGCGGGGAAAGACGCGGTCGTCACCGATCCGGCCGCCATGGGCAAGGTCACGTTGAAGGTGCTGGACACCTTCTCCGGCGGCACGGACAACGCCTGGATGACATCCGTCGTCAACGCCTTCGAGAAGAAGTACCCCAACATCACGATCAAGCGGACCTCGATGGCCTGGGGTGACGCGATGGCCGCCCTGCCGCTCAAGCTGAAGTCCAGCAACCCGCCGGACATCGTCCCGCCCAACAACGGCTGGCAGTCCATGGGGACCCTGGTCCGCGGCGGGCTGCTGCTCAACCTGGACAACTACGCCGACGCCTACGGATGGAAGAAGTCCTTCCCGCAGTCCATCCTCAGCGAGCACGAGTTCAGCACCGACGGCAAGCAGATGGGCACCGGCTCGGTGTTCGGCACACCCGTCGCCCGAGCCTCCCTGATCGAGGTCTACTACAACCGCTCGCTCCTCAAGAAGATCGGAGCGAAGGTCCCGACCACCTACGCCGAGTTCCAGGCTGCCCTGGACAAGGCCAAGTCGGCCGGCCTCACCCCCATCACCCTCGGCAACTCCGATCAGAACGGGATCACCCAGCCGCTCTTCTCGCTGATGAACGCCTTCGGCGCGCAGAGCAAGATCTCCGACTTCATCTACTCGAAGGGCGATGTGGGCATCGCCCAGACCGGGTTCCCCAAGGCGGTGTCCACGTTCAAGCAGTGGTCCGACAAGGGATATCTGACCAAGGACTACGCCGGCCTCGCCTCCGCGGACGCCGCCCAGTCCTTCGTCAACGGCAAGGGACTCTTCCATTTCGATTACTCGGGCTCCCTCCCCCTGAAGACGGGCCAGTCCAAGGGCTTCGGCTCGTTCGTGCTGCCCCGCGAGGGCGGCGGCGAGCCGGTGGCCACCGCATCCGCCGCGGCCAACCTCTCCATCTCCTCGAAGACCAAGCACGCCGATGCCGCCGCCGCCTTCCTGAATTTCGCTGCCGGTGAGCAGGCGGCCGAGCTGGCCGTCGAGCACGGGACGATGCCGCTGCTGCACTCGGACGTCAAGGCGACCGGTGGGGACCCGCTCCTCGCGGACGACGTGGCCATCGCCCAGAGCATCTCGGCCAACGGCACCTCCGTGCCCTACCTGGACTGGACCACCCCGACGCTCTACAACACCATCAACACCACCATGCAGAGCATGCTGGCCGGCAAGTCCACCGAGAAGGCGGTGGTCACCGCGGCCGACCGGGATGCCGCCGCCTACGGGAAGACCCTGGGGAAGTAGGGATGGCCACACTCAAGGAAGGAACCCGCTCGAAGGCCGCCATCCCCGACGCCGCCGCGGCCGGCCGGCTTCCGCGCGGCGCGCGGAGCACCCGGCTCGCCTCTCCCCGGAGCCGCAGACGTCTGCTGGGGCTCGCCTATCTCGCCCCCGCGTTGGTGATCTACGCGTTCGTCGTGCTGATGCCCGCCGGCCAGGGACTGCAGCTGTCCTTCTACCACTGGGACGGGGTCACCTCCGCCACCTGGGCCGGGTTCGGCAACTACACCGGCTTCCTCACCGACGACACGCTGCGCCAGGCGGTCACCCACACGCTGTTCTTCATCCTGTTCTTCTCCGTCCTGCCGATCATCCTGGGCATGGTCAGCGCCGCGCTGACCTCACGCAGGGACGTGCGCGGGGCCGGCGTCTACCGTTCGATCATCTTCCTTCCCCAGGTGCTCACCCCGGCCGTGACCGCCGTGGTGTGGAAGCAGATCTACGCACCGGAGGGTCCCCTCAACTCCGTGCTCACCGCGTTCGGCCTTGGCGGGCTGACCCGCGGGTGGCTGGGTGACTTCACCTGGGCGCTGCCCGCTCTCGGCCTGGCCGGAACCTGGGCGGCGTACGGGCTGTGCATGGTGCTGTTCGTCGCCGGAACCCAGAACATCCCCGGTGAGCTGTACGACGCCGCACGCATGGACGGGGCCGGTCCGGTCCGGGAGTTCTTCACCGTCACCCTGCCGGGCCTGCGCGGACAGCTCGCGGTGGTGCTCACCCTCACCCTGCTGGGCGCCATCCGGGTCTTCGACATCGTCTGGCTCACCACCAAGGGTGGCCCGGGGACGTCCACGATCACCCCGACCGTGGTCCTCTACCAGCGAGCTTTCACCAACCCGGACGTCGGGGCCGCCTGCGCCATCGGTGTCGTCCTGGCGCTGGTCTCGCTGATCGTGTCGCTCGTCGTAGTCAAGCTGTCCGAAGGAGACGACTGATGATCTCGAAGCGGGAGAAGGTCTTCAACTACACCTTCCTCACCCTGCTCGCCGTCGGCGTCCTCTTTCCGGTGGTCTGGATCCTCGGTGTCGCGGTGAGTCCCGACATCGCGGGGACACTCGACCTCGGCCATATGCAATGGTCCAACTTCACCGAGGCCTGGCGGGAAGCCGGCTTCACCGAGTACCTGAAGTCGAGCGTGATCATCACCGGGACGGCGGTGTCCATCTCGACCGTGCTGGCGGTCCTCAGTGGTTATGCGTTCGGTGTGCTGGGCGTGGTGGGGGAGAAGGTCCTCTTCCCGGTGCTGCTGTTCGGGATCATGATCCCGATGGAAGCGATCATCGTCCCCCTCTACTACGACTTCCAGGCCCAGGGACTGACCGACACCTACCAGGGCATCATCCTCGCCCATGTGGGCACCGGCGTGAGCTTCGGCGCGTTCTGGATGCGCGCGGCCTTCCGTGCGGTGCCGGTGAGCATCGGCGAGTCGGCCCAGATGGACGGCGCCAACAGCTGGACCATGCTGTGGCGCGTCTACCTGCCGATCGCCCGGCCCGCGATCCTCACCTTCGTGCTCCTCAGCTTCATGTGGACCTGGAACGACTACTTCCTCTCCCTGATCCTCGTGTCCGATCCGGCCCACCAGCCCATGACCCTGGGACTGGGTGCCTTCTCCGGCCGCTATCTCGTCCACGTCAACCTGCTGGCGGCGGCAGCGGTCCTGATCTGCCTTCCCGTGGTGATCCTCTACCTCTTCTTCCAGAGGCAGTTCATCCGCGGCATGCTCTCCGGCGCCGTCAAGGGATGAGGCACGGCGGCGGAGAGCCCTCGCGCACACCGCCGCACACCATCCGCGCGCACACCGCACGACCCACACCCCATTCACTGCTCTGTACGGAATGACTTCTGCATGAACACGGCCAACGACTTTCCCCGAGGAGAAGCCGCTGTGACACAGGCACCCGGTGCAACAAAAGCGGCTGTCGAGACGGCTCTCGCCCACCTCGACCTGGACACGAAGACCCGGCTGCTGGCCGGACAGGATCGGTGGTCGTTGCCTGCCGTCCCCGAGATCGGGCTGAAGTCCCTGGTCATGTCGGACGGCCCGATCGGTGTGCGGGGGGTGCGCTGGAGCGCGGACGACCCGTCCATCGCGCTGCCCTCGCCGACCGCGCTCGCCGCCACCTGGGATGCCGAACTGGCCCGCCGCGCCGGTGTGCTGCTCGCCCAGGAGGCCCGCCGCAAGGGCGTCCACGTCCTGCTCGCCCCCACGGTCAACCTGCACCGCTCGCCGCTCGGCGGGCGGCACTTCGAGTGCTACAGCGAGGACCCGTATCTCACCGGGGTGATCGGCTCCGGCTATGTGAGCGGTGTGCAGTCCGGGGGTGTCGGCACCACGGTCAAACACTTCGTGGCCAACGATGCCGAAACCGACCGCTTCACGGTCGACAACCTCATCTCCGCACGCGCCCTGCGCGAGCTGTACCTGGCCCCCTTCGAGGCGATCGTCGAGAACGCCCACCCGTGGGGCATCATGACCGCCTACAACTCGGTCAACGGCACGACGATGAGCGAACACCACTACCTGGTCAACGAGGTCCTGCGCGGCGCATGGGGCTTCGACGGTTTCAACGTCTCCGACTGGACGGCGGCCCGGTCGACGGTCGACGCCATCAACGGCGGCCTCGACGTGGCCATGCCCGGACCGCGGACCGTCTACGGCGCGGCCCTCGCCCAGGCGGTCAGGGACGGCAAGGTCGACGAGGCCACGGTCGACGAGGCCGTACGCAATGTCCTGCGGCTGGCCGTGCGCGTCGGCGCCCTGGAGAGCGCCGAGCCGGCCGTCACCGAACTGCCGAAGACCGTCGACGGCGTCGAACTGGCACGGGAGATCGCCCGGCGCTCCTTCGTCCTCGTCAAGAACGACAACGACGCCCTTCCCCTGAAGCCGGGCGGCACGGTCGCCCTGATCGGGGCCGCGGCCCGCGACGCCCGTGTCCTCGGCGGCGGCTCCGCCACCGTCTTCCCGGACCGGATCGTCTCCCCGCTCGACGGTCTCACCGAAGCCCTCCCCGAGGGCACGGTCGGCTATGCGGTCGGAGCGGACCCGAACACGGAACTGGTCACCGCCGGCCGGGGGTTCACCCTCCGCGCCGTGTGCCGCGGCGCCGACGGCACGGTCCTCGCCACCACGGACATCCCCAACGGCCAGATCCACTGGTCCTTCGCGGACCTCCCCGAGGGTGTCTCGTTCGGCAACCTCCACAGTGTCGAGCTGGCCGGGACCTTCACGCCGCGCCACACCGGCCTGCACACCCTCGGCATCAAGGGGACCGGCGCCTTCCAGCTCGCCGTCGACGGGGTCACGTACTACGACGGTGTCCAGGCGCACGACACGGGCGACCCCTTCGAGGGCTTCTTCAGCTCTCCCGTGCCCCGCGCCCAGGTGGAACTCACCGCGGGAGAACCCGTCGACGTCGGTCTTACGCACGTCGTCGCGCTCGACGATGACTCCCTCCGGGAGGACATCACGATCACCCTTGCGTACCAGGAGCCGCAGCGTGACCCCGACGAGCTGATCGCCGAGGCGGTCGAAGCGGCCCGCGCCGCCGACACCGCCGTCGTCGTGGTCGCCACCACCGATCGCGTCGAGTCGGAGGGCTTCGACCGTACCGACCTGGCGCTGCCGGGCCGCCAGGACGACCTGGTCCGTGCGGTCGTGGCCGCCAACCCCAACACGGTCGTGGTCGTCAACTCCGGCTCCCCGGTGGAAATGCCCTGGCGGGACGAGGTCGCCGCCGTCCTGCTCAGCTGGTTCCCGGGCCAGGAGGGCGGCGCCGCCCTCGCCGACGTCCTCATCGGCACCCATGAGCCCGGCGGGCGCCTCCCCACCACCTGGGGCTCCCTCACCGATGCCCCGGTCTCCCAGGTCGTCCCCGAGAACGGCGAACTGCCGTACAGCGAGGGTGTGTTCATCGGCTACCGGGCATGGGACAAGGCGGGCCGCGCCCCCTCCTACCCCTTTGGCCACGGCCTTGGCTACACCGACTGGTCCTACAAGTCGGTAGAGGTGTACGGCACCGTCGCCACGGTCCGCGTGCACAACAGCGGCGACCGGCCGGGCCGGGAGACCGTGCAGCTCTATCTCGCCCCGGCCGAGCGCGCATCCGACCGCCCCACGCGATGGCTCGCCGGCTTCGCGGTGGTGGAGGCGGGGCCGGGCGAGACCGTCGAGGCCGTCATCGACATCCCCCGCCGGGCCTTCGAGGTCTGGGACGAGGCGACCGACTCGTGGGCCTTCGTGAAGGGTGCGTACAACCTCCATGTCGGCCGCTCGATCGCCGACCGCAGGATCACCGTCGCGGTCCACGTCTGACCCGGGCGATACTCCCGCGGGCCCCGGTTCGGTACCTGACACCCGGACCGGGGCCCGCGGGTTCCACCAGAGCGTGGGCGTGATGACTCGTCGTGTTGCGTGCGGCGCGCCGCGGGCGTCGGGGGACGCGGGTGCGGAGGCCGCCGCTGCGACGCTCCGGTGTCCCGCGCGTTGTCACTCCGCCGCGGATGCGGCCCGGAGGCTGCTCTCGTCCACGGCGGCCAGGACGGCGGCCTCTGCTTCCGGGCAGCCCACCGTGACGCGTACGCCCTCGCCGGCGAAGGCACGCACGGATACGCCGCGCCGCACACAGGCCGCCTGAAGGGCCTCGGCCCGGTCCCCGACGGGAAGCCAGACGAAGTTCGCACGGGAGTCGGGGGTGAACAGGCCCCGGTCGCCGAGCGCCTGGCGGAACGTCTCGCGGCACTCGGTCACCGTGTTCACGATGTGCCGGGTGTGTTCCCGGTCCGACCAGGCCGCGAGGGCCGCTGCCTCGGCCACGGCGCTCAGACCGAACGGCGGCGCGGTCGCCCGCACCACCCGCATCACCTCGGGCGAGCCGATGGCGTAGCCGGCGCGCAGGCCCGCCAGCCCGTAGGCCTTGGAGAAGGTCCGGAAGACGATCACGTTGGGGCGCTCCGCGACCAGGGCCGCCACGTCCGGCTCCGTCTGGTCGAACTCCTGATAGGCCCGGTCCAGCAGGACGAGCACATGGCTGGGGACCGCATCGAGCAGGGCCCGCAGCCGCTGCGGCGGCAGCGCCGTCCCGGTGGGGTTGTTCGGATCGCAGATCAACATCGCGGAGGTCTGCGGGGTGAGGGCGGCGAGCATGGCCTGGCTGTCGTGACGGTACTCGTGGTCCAGGGCCACGGGGACGGCTTGCGCGTCGGCGATGCCGATGAGGATCGGGTACGCCTCGTAGCTGCGCCAGGCGTGGATCACCTCGGTGCCGGGTCCGGTGAACGCGGTCAGTGCCAGTTGCAGCAGGGCGAGCGAACCGCCGCCCACGACGACCTGGTCCTCGTGCACCCCCATACGCTCGCTTATCGCGGCGATCAGGTCGTCGCCCGCCAGTGACGGGTACAGATGGGCGTGCGCCGCGGCCCGCGCGACGGCCGCACGGATGGCCGGTGAGGGAGCCACGGTCGACTCGTTGGAAGAGGCACGCCAGCGTACCGAGGCGCTGCCGGCGGCGCGGGAGTACACCGGCAGGGCGGCGATGCGGGGACGCGGGGTGGGCATGGCCGCCGTCGGTCGGGTGTTCACTGCAGTTCTCCAGAGACGTTCTGCGCGGCGGCCAACAGGTCCCCGCCGGCTGCCAGTGCCACCGTCTGCTCGATCTCCGGTGACAGGAAACGATCGGGGCCGGGACCGGGCACCCGGGTACGGATGAGGTCGCGAACGGCCGCGGTGGCCGGCGCCGGTTGCAGCGGAGCGCGCAGGTCAAGGGCCCGGGCCGCGGTGAGCACTTCGATGGCCAGGACCCGCGTCAGCCCGTCGACGGCCCGGCGCAGCTTCCGGGCGGCCGACCATCCCATGGACACGTGGTCCTCCTGCATCGCCGAGGAGGGGATCGAGTCCACGCCGGCGGGCACCGCGAGGCGTTTGAGTTCGGCGACGACGGCGGCCTGGGTGTACTGGGCGATCATGTGGCCGGAGTCCACGCCGGGGTCGTCGGCCAGGAAGGGCGGCAGGCCGTGGCTGCGGGCGGTGTCGAGCATCCGGTCGGTGCGGCGCTCGCTGATGCCGGCGAGGTCCGCGACGGCGATCGCGGCGAAGTCCAGGACGTAGGCCACCGGGGCGCCGTGGAAGTTGCCGTTGGACTCCACCCGTCCGTCGGGGGTCACCACGGGGTTGTCGATGGCGGACGCCAACTCCCGCTCGGCAACGGCACGGGCGTGCGCGAGCGTGTCGCGGACGGCTCCTGCGACCTGCGGGGCACAGCGCAGCGAGTAGGCGTCCTGGACGATCGTGCAGGTGTCCGTGCGATGGCTGGCCACGATGCCGGAACCGGCGAGCAGGGCCAGCATGTTGGCCGCCGATGCCGCCTGCCCGGGATGCGGGCGCAGTGCCTGCAGGTCCGCGGCGAAGACCCGGTCGGTGCCCAGCAGCGCCTCCACGCTCATCGCCGCGGCGATGTCGGCCAGACGCACCAGGGCGTCCAAGTCCTCCAGCGCCAGTACGAGTTGACCGAGCATCCCGTCGGTGCCGTTGATGAGGGCCAGGCCCTCCTTCTCGCGCAGGTGCAGCGGGCGCAGCCCGGCTGCTTCCAGTGCCTGCGCGGCCGGTATGCGCCGGCCGCTGTGGTCGTTGACGACTCCTTCGCCGGTGAGCGCGAGGGCGACGTGTGCCAGCGGGGCCAGGTCTCCGGAACACCCCAGGCTGCCGTACTCGTGGACGACGGGGGTGATCTGCGCGCAGAGCATGTCCGCATACGCCTCGGCGACCTCGACGCGCACCCCCGTGCGGCCGGTGGCCAGGGTGGACAGGCGCAGCAGCATCAGCGCGCGCACCACCTCCTGTTCCACCTCCGGACCCGAACCGGCCGCATGCGAGCGGATCAGGCTGCTCTGCAACTGTCCCCGCAGGGTTGCGGGGATGTGCCGGGTGGCCAGTGCCCCGAACCCCGTGGAGACCCCGTAGACCGGCTCGGTGGAGTTCGCGAGGTCTTCGATGCGCTGCCTGCTGGCGCCCATCGCGTCCCTGGCCTCCTGCGACAGGCGGACGGCGGCACCTGCTCGGGCCACGGCCAGCACCTCGGAAGCGGACACCGGCCCCACACCCACGACCACGGTGGGCACGTCCGTTTGCACCGGGCCGGTCGTCATCTCGGCTGTACTCATCACACCTTTTCCATCGGTCTCGTATCTCAGATTCAAGTCTCGAAAGTGGTGCAGGCGTCGCCCGGGGGTCCGAGGTCAGGCCTCGTGACGTCCGGGCGGTGCGGCGCCGGCCGGTCCGGGCGGGTGTCAGTCCCGCATGATCAGAGAGCGCCCTTCGTGGCGCAGCTGGTCGACCGAGGTCACGCCCAGCAGCTGCATCGTGCGGCGCAGCTGGTCGGTGAGGAGCCGCAGAAGCCGGGTGACCCCTTCCTGTCCGCCGGCCGCGAGGGCCCACAGGTAGGGACGCCCGATGAAGCAGGCATCGGCGCCCAGGGCCAGTGCGGTGGCGATGTCCGCGCCGTGCCGGACACCCGAGTCGACCAGGACGGAGAAGTCCTCACCCACCGCCGAGCGGACCGGGGAGACCAGGTCGATGGGGGCGACGGCACGGTCGAGCTGGCGCCCGCCGTGGTTGGACAGGTGGACGCCGTCCACCCCGAGGTCCTTGGCCCGCACTGCGTCCTGCGCGCTGATGGGGCCCTTGATGACCAGTTTGCCCGGCCACTGGTCGCGGATACGCGCCACGTCGTCCCAGGTGACCGCCGGGTCGAACTGGCTGGTGATGTTCTCGATGGTGTAGCCGGACGAACCGTCCGCGCCGTCGGAGCCGACATTGGCGAACCGCAGGGCAGGATGGCGCAGCATGCTCGTCCAGTAGCGCGGACGCGTGCCGATGTCCAGGAGACTGGACAGGGTGAGGGCCGGCGGGATGGTGAGCCCGTTGCGCACATCGCGTACCCGGAAACCGGACACGGCGGTGTCCACCGCGATCGCGAGAACCGAGTAGCCGGCCTGTGCGGCCCGCTGCACCAGCAGCTCGGTCAGCCTGCGGTCCTTCCACACGTACAGCTGGAACCAGCGCTCCGCCTCGGGTGCCGCTGCCGCGACGTCCTCCAGCGATGTGGTCGCCATGGTGGACAGCACATAGGGAAGGCCCGCCGAAGCCGCCGCGGCGACCACCGCGGGTTCTCCGAGGGCGGAGATCATACGGGTGTATCCGGTCGGCGCAAGACCGAGCGGTGCCGCGACCGCCAGGCCGAGGATCTTCGTGCTGAGGTCGGGGTCCGAGACGTCGGTCAGTGAGCGCGGCACGAACCGCCAGCGGCGGAACGCGTCCACGTTCGCGCGCAGACTCGTCTCCTCGTCGGCGCCTCCGTCGACGTAGTCGAAGACGGAGCGCGGCAGCGCCCTGCGCGCCAGCAGCCGGAAGTCCTCCGTGGTGTGCGCGGCCGCCAGTCGGCTACGGCGCCGGTTGAGATCGATCGGCTTGAGCTGGATGAGCTGGCGCACTTCATGGATTCGCACTAGCTGTTCGCCTCACCTTGCACGGACTCGATCACGCTCATACCGCCGTCGAAGCGGCCGTGGTCCGCCCCGGCGCGCACCGGCGCGTCCCGTTCGGTGGCGATGTGGCCGCGCCGCACGGGTGCCGCCTTCATGATGAGCAGATAGAGACCGCCGCTGACGAAGATGCCCACGATCCAGGAGACGTCCGCTCCGCCCAGCGGCGCGACGAGGGGACCGACGTAGAAGGCGGAGCTGACGAAGGGCAGTTCTATGGCGATGCCCGCGACATAGGCGGTCATCGCCCGCCAGTCCACGCCGCCGTAGCGGCCGTCGCGTTCGAAGATGTCGTCGATCGCGTACCGCTCCCTGCGGACCAGGTAGAAGTCGACCAGGTTGATCGACGTCCAGGGGATGAGGAAGTATGCCAGCAGCAGGATGAAGTTGGTGAAGTTGTCCAGGAAGTTGCTGCGGCCCGTGATGGCGAGGACCGTGCCGACGGCCGCGGAGCAAAGGATGATCAGCGTACGCGCGGCGACATTGATCGGGCCCTTCACGAAGACGGTGAACGTGGTCGTGGCCGACATGAACATGCCGTACAGATTCAGGGCGTTCACGACGATGTTGCCCACGATGATGATCAGGAAGAACGCCCAGGTGGCGGTGCCCGCCTGACCGACGATGAAGTCAACCGAGCCACCGGCGAACGCCTTCGCGGCGGCGGCGGTGGCGACGGCACCGAACGCGAACATCCAGCTGGAGGCCAGGACCGTACCCGCGTAGGTGTACCAGAACGAGGCGCGCACAGGTGTGTCGGCCGGCAGGTACCGGGAGTAGTCCGCGACGTACGGGGCGTACGTCAGCTGCCAGGTGGCGGCGATGGACGTCGCCAGCAGGAACGTTCCCCAGCTGAATCCGCTCCCGCTCCAGTCACCGAGGCCCACATGTCGTACGAGCTGCACGGACAGGATGAGAAAGGCGATACCGCTGAGTACGGACAGCCATTTCTCGGTCGCGTGCAGCAGGCGGTAGCCGTACAGGGCCAGCACGGCGGTGACCGCGTTGGCCGCGACGATGCTGAGATCCACCGGCAGGCCCAGCCAGCTGCTGATGGCCTGCCCGGTCAGTACGGCGCTGCCGGCGAAGTACCCGACGTACATCAGCAGGACGAGCAGGAGCGGCAGGACGGCGCCCAGGTAGCCGAACTGGGCACGGCTCTGGATCATCTGGGGGATGCCGAGCCGGGGGCCCTGGGCGGAGTGCAGCGCCATGAACACGGCACCGACGAGATTGCCGACGACGATCGCCAGCAGGGCCCAGGGCAGCGGAAGGCCGACCGCCACCGTGATGGCGCCGGCGGCGATCGCCGTCACCTGGAGGTTGCCGCCGAACCAGAGCGTGAACAGGCTTCGGACGCTGCCGTAACGCTCACTGTGGGGGATGAAGTCGATGGAGCGTTGCTCGACGCTCGTGATGGAGTTTGCGCTCATGTCGGTGTCTCCCGGGGCTGCGCCAGGGTGTGAGGCAGGGGATCGGTGCGTGGATGCGGCGAGCCGCGGGACCGGATACGAACAGGTGCGAGGTGCCCGGCGGCCCTTCGCATGCGCTGTACCTCGGTGCTGAACGCAGTCATCGGTCGGCAGGTGCTCACCCGGGGCACGCCGAACGTGCTGACTGTGTAGTGTGCCAGCTGCCTCAGTCGGCCAAGGACATCAGTTCTGCAGACGCGCTCGCACCGAGTTGGCGTGGGCGGGGAAGCCCTCGTGCTCACAGAACGCGAAGACCGTCTGTGAGGTGGCCGCAAGAGCCCTCCGGTCGGCCTTGGCGACGGCCGTCCACTTGCGGAAGGCATTGGCGGTGACACCGCTGGTGACCTTCGCGTATCCGCTGGTCGGCAGGGCCGCCGGACAGCCGATCACGAAGTTGGCCATGGAAACCGTGGTGTTCTGTCCCAGAAGGATCTCGCCGGCGTCGACGACCTGGTCCAGCACCTCCTGCTCGTCGCGGGCGACGATCTGCATGTGCTCCGGTGCGAAGGCGTTGGCCACCTCGGCCGCCTCGGCGAGATCCCGGGTGAGCACCACACCACCGTTGCGCCCCAGAGCGGTGCGGGCGTAGCCGCGCCGCGGCTCGGGCAGCTCCCGCAGCTGAGCGGCCAGCTCGACCTGGACCTTCTCCAGCAGCTCGGGACTGTCGGTGACCAGGACGCTGGTGGAGTCAGGGCCGTGCTCCGCCTCGTTGAGCAGGTCCGCGGCCAGCAGCCGCGGGTCCGCGGAATCGTCGGACAGGACCAGGCTCTCGCTGGGACCGAGCAGCATGACACCGGCGGTCCCGAACCGCTGCACCTCGATCTGCGCGCATGTGACGGGCGGGCTGCCCGGACCGCAGAGCTTGCGCACGGCCGGGACCGTCTCGGTCCCGAAGGCGAGGGCGGCGACGCCCGCCGGGCCGTTGGCGCGGAAGACCTGGTGGATGCCCAGTTCGTCGGCGGCCACCAGCACGGCCGAGTCCACCTTGCCGCCCGAGCCGGGCACCGGCGGGACGATCACGGCGATCTGGGGCACACCCGCGACGACGGCCGGCACCGCGAGCTGGATGAGCACCGAGGGGTAGGAACCCTTGCCACTGGGGACGAAGAGCCCAGCGCTGGCGATCGGACTGACCTTCTCGCCGACAGTCAGTCCCGGAGCGGTCTCGAAACTCCAGTCCCCGTGCGCCGTCAACTGCTCGTTGAAGCGACGGACGTGGGCGATGCTGTCCCGGATCGCGGCGAGCAGTTCGCCGCTCACCTCCTCGCGGGCGGCGGCGAACTCGGCCTCGGTGACCTTGATCTGGTCCGCGGTGATGGTGCACTTGTCGAACTTCTCCAGGGCACGCAGCAGAGCGGCGTCACCGTTCGCACGCACATCCTCGATGATCTCCAGGACGCCCTCACGCAGGGACGGATCGAAGATCGCGGCGGTGCCGCGGGTCAGCAGGTCGGCACGGGCCCCGGCGTCGAGCGTGTGCCAGTACCCGCGTTCGCGCAGGACCTTGGTCTGGGTGTCCGACATCGCATCCACTCCTTGTCTCGGTCTGTCTGGGTCTGTCTGGGTCTGTTTTGGCTGCGTGTATGCCGTGGCTGTCTTGGCTCTTGGCTGTCTCATCCTCAAGACAGCTGTCTCGCTTGAGAGTTACGGGCTGCCACTCCCCATGAGAAGCGGCGGATGACTCGGGGATGACGTCGGCGGGCGGCTACAGGGATCGGCCGCCGTCGAGGGTGACGACCGCGCCGGTCATGAAGGAGGCATGCGGACTGAGCAGGAACTCCACCGTGGCACCGACTTCCCCCAGGTTCCCGAAGCGCCCTGCGGGGATGTGCTTCAGCAGTTCGGCGGCCGTCTGTTCATCGCTCAGGTACTGATCCGTCATGCGGGAGGGGAAATACCCCGGGCACAGGGCGATCACGGACAGGCCCTCGCCGCTCCATTCCAGCGCCAGCGACTTGGCGAGGGCCACGGCCGCGGCCTTGCTGACGTTGTAGTCGGTGAAGCCGGCCTCAGGACGCTGTGCGTTGACCGAGGCGTTGATGACGAGGGTTCCGGGGCGTGCCAGGTACCGGTAGGCGGCACGGCACACCCTGAAGGCGCCGAGCGTATTGACGTCGAGAACCTGCTGAAAGTGCCGGGTGCTGAGTTCCGCGGCGGGCTTTCCTTCGCCGTCGATGCCCGCATTGGCGAACACCCCGTCCAGCCCGCCCAGGGACTCCACCGCTTCGAAGACCGCCGCGTTCACGGCGGCTTCATCGCGTACGTCACACATGCTGCCGCCGGCGGCAACACCGGCTTCGACGGCGGCGGTGACGTTTGCCTGGCTGGTTCCCGTGATCCACACGGCCGCGCCCGCAGCCGTCAGGTGCTCGGCGCAGGCCCGCCCGATGCCGCTGGTGCCGCCGGTGATCACATACCGTCGTCCCTGGGTCATGTCAGGACCTCCGCCGCTCTGCGGACGGTGTTCGCTGCGGGTCCGGGTCCGGGTCCGGGTCCGGGTGCGCGGGTGCGTGCGGGTCGCAGGAGACGATGACCTTTCCGGCGGTGCGCTGGACGCCTTCGGCGAGGAACGCCGGCAGGTCGGCCAGCGGGACGCGGTGAGTGACGAGCGTGCTGTACGGGCCGGGCTCTGCGGCCAAGGCGTCCAGGGCACGGTGCAGGTGTTCGGTGTCGAACCCGACGCTACCGGTGATGCTGACCGACCGCTCGACGATCGCGGACGGGGTGACGGGCGTGGGCTTCGAGGAGAGCGCCACGAGCAGAACCGTTCCGCCGGAGGTGACCGAGGACAGCGCGTCCGACAGGCTTCCTGGGTAGCCGGCGGCGTCGATGACCAGGTCGAACCTGGGCGGCCCGCCGTCCTTCCCCGGCAGGTCGGACAGGGCTGCCGCGGCCGGGACCCGTCGTGCGGCGGCGAGGCGGGAGCGCGCCGGCGAGGGCTCCACGACGCCGACGGGCACCTCGGGCCAGCGGCGCGTGACCTCGGTGTGGCAGAACGCGCCGATCGGGCCGTACCCGACGATCAGAACCGACCGCGGAGACTGGTGAACACGGTCCAGCGCGGACATGGTCACGGCCAGCGGCTCGGCCAGCACGGCCACGGACAGGTCGAGTCCCGCGGGAACGGGATGAATCATGTGGGCGGGCACCGTCAGACGATCGGCATAACCCCCGGGCCTGCGCTCCCCGAGCCAGGCCATGGCGGTACACAATCGCGCGGCACGACCGCAGCCGTCACACACACCGCACGGGATACGCGAGTCCACCACCACGGGCATGCCTTCGTCCAGCCCGGGAGCCCGGGAGGTCACGATCCAGCCGGCCACCTCGTGGCCGAGCGTGGCCGGCCAGTACTCGACCCAGTCCCCGGTCTGCATGACGTGCAAGTCCGATCCGCAGACACCCGCCCAGGCGACCTGAACGACCACGTCGCCCGGATCGGGGGCGAGCGGAGGCTGCTCGGCGACTGTCAGCGCGAGATGTTGATCCATCAGCAATGCTCGTGCCATTGCAGGTACCCTTGCCCTGTCTCGTATCTAAGACTAGAGTCTCGACTTGTCCGGAACCATACGACAGGGTGCGCCTGTACGGAAGACCTTGGCTGTCGGTTGTCCGGCCCGACACATGCCGGACGCCGGCTGTCCGTAGCGGGCCGCGATGAGTGAGGTGGTGCTTGGTGTCGAGCAGCAAAGTGAAGTCCGCCGAGCGTGTCATGGCGGTCCTGGATCTGCTGAGCCGGCGGGTCACGCCGCTTTCCGCGCTGGAGATCGCCGCGGCGCTCGACCTGCCGAAGAGCACCACGCATCATCTGCTCAACGTCATGCGCGACATGAGCTATGTGGCCTACTGGCCCGATCGCCGGGTGTGGTCCCTCGGGATCAGCGCGCTTGAGATCGGTGCCGCTTATCTGCGCACCGGACACCTTCAGTACGAAGGACAGCGTCACCTCAGCGCGTTGACGGCACGGACCGGGCAGACCAGCCATCTGGCGGTCCTTCAGGGAACCGATGTGCTCTACCTGGACAAGCGGGAACCACAGGGATCGGGCATACGTCTCGTCACCGACGTGGGGACGCGGCTGCCGGCCCACCTCACCGCTGTCGGGCGCTCCATTTTGGCCTTCCTGGACCACAGCGAGCTGCGTGCACGGTTTGCCGAGTACAGCTGGCCGCAGCGTACGGACGTCAGAGTCGACTCCTTCGAGCAGTTGACCTCTTTGCTCGCCGACGTACGGACAGCGGGCTACGCCGTGGAGGTCGGCTCCACCACATCGGGCATCGAGTGCGTCGCGGCGCCCGTGCGGACCGGCGACGGAAGTGCGGTCGCGGCCATCGGTGTTGCCACGGTGGCCGGCACCCAGAACCTTTCGCTCGACCAACTCGCCGCCGAGGTCCGGGCGGTGGCACACCGCTTCTCCGTCGAACTGGGACACACTTCGGGGGAGTGAACCAAGGACACGGCCGACGCTCCCGGCAGCGGCTCGGGTGCCGGCCTGGCCGGTGAAGGCGGCTCTGCCGAAGACCTGCCACCAGGCGTTGCATCCGGTCGCCGCCGCGGCTCGGCACCGACCGAGCCGCGGCGCCGACCGGATGGTCGGCGCGCCTGCGGGGTGACCTGGCGTTGTCGGGACGGATGGGTCCGCGGACAAAGGGCTCGGGTCCGCGGACGGAGGTCTCGGGTGGCACGACGGCCGGTGATCCGACGTCGGCGGTCGTGCCGCCGGACGCACGCATGCGGCGGGCGCCCGGAGGCGGGTGTCCGGAACCCCTGAACGGGCCGGCGCGGTCAGCCCGTGATCGCGTTCAGCAACGCCAGGTATCCGTCGTGGTGCCCGGCCTTGTTGGGGTGGTAGGACTCGTTGATCTTGTCCCACTCCAGGTTCGTCACCCAGACCGGGCCGTTGGAGCAGATGGTGTGCGGGTCGAACGCGGAACGCGGGTCGAGGAAGACGAAACCGGCCTTCGCGGCCTCGGCCGCCGTGACCGAGGCCAGGGTGTCGGCGGCCGAGTTGAGTGCCGCCCGCTCCCGGTCGCTCAGCCCGAGAATGCCGCAGTTGCCGCCGATCGTGTACAGCCGGGGGTAACCCACCACCACGACCGTGGCGTTGGGTGCCTTCGCCCGGATCGCCGCGTACGTGCTCGCCAGGCCGCCCGGCAGACTGCTGGTCGCGACGGCCTTCGCGGCCTCCACCCCGGCGATGCAGTCCTTGTCGTCGATGGTGAGGACGCAGTTCGTCAGCACGTCGACGAAACCGACGTCGTTGCCGCCCACGTGCACCGTCACCAGTGTGGTGTCCGTGGTGAGTTGCGGCACCTGTTGGCTGGTCAGGTCCGCGGTGGTCGCCCCGGAGCAGGACGCCTCCACGAAAGAGTACGAGGGGTGCTGCTGGGCCCATAACCGGGAGTATGTGGACGGGCCGCGACGGCATGGGTCGTCAGGGTTGTCGTATTCGCGTGTGCCGGGCGCGACGGCGTACGAGTCGCCGAGTGCCACATACTTGCCGGCGGCCGCCGGACCGACGTCCGCGGCGTACGCACTCGGGGCGGCCGTGACCGCAAGGCAGGCGGCGGCCACCGCAAGGGAAAGCGACATGAGACGTCTGCGTGCTCTTGACGAGCGCATGTTTCACTCCTGGAGCTGTGAGGGTGCTGGAAGACCTGCCGGCGCAGGCGGAGAGCCGGTGGCACCTGGCCCGCATGAAATGTCCTGGGAATCGCCATCGCGCCTTTTCGGGCGGGCTGCGCATGGAAATGTCTCCTTCTGGCTTCTGCCGTAAAGCCGCCGAAGCGGAAGCCGTTTCCGTGGGGGTTGCGCGCCAATTCCGTGGGCCGAATCTCGACTGGCGTGTGCGCGTCAAGCGAATGGTTACGCCGCTGACGCCTTCATCGGTATGGGTGTGCCAGCCAGGGGTGACGGTATTCATGTGGTGCCCGCATCTATGGTGCGCCAGGCGTCAAGCGGTTATCCCGCGTGTTGCAGGGAGTTTGAATGGGTGAATGATGAATGCTTATTCATGTGGATCGCGCGATCCGTCGATGTCAAGTTGTAACCGGGAAGGCCGAGAGGATTGTTGTACTCCGTAGTACGATCGCCGCTGCCCGCCCTCGAACGCCTTACCCCCCACCCTTCTGAGGCGCTTGATTCGCGGCAGCTCGCTCCTCTTCCCGGGGTCGGGTCAGACCCCGGGGCGCCTTCGTGCGCTCGGTGAAGAGAGTGACTGGCGTCGTTTCTGGATAGTGGATTTCGCGCCTCCTCGTCGTCTGGAGTGTTTTCATGCACACGCCCTGTGCCGGCCCTGGTGATGGCATGTCCACGACATCAGATCTCGTCCTCGTAGTGCATCCCTTCGGTGTCGCGTCGGCACGGTTCACCGCGGTCGCCGCACGAGCGGGCGGGCTGGGAGTACTCGACCTGACGGGCGATGCCCGGGCCGGCCGTGAGCAGTTGGGCCTGGCCGCCGAGTGGTCACGCTCCGGGTTCGGCGTACGGCTGGGCGAAGGGCGCGACATCCCCGCGCCGGACCTTCCCGCCTGCGTCCACACCGTGGTCCTCGCCGCCGGGGCCACGGCGGCCGCCGCCGACTTCCCTGGACGGCGCGTGCTGGCCGAAGTGACCTCTGGCGCGCAGGCGCGAGCCGCCGCGGCGGCCGGGGCGCACGGCCTGATCGCCCGCGGTCATGAAGCCGGCGGCAGAGTAGGCGAGTTGAGCACGTTCGTGCTGCTGCAGCAGTTGCTCGCGGACGACGCCCACGGGCTGCCGGTATGGGCCTGCGGCGGAATCGGCGCGTACACCGCGGCGGCAGCGGTCGCCGGAGGCGCCGCCGGTGTGGTCCTCGACACCCAGACCGCGCTGCTCGCCGAGGCGGAACTTCCCGCGGAGATCACCAGCGCGCTCAGCGGACTCGACGGCTCGGAGACCGTGGTCGACGACGGTCTGCGCGTGCTGCGGCGACGTGCTCCCGGCCCGGACGGCGCCGCCGCCCCCCTGGAGATCGGCCAGGACGCGTTCCTGCCGGTCCGCTTCCAACGGTGCTGGGGCACGCTGGGAGCAGCGATACGCGGCATACGCGCGGCGGTGAGTGACGCGCTCGCCGGCGACATGCCCGCACTCGGCCCGGACAGCACGGGCAGCCGCGCTCTCGGCACTCGACTCCCGGTCGCTCAGGGGCCGATGACCCGGGTGAGCGACCAGGCGGCGTTCGCCGCCGCCGTGGCAGCCGAGGGCGCCCTGCCGTTCATCGCGCTTGCCGTTTCCGGCGCGGAGCGGACCCGCGCGGTGCTGGAAGAGACCCGTGACACCCTGGGCGGCGCGCCCTGGGGCGTCGGCGTCCTCGGCTTCGCCGACGAGGAGGTCAAGCAGGCCCAGCTGGAGGTCATCCGGGACATCCGTCCCTCGCACGCCATCATCGCCGGCGGCCGCCCGGCGCAGGCCGTGGCGCTCGAAGAGGCCGGCATCTCGACCTTTCTGCATGTGCCTTCGCCCGGGTTGCTGCGCCAGTACCTCGAATCGGGTGCGCGCAAGTTCGTCTTCGAAGGCTCCGAGTGCGGCGGCCACGTCGGCCCCCGCGCCGGCTTCGCGCTGTGGCAGGCGCAGCTCGACGTGGTGGACGACTTCCTCGCAGCCGCCGGTGAGAGCGCCGCGGCCGAACTCCAACTGCTGTTCGCCGGCGGCGTGCACGACGAGCGGTCCGCGGCCATGGTCGCCGCCATGGCCGCCCCCCTGGCCGTGCGGGGCGCCGCGACCGGAGTCCTCATGGGTACCGCCTACCTCTTCACGGAGGAGGCCGTCACGGCAGGCGCGATCCAGCCGCTCTTCCAGCAGCAGATGATCGACGCCGAGCGCACCGAACTGCTGGAGACCGCCCCCGGCCACGCCACCCGCTGTGTGCGCAGCCCCTTCACCGACGAGTTCGCGGCCGTCAAGGAGCAGCTGCGTGCCGATGACGTACCCCGTCGCGAGGCATGGGAGCGGCTGGAGCAACTCAACGTCGGCCGACTGCGGGTGGCGAGCAAGGGCATCGAACGTGTCGGTGACGAACTGCGCGAGGTCGACGAGGACCGGCAGCTCTCCGAGGGCATGTTCATGGCCGGGCAAGTCGCCGTCCTGCGGTCGAAGGTCACCACCGTCGCGGCCCTGCACGCCTCGGTCACCACCGGCGCGCAGACCTTCCTCGACCGACGCAGGGCTGCCCTCGGCACCGGACCGAGCGAGCCGGCCGCCGCCTGCGCGCCGCTGGACATCGCCATCGTCGGGATGGCCTGCGTCTTCCCCAAGGCGCCCGATCTGGCGTCCTTCTGGGGGAACGTCCTGTCCGGCACCGATGCCGTCACCGAGGTGCCCGCCACCCGCTGGGACCCCTCCGTCTACTACGCCGAGAACGGGGCGGGGGAACACACCCCCTCGCGCTGGGGCGGCTTCCTGCCCGAGATCCCCTTCGAACCCCTGGACTACGGCATCCCGCCCGCCTCCTTGCCGAGTATCGAACCCGTCCAGCTGCTGGCCCTCGACGTGGCGCGACGCGCGCTCGCCGACGCCGGCTACGCCGACCGTCCCTTTCAACGGGACCGAGCCTCCGTGGTCTTCGGGGCCGAGGCGGGAAGCGACCTCTCGAACGGCATGACGCTCCGCACGGTCCTGCCTTCCTACATCGGACAGCTTCCGCCCGAGCTGGACGCCCAGTTACCGCACCTGACCGAGGACTCCTTCCCCGGCATCCTCGCCAATGTCATCGCCGGGCGGATCGCCAACCGCCTCGATCTGGGAGGGGCCAACTATACGGTCGATGCCGCCTGCGCCTCCTCTCTCGCCGCGGTCGACGTGGCCTGCAAAGAACTGACGGCCGGCACCAGCGACCTGGTGCTGTGCGGCGGGGCCGACCTGCACAACGGCATCAACGACTACCTGCTCTTCGCCTCGGCGCACGCCCTGTCCCCCTCCGGCCGTTCCGCGCCCTTCGACCGTTCCGGCGACGGCATCGCGCTCGGCGAGGGCGTGGCCTGTGTGGTCCTCAAGCGGCTCGCCGACGCCGAACGGGACGGCGACCGGATCTACGCCGTCGTCAAGGGCGTCGGCAGCTCCAGCGACGGCCGGGCCCTCGGCCTCACCGCGCCGAACGCCGACGGCCAGCGCAGGGCACTCACCCGGGCCTACCGAAACGCCGGGATCTCACCGGCCGAGGTCGGCATGGTCGAGGCCCACGGCACCGGTACCGTCGTCGGCGACCGCACCGAACTCAGCGCCCTGACCGAGATCTTCACCCAGGCCGGGGCAGACCCCGGCGGCTGTGCTCTGGGCTCGGTGAAGTCCCAGATCGGCCACACCAAGTGCGCGGCGGGACTCGCCGGACTGATCAAGACGACGCTCGCGCTGCATCACGGCGTCAGGCCCCCCACGCTGCACCTGCGGCAGCCCAACCCCGCCTGGGACGAACACACCAGCCCCTTCGCGTTCCACACCCGTGCCAGGCCCTGGCCCGTGTCGCCCGCCGAACGCGTTGCCGGCGTCAGCGCCTTCGGCTTCGGTGGCACCAATTTCCATGTCGTCCTGCGCGCCCACGACGACGACGCCCCGTCCGTCCACGCCCGCGACGAGTGGCCCGTCGAACTGTTCACCTTCCGCGGCGCCGGCCGAGAGGCCGCCGCCGAGACCGCCCGGGAGATCCTCGCCCTCGCCGAGGCCGACCACACGGCGCACCGGCCACCCCGGCTGCGGGACCTCGCCCTGGCCGCCTCCCTACGCGCCGACCTCGCTGCCGTGCGCGGCCTGCCCACCCATATCGCCGTACTGGCCTCCTCCGTACCGGAGTTGACGGCAGCGCTGCGCCGGGCCCTCGTCGGCGATCACGCCCCCGACGACGGCATCCATCTCGCGGACAGCACCGAACCGGGCGAGATCGCCTTCCTCTTCCCCGGGCAGGGCAGCCAGCGTCCCGGCATGTTCGCCGACCTGTTCGTGTCCTTTCCGGAACTCCAGCGGTTCCTGCGCCTCGACGAATCTTCCGCAGCGGCCCTCTTCCCACCCGCCTGCTTCGACGAGGCCGGACGCCAGGCCCAGGCCGACCGCGTCACCGACACCCGCGTCGCCCAGCCCGCGCTCGGCATCACCGCACTCGCCGCCCACCAGCTGTTCGGCCGGGTCGGTATCCGCCCGGCGATGACGGCCGGACACAGCTACGGCGAACTCGCCGCCCTCGCCGCGGCCGGCGCCCTCGGTCCCGAGGAACTGCTGTGGTGCAGCAGGGCACGCGCCGACTCCGTCGTGGCCGCCGCCGGTGACGACCCCGGCACCATGGCCGCGGTCACCGCCTCGGCAGTGCAGGTCAGCGCCGCCCTTGAGAAGGCGGGCGCGGCCGATTCCGTCGTCGTCGCCAACCACAACTCACCCCGCCAGACGGTGATATCCGGTCCCACCGACGACGTGGAGACGGCCGTCGAGCGACTGCGCGAGCAGGGACTGAAGGCGAAACGGATCCCTGTGGCCTGCGCCTTCCACAGCAACGTGGTCGCCGCCGCGGGCGAGACCTTCGCGGCGACCCTGGCATCTGTGCCGCTGAAGACGCCGTCGGTCCCGGTGTGGTCCAACCGCACCGCCGCGGTCTACGCCGGCACCCCCGAGGCGATTCGCGCGGAACTGGCCGCCCAGATCGGGTCGCCGGTCCGTTTCGTCGAGCAGATCGAGGCCATGTACGAGGCAGGGGCCCGGATCTTCGTCGAGGCGGGCCCCGGCGCGGTGCTGACCCGGCAGGTCACCGAGACCCTCGGCGACCGCCCGCACCGCACCGTCACCCTGGAGGCCCGGCGCGGCACGGGCCTGACCGGTTTCCTCGCCGCGCTCGCCGAACTCGCCGTCGCCGGAGCCGACGTCCGCACCGGTTGGCTGTTCCAGGGCCGCGACGCGGTCGACGCCGCTCGGACCCCCCGCCGCAGGCGCGCAGGCTGGACCGTCGACGGCCACCTCGTACGCACCGCCGACGGCGCCATCCCCGCCACCGCCCTGCACGCCGCCCAGCGCATCCCGGAGGCCCTGGTGACCACCCGTCCCGGCAGACACGAAGACCATGCACACTCGCTCGACACCGGCTTTGCCCACGATGCGGTGGGAACCGGAGGCGAAGCGCTCATCAGTGAATTCCTGCGCACCAGCCGGGAGATGCTGGCCGCTCAGCGCGACGTCCTGCTGGGCTACCTCGGTGCCGACCCCGGTGTCCGGCCCGGCCCGGTGCCCGCGCGGTACGCGTCCGGTGAGCCGACCGCGACGGTGCTCCCCGTGCCTGCGGCACCCGTCGAGGCGGCGGACCCGGAGCCCGCCGCCGCGCAACCCGCACCGGACCCGGCGCCGACCGAGCTGACCGCGGAGGCGATCCTGGCGGCCGTCCTGGAGGTGATCGGCGAACGAACCGGTTACCCGGCTGACATGATCGAACCCGATCTGGATCTGGAGGCCGACCTGAGCGTCGACTCCATCAAGCGTGCCGAGATCGCCGGGCAGCTCGCTCGACGGCTCCGCCTGCCCGCCGCCGACGGCGTCGACATGGAGGAACTGGCCAGGGCGCGCACGGCGGCGGGCATCGCCGAACTGATCGCCGCCGCGCGGCAGGACGACACCTCACCGGCGCAGCCCGCCGCCGCCGGGCCCGCCGCGGTCGAGCCGGCCGCACCGCCCGCTGACGCCGAAGCGGTCGTCACGGCGCCCCAACGGCTGGTGATGACAGAGTGCGACCTCGCGCCCGCCGTCCTGGAGCCCGCCGAACTCACCGGACGCACTTTCCTGGTGATCGGCGAAGGCGCGCTCGCGCAGGCCGTCGCCGAGCGGCTCGACGCCTGTGGTGCCTGGGCGGTGACCGCCACCGGGATACCCGATGCCGTCCGCTTCGACGGCCTGATCCACCTCGCCTCCCCGGACGGCGGCCCGGCCCACGAGCCGGTGCTGCCCGGCGCCGTCCCCCTCTACCAGGCCGCCCTGGCCGCCGGCCCGCGCTGGATGCTGGCCGCCGGCGCCGCCGAGGGACTGCGCGGGCTGTTCCGCTCGCTGTCCAGGGAATACCCGCAGACCATCGTCCGCGTCGTAGAACAGCCTGCCGGAACAGACCCGTCCGCCGCGGCCGACGCGATCGTGGGGGAGTTGACCTCCGCGGACCGTGACCCGGTCGTGCTGCGTACGGGAGACACCCGCCGCGGGCTGCGGATGACCGAGACCGACCGTGCCGTCCTGGGCAGCGCAGGAGCCGGGCCCGGCGACGACGGTGCCGCCGAGGCAGCGGCTCTCGGACTCGGCCACGAGTCGGTGGTGCTCCTCGTCGGCGGGGCACGGGGCATCACCGCACGGTGCGCCGCCGCGCTCGCCGCCGCCGCCCGCTGCCGCCTGGAACTCTTCGGCCGCACGCCGTCGCCCTCCCCGGACGAAGTCCCCGCAACGGCCGCCACCACCGACGCCGAACTGCGCGCCGAACTCATCGCGGGCGGCCTGAAGGCCCCGGCCCAGATCGAGCAGGAGATCGGACGGATCCAGGCCGAGCGCGAGGTCCGCGACACCGTCAACCGACTCACCCGGCTGGGCAGCCGCGTGCGCTACCACTGCGTGGACGTGCTCGACACCGAGGCCGTGCACCGTGCCGTGAAGAACGTGCATGCCGAACACGGCAGACTCGACGCGGTCGTCTACGCGGCCGGTGTGATCGAGGACAAGCTGTTCGCCGAGAAGTCCCCGCACTCCTTCCACCGGGTCTTCAGCACCAAGGCCGACGGTGCGAGGACCGTGCTCGACGCCGTCGGCTCACTCCCGAACGGCCCCCGTCTCGCGGTGCTGTTCGGCAGCATCGCGGCCACTGCGGGCAACCGCGGCCAGAGCGACTACGCCGCCGCCAACGACGCCCTCGAAGCCATCGGCCGCGCCTGGGGCGAGGAGACCGGTCGTCGCGGGCTGACCGTCCACTGGGGCCCGTGGGCGCCCACCGGCACCAACAACGGCATGGTCACCCCGGAACTGATGCGCACCTATGCGGCACGCGGGATCCGCCTCATCGACCCCGACGAGGGCGCCATCAGCCTGCTGCGCGAGCTGGCCTGGGGCCCGCGGGAGAGCACCGCCGTCGTCTACACCGCGTCGGGCTGGTGACCGCCGCGATGCCCGGAACGTGCCCGATCGCCATCGTCGGCATGGCGGCGCTCTTCCCGGGAGCGCCCGACCTCGACACGTACTGGCACAACCTCGTCCACGGCGTCGATGCGATCACCGAGGTCCCCGCGGCCCGCTGGGACGCCGAGTACTACGCCCCGGACGCCGGACGCCGTGCCGACCGTGTCTATTGCCGTCGCGGAGGTTTCGTCGACGATCTGGCCGAGGTGGACGTCACGGCCTTCGGCGTCATGCCCGCCTCCGTACAGGCCACCGAGCCCGACCAACTGATCGTGCTGCGGGTGGCGTCCCAGGCGGTCCAGGACGCGGGCGGCGCCGACCGGCTCTTCGCCGACCGCCGCCGCACCGGAGTGATCCTGGGCCGCGGCGGATATCTCACCCCCGGCCTGGTCCGCCTCGACCAGCGGGTGCGCACCGCAGGCCAGCTGGTGCGCACGCTGCGGGACCTCCTGCCGGACCTCGCTGAAGAACGCCTTGAGGAGGTACGCCGCGCCTTCACCTCCCAACTGGGCCCCGAGGCACCGGAGTCGGCCATCGGCCTCGTTCCCAACCTGGCCGCCTCCCGGCTGGCCAACCGGCTGGACCTGCGGGGGCCCGCCTACACGGTGGACGCCGCGTGTGCCTCCTCACTCATCGCTGTCGACCAGGCGGCCCGCGAGCTGGAGAGGGGCCGGTGCGACGTCGTCCTGGCCGGGGGAGTCCACCACTGCCACGACATCACGCTGTGGAGCGTGTTCTCCCAGCTCGGTGCCCTGTCCCGCAGCGAACGCATCCGGCCGTTCCACCGGGACGCCGATGGCGTGCTCATCGGCGAGGGCACCGGTGTGGTGGTGCTGAAACGGCTCGCCGACGCCGAGCGCGACGGCGACCGGATCTACGCCGTCGTCACCGGCACCGGCGTCGCGGGCGACGGCCGCACCGGCAGTCTGTTCAACCCGGACTCCGCGGGTCAGGCCGAAGCGATCCGCGAAGCGTGGCGCGGCGCCGGCCGGGACCCGGCCGAGCCCGGCTCCCTCGGGCTGCTCGAAGCCCACGGCACGGCCACCCCGGCGGGCGACAGCGCCGAACTGGAGACCATCGCCGCGGTCTTCGGCCCGCCGGGCGACGCTCCCCGAGGCGTGATCGGCTCGGTGAAGTCCATGATCGGCCACACCATGCCGGCCGCGGGGATCGCCGGGCTGATCAAGGCCGCGCTCGCCGTGCACCATGGCGTCCTCCCGCCGACCCTGCACTGCGACGACCCACACCCGGCGCTCGCCCGCACCCGTTTCACCACCGTGGCCGCCGCCGTTCCGTGGGAGACCGACACCCACGGCCCCGTACGCCGTGCCGCGGTCAACGCCTTCGGATTCGGCGGCATCAACGCGCATGTCGTCCTGGAACAGTCCGCCTCGGCCGCCGCCGTGTCCGGCACCGGTGGCGGCCGAGCCGTGGTGCGCGAGCCCGAACGGGTGCTGCGGTTGGCAGCCGCGGCACCCGCCGAACTGGCCCGCATGCTGGACCGCGATGACGGCGACCTGCTCGCCGCGGCGCCGGACGTGACCGGTCCCGGGCCCACCGGCCCGGTCCGGCTCGGCGTGGTGGACCCGACGGCCAGACGACTGGCGCTGGCCCGCAAGGCGGTCGACCGGGGGCGGCCGTGGCGCGGCAGGAACGACCTGTGGTTCGTCCCCGAACCGCTGCTGGGCGACGCCGGTGGCCGTCTCGCCTTCGTCTTTCCCGGGCTTGAAGCCGACTTCGACGTCAACTGCGAGGATGTCGCACGCCGCTTCGGCCTGTCGTGGTCGCTCTCCGGCACCGATGTCACGGTCGGTGACATCGGCCGTCAGGGTACGGGCGTGTTCCAGCTCGGCCGCCTCCTGCACGCCGCACTGGAGCGGATGGACGTGGTGCCCGACGCACTCGCCGGACACAGCCTCGGCGAGTGGACCGCCATGACCGTCGCCGGGATCCACGCCCAGGAGGAGGTCGACGCCTTCCTGGCCGCATTCGATCCGGACGCGCTGCGTGTGCCGGGCCTCGCCTTCGCCGTGATCGGTGCGCCCGCCGATCGCGTCATGGAAACCCTGCGGGGGCAGAGGGAGGTCGTGCTCTCGCACGACAACGCCCCCCACCAGTCCATGATCTGCGGCCCGTCGGCCGTGGTCGGCGCATTCGTCGAGCGCTTCCGCGCCGTGGGCGCGATCTCTCAGGTCCTGCCGTTCCGGTCAGGCTTCCACACACCCATGCTCCAGCCCTATCTGGACCCGATCCGGAAGGCGGCGGACACCTTCACCCTGCACTCCGCGCGGCTGCCGGTCTGGTCCGCCACCACGGTGCGGGAGTACCCCTCGCGACCGGAGGACATACGTGAGTTGTTCGTGCGGCACCTCCTGGAACCGGTCCGCTTCCGCCTGCTGATCGAGGCCATGTACGCGGCCGGGTTCCGCGCCTTCGTCCAACTCGGAGCCGGCCAGGTCGGCTCGCTGATCGCGGACACCCTGCGCGGCCTCGACCACCTCGTGGTCGCCGCCCATTCCCCGCACCGCTCAGGTCTTCCCCAACTACTGCGCGTGGCCACCGCCTTGTGGGCCGAGGGAGCCGAACCGGACACGGCCGCGCTGCGCCCCAGCGCGGCGCGCAAGATCGCGCACCGCCCGGTCCGGCTCGACCTCGGCAGCGCGCTGATCTCCCTCGACAAGCCCACGCGCACGGCGGTCGGTGCCGCCCTGGCCGTGCCGCGCCGGGCCGCGGACGGCGCGCGGCCCTCCGCCCTCGCCGCCCTCGCCACCGACAACCCGCTGGCCGCCGAGTTCTCCGCGCTGATCGACGACGCTGCGGCGTTCGCGGCGGACGTCCTCACCGCGAGCCGTCACGGCGGCCCGGCAGCCACCGCCCCTCGCGCTGCCGCGTCAGCTCCCGTACCCCGGCCGGCCGGACCGCCCACCGGCCCGCCATCGGCCGTCCCGGGCGAACTGCGGACCTCGCTGCGGGTCTCGATCGACACCATGCCGTATCTGCTCGACCACTGCTTCTTCAGGCAACCGCCGCAGGCCGCTCCAGAGGACCGCTGGCCCGTCGTACCCGGTGCCACCGTCATCGGGCACCTGATGGCCTTCGCCGAGCGGGCGGCACCCGGGCTGCGCGCGGTGGCCGTCCACGACGTGACGCTCAGCCGGTGGATCACCGCCGTCCCCGCCGTGGACATTCCCGTCCACGTCACCCCGCAGCCCGCCCACCCGTCGGGTGCGACCCGGGTGGCGGCCACCCTCGGCCCGTACGCCCGGGCCACCGTCGAACTCGCCCGGGACCACGACGCCGGGCCCGCCACCGCCTGGACCTTTCCCAAGGACAAGGAACGGCCCTGCGGCCTGACGGCCCGTGAGCTGTACACCGGCCGCTGGATGTTCCACGGACCGCGCTTCCAGGGCGTCACCGAACTGACCGCGATCGGCGACGCACATGTCCGAGGAGTCATCACCACCCCTCCCGCCCCGGGAGCCCTGCTGGACAACGTCGGGCAACTCCTCGGCTACTGGATCATGTCCCAACTGCCCACCCGCACCACCGTCTTCCCCGTCGGCGTGCGCGAGATCCGCTTCCATGGCGCGCACCCTGCGCCGGGCGAACGGTTGGACTGCCTGATCCGCATCGTCTCGATCACCGACACCACACTCGAAGCCGACATGCAACTGGTCCGACGGGGCCGGGTCTGGGCCGAGTTCCATGGCTGGCGCGACCGCCGCTTCGACAACGATCCGCAGATCCGCCGGGTGGACCGCGAACCGGAACACCACACCCTGTCCGAGCCGCAGCCCGGCGGCTGGGTCCTCGTTCATGAACGCTGGCCCGACCTGGCCTCCCGCGAGCTGATCATGCGGAACATGCTGGCAGGCGAGGAACGTACCGCCTACGACGCGCACGCCCCCCGCGGCCGGCGCCAGTGGCTGCTCGGCCGGATCGCGGTCAAGGACGCGGTACGCCGGCGGCTGTGGGACGCCGGAAGCGGCGGGATATTCCCCTCGGAACTACGGGTCGCCAACGACCCCGCCGGCCGCCCGTACCTCACCGGCGCGTACGGCCGCACCCTCCCCGACCTGCACGTCTCCCTCGCGCACCGGGCAGAGGCCGCGGTCGCGATCGCCCGGCGCGGCCCCTGTGGCATCGACATCGAGGAGGTCCTCGGGCGTCCGGACGCAACCCTGGAGGTGGCGCTCGGCGCCCGGGAGCGGGACCTGCTCGCGTCACTCGTCCGCGAGACCGGCGAACCCGAGGCCCTGTGGTTCACCCGCTTCTGGACCGCCAAGGAGGCCGTCGGCAAGGCCCGCGGCACCGGTCTGGCCGGAGCCCCGAAGAACTTCGAGATCGACGCCGCCACCGGCACGGCACTGACCGTCCGCACCGGCGGCGAGACCTACCGGGTCCAGCACCGGACGGTCGGCAACCCGCCAGGACTGCCCCCGAGGAAGTACGTCGTCGGCTGGACGACCGCCCCCGATGAGGAGAGCGACGATGACCGCTGAGGACCACGGCGCCGCAGCGCCCGCCCCGACCGAACCGACCGTGCTGGAGGAGGTGACCGGCATGCTGCGCGAGGTGCTCGGCGAGTACGAGTTCACCGACGCCGCGATCACCATGAACACCCGGTTCCACGACGACCTCGACATGGAGAGCATCGACCTGGTCACGCTCTCCACGGCGCTGCGCGAACACTACGGCGACACCGTCAACTTCGCCGCCTTCATCGCGGACCGCGGGCTTGAGGAGATCATCGCACTGACCGTGGGTGACCTGGTGCGCCACGTCCTGGCCTCCCTGCCCGCCGCACCCACCGCCGAGGCGGTCCGGACATGACGACGATCCGCGTCGGCGAACTCGACGTCCACGTGCAGCGGTTGTCCGCGGCCGGTCCGCCGGCCGAAGGCCCGCCGCCCCTCGTGGTGCTGGTGCACGGTCTGCTCATCGACAGCCTGGCGAGTTACTACTTCTCGCTCGGCCCCGCCTTCGCCGAACGGGGCATGGACGTCCTCATGTACGACCTGCGGGGGCACGGACGGACCAGCCGGCCCGCCGCGGGCTACCGCCTGGAGGACTTCGTCTCGGACCTCGACGGACTCCTCGACGTCCTCGGGGAGGTCCGCCCGGCGCACATCGTGGGCAACTCCTTCGGCGGCGCCATCGCCTACGGACTGGCCGCCGCCCGGCCCGACCGCGTCCGGTCCGTCATCGCGATCGAGTCCGAGCCGCCGGTGAAGTCGTGGGCCGAGAAGATGGCCGAGGGTCTTACCGGTGAAGAGGGCGGCCTGGTGGTCAGGGAGGTCCGCACCTGGCTCGCCGAGGACCCCGAGCGCAACGCGCGCCCCTTCCAACTCGCCGGACGGATCCTGGACAGCACCACGCTGGGCGAGGACATCCCGCGCAGCCGCGTCCTGGGCGACGAACTCGCCGACATCCGCTGCCCCGTCTTCGCCCTGTACGGCGCCGACTCCAAACTCTGCGGCCAGGCAGCCCACTTGGCCGCCACCTTGGCGTACTGCCGTACCGTCGTCCTGCCCGACCAGGGGCACTCGGTGCTCGTGGAACGCACGAAAGAGACGGCCGACCTGATTCTGGGCTGGCTTGAGGACGACATCCACACACCTGTGAAGGCGGGCTAGATGAGCCGGTTCCTCTTCGTGGTGCCGCCGCTGGTCGGCCACGTCAACCCGGCGGTCGGCACCGCGGCCGTGCTCGCCGCGCGGGGCCACGACATCGCCTGGGCCGGACCCGCCGACCTGGTACGCCGCCTGGCCGGACCGGACGCACATGTGTTTCCCTGTGTGCCGTCCGAACCGGAGCCCGACGACGCCGGGGAGGTCGCGGGCCGGACCGCCGACCTGAAGGGCCCCGCGGCCTTCCAGTTCCTGTGGGAGCGCTTCCTGATCCCGCTCGCCGACCACATGGCCCCCCGCATACGGACGGCCATCGAGGAGTTCGGTCCGGACGTCGTGATCGCCGACCAGCAGACCGTCGCGGGCGGCATCGTCGCCGAGTCGCTGGGGCTGACCTGGGTCACCTCCGCGACCACCTCGGCCGAACTGGTCGACCCGCTCGCGGGCATGCCCAAGGTGGCGGCCTGGCTGGACGGACTCCTTGAGGCGCTGCGCGGCCGGATCGCGGACGGGAAGGGCACGGCCGACCCGAGGATGTCCCCGCACGGCGTCCTCGCCTACACGACCGGCGCCCTGCTCGGCCCGGTCAAACTGCCCGAGCACGTGTGGCTGGTGGGCCCGTCCGTCACCGACCGTCCGGCGCCGGCCGGCTTTCCCTGGGGATGGCTCGAAGGGGCCGAGCGCACTGTCCTCGTCAGCCTGGGCACCGCCAACGCGGACGCGAGCGGGCCGTTCCTGAACGCCGCGGTCCAGGCGCTGTCGGGCCTGCCCGCGGTACGCGCCGTCGTCGCCGACCCCGCCGGGAGCGTGACCGGGGCGGGCGAGAACATCCTGCTGCTCCCGTGCGTGCCCCAACTGCCGTTGCTCGCCCGCGTGGACGCCGTGGTCTGTCACGCCGGGCACAACACCGTCTGCGAGGCACTGTGGCACGGCGTCCCCCTGGTGGTAGCCCCGATCAGGGACGACCAGCCCATCGTCGCGGGCCAGGTCACCGCGGCGGGCGCGGGCGTCCGGTTGCGCTTCGGCCGTGCCGACGCGCGGCGGATCGCCGATGCCGTCGGCACGGTCCTGGACGAGACGGCCGGATATCGCGGCGCGGCGCGTGCGATCGGCCGCTCGTTCCGGGCGGCGGGCGGAAGCCGGGCCGCGGCCGACCGTCTCGAAGGTCTTCTGCCGCGGCCCGAATCACCGCCCAGCGGCCACGGCCGGGAGCAGGAGCGATCAGGCACCCGATGACGGGTCGGCCGGTGTTTTCGGAACCCCCTGCCGGCTGGAGTGCGTGGGACATCCTGGGCCGGCCGGTGGCGCCTGTCAGGTCCGGGAGATGAGCTTCGTACGGCCGCCGTCGCCGAGTTCCTCGGAGTCCTCCCGCTCGGCCCGGGTACGCGGCGAGCGGGCCAGCACGAGGGCCAGCAACGTCAGGGCCTGGCAGGCCACGACGAAGGCGACGACCAGCCAGGGGCCGTCGGCCGCCGCCACGAGCGCGGTGGCGATGAAGGGGGTTGTGCCGCCCAGCACCATGACGTTCAGCTCGCGGGAGAAGGCGATCGCCGTGAACCGGTAACGCGTCTCGAAGAGTTCTGACAGGAAGGCCGATTGCGCGCCGAGCATCGCGCTCTGCCCGACGCCGTAGCCGACCGTCATCGCGATGACGATGAGTACCGGCTGTTCGGTTTGCAGCAGAAGGAAGTACGGCGGAATGTACAGCGCGGTGAAGAGGGCGCCCCCGGCGAGGACCGGCATCCGCCCGACCCGGTCCGAGAGCCGGCCGAACAGGGGCACGGTGAAGACGCTGCTGCCCAGGGCGACCACCACGCCGACGGTGGCCACCGTCGCGGAGACACCCAGGGTGCTCTTGAGATAGCTGAGCGAGAACGTGTTGATGAGGTAGCCCGCCACGTTCAGACCGGAACCGCACAGCAGACCGACCACGAGGTGCCGGGGGCGTTCCCGCAGTGCCTGCACGACGGGGATCTTGCGGGGCGGTGACGCCTTCCCCGCCTGGTCCTGGATGGACTTCCTGGCCTCCACGAAGTCCGGTGTCTCCTCGATGCGGCGCCGGATGAACAGGGCCACGGCGAAGATGACGATGCTGGCCAGGAAGGGGATGCGCCAGGCCCAGCCGAGGAGGACGTCCTCGGGGATGGTGGCCAGGATCGAGAAGAAACCGGTGGAGAGCACGAACGCGGCGCCGACCGAGGCCTGGGCGAAGGAGGTGTAGAAGCCGCGCTGCCGGGCCGGCGCGTACTCGGCGACGGTGGTGACGGCTCCGGCGAACTCCGCGCCCGCGCCCAGGCCCTGGAGGATACGGGTGATCAGCAGCAGGACCGGAGCCCAGGCTCCCACGGTCTGGTAGGTGGGTAGCAGGCCGACCGCCACGGTGGCCGCTCCCATGAGGGTGATGGTGAAGACCAGGACGGGCTTGCGTCCGACACGGTCACCGACGTGCGCGGCGATGAGACCGCCGAGGGGCCGGACGAAGAACGCCACGGCGAACACGGCGAACGATGCCAGGGTGCCGGCCACCGAGCTTTGGCTGGGGAAGAACAGCGGTCCGAAGACCAGCGCGGACGCCACGCCGTACAGGGCGAAGTCGTACCACTCGATGACGGTGCCGATGGAGCTTGCCACGACGACGCGTCTGATGGCCTTGGGGTCGACTTCGGGTGAGGAGGGTGTGTGTGCCATGGGGACTCTCTTCAGGATCGCCTTGCGGATTTCGTCGTTGAAGTGCAGTGCGACGCCGCTGTACGGGTGTGCGGCTCGGGGACGCGTACCGGGGGGTGTTCCGGAACGGCGGAGTGGTGTCGGCGGAGCGGCCCGGCACACGTGTGGCGGGCCGGCGCGCCCATGCCGGCGGGAGCGGACGGGCGGGGCGTGAAGCGGCTGTTGTTCCGCCGCCGGGCGCAGGGGATGGGCCCGGTGATGAGGTGTGCTGCGGTCGGACCGCCTCGGGCGTGACCCGACCGGGGCGAGGCGGTGGTGTCCGCGGCCCGGGAGCAGGGCCTGCACGCGTGCAGGCATGGTGTGTGACGAGCGGAGCGGATGCTGTGGTACGGGGTCTCAGCGCACGGGGCTCACCGCCTTTCGCAGCTGAGGCAGGGCGGCGGGGTCGGCCAGTGCCGAGCCCACGGCGACGGCGGCGCATCCGGCCGACAGGAATGCAGCGGCGTTGTCGGCGCTGATTCCGCCGGTGGCGACGAAGCGGGCGTCGGGGAAGGGCGCGAGCTGAGCGGTGATCCAGTCCGATCCGAGCTGCCGGGCGGGGAACGCCTTGAGCCAGGTGTGGCCCATGGCCAGAGCGGCCGCGATGTCGGTGGCGGTGGCGACGCCCGGCAGATGGGGAAGGCCGGCCTGCGCCGAGGCTTCGATGACTTCGGGGTGCAGGCCCGGGGCCACGGTGAAGGCCGCACCGATGTCCACGACCGCCCGCACCCGTTCGGCGCTGGTGACCGTACCGGCTCCGACGTGCTTGCCGCGGGCGCGGGCGGCTTCGACCGCTGCCCGCAGCGACGGCAGGGCGGCAGGGGACTGGACGGGGATCTCGACGAGGTCCACGCCGAAATCCCAGGCGCGGTGGCACAGTTCTACGGTGGTGGTGGGATCCTGGCCGCGGAATATGCCGATGACGGGCGTCGCGGCCAGGTGGTGGGCGAAGAAGGTGTCACTGCGGTGGGCGGCGGTCATGGAGTGTTTCCTTTCCAGCCCAGTTTGGAGCTGATCTGTCCGGCGGCCTTGCGGAATTCGTCGAGATGGGCGCGGAGTTCGGCGAGCGGAGCGACGGCGGACAGCGCGGTGACGGAGATGCCGTGGGTGGCCTTTCCACGGGCGTCGAAGACGGGAACGGCGATGCAGTTGATGTAGCCCTCGTGTTCGCCGGCGTCCTCTGCCCAGCCGCGGTCGCGGGTCTGGCGCAGATCCTCGTCGAGGGACTCACGGCTGGTGTGCGTGGTGTCGGTGAAGCGTTCGAACGTGGCCTGGCCGAGGATGCGTTCTCGGGTCGCCGGATCCTGGTAGGCGGTGATCACCTTGGCCACGGCCGCCGTGTGGATCTGTGCCTGAAGGCCGATGCGGGAGCCCATGGCGACGCTGCCCCTGCCGTCGATCTTGTCGACGTAGATGATGCGGTCGCCGACGAGTTCGCCGAGGTGGACGGTGTGGCCGTGGCGGTCGGCCAGCTCCTGCAGCACGGGGTGGGCGAGCGACCGGGCCTCGACCTGGTCGAGAGCGAGCTGACCGTACGCGATCAGCTGGAAGCCCATCGCGTAGTGGCCGCCGGCGTCCTTGCGGACGAATCCTGCCTCCTCCAGGGTCTGCAGGAGCCGCAGAGCCGTCGACTTGTGCACACCGACATGTTCGGCCACCTCGTTGAGGGAGCGCGGCTGCCGGGAGACGAAGCCGATGATGTCGATGGCGCGGGCGACTGTTTGCGACATGGATGCAAGTCCTTAATTGCTGTCCTGGGATACGCGGTCGGCCTCATCCTCCAGCAAGGCGATCACTTCCTGCGCTGGTGGGAGCGGCGCCAGATCGGACGTGGAGGCGAGGACCTGTGCGGCGGCGTAATGTCCGAGCCGCAGACGCAGGGGTTCATGCCGCCCGCTCAGCCATCCACTCAGCCAGCCGGCGGCGAAGGCGTCCCCGGCCCCGACGGGGTCGACGACGTCGACCCGCCGGGAGGGCACCCGGGCGGTGCTGGTCCCGGTGAAGGAAACCGCCTCGACGGCGGCGTCCTTCACGACGAGATGCGCCGGCTTGTCGATCAGGGCCCGTACGCTCTCCGCGTCGGTGGTCCCCCAGAGCGCGGCAGCCTCGTCACGTCCGACGAAGACGACGTCGCTGTGCTGGGCGAGACCGAGCAGTGTCTCGGCGGCCTGCTCACGGGGCTCCGCGGCCTCGCTCGCACGCTCCCACAACACCGGTCGGTGGTTGACGTCGAAGCTGATCGGGACGTCCCCCCAGGGACGGTCGATCACGATCCGGCGAGTGAGTTCTGCGCAGGTCGGGGACAGTGCGGGCAGCACTCCGGACAGATGCACGAGACGCGGGTTCACCCGGTACCAGGCCGCGGAGTCGGCGATGGTCATGCCGGCGGCCGCCGAGCCGTTGCGGTAGTAGGCGACTTGCGTGCCGTGCGGTGTGGGGTCCTTGAAGTAGACGGCGGTGGGCCGGTCGGGGTCACGGCGTACGAGCGATGTGTCCACTTTGTGTCCGGACAGCACGCTGATGACGATGTCGCCCAGCCGGTCGGCGCCCAGCGCGCCGGCCCAGTGCGTGCGGTGGCCCAGTTCGGCCAGGAGCGCGGCGACATTGGATTCGGCGCCGCCGGGCCGCAGGACGAAGCTGGACTCTGCGTCGAGACGGCCGCCTTCCTGCGGGGTGACCATCACCATGGTCTCGCCGATGGTGAGGACATCGGTGGCGATCTGGTGGGTGCGGTTCATCCGTGGGTCCCCGTTCCTCCCGTGCGGACCACGTTGCGCAGCGGCAGCCGCGCGGCCAGGCGGTTGAGGTTGTCCGCGACGTCCACGGCCCGGTCGCGGTAGGTGTCCTCGGCGGTGGCGGAGAAGTGCGGTGTCATGATCACGTTGGTGAGTTCATGGAAGGGCAGGGGTGAGGCGGGGGTGGGACGAGCGTCGGCCGGTGTCGTCCATACGTCGAGCGCTGCCGCTCTCAGGCGCCGGCTGCTCAGCGCGTCGTAGAGGCTCTGCTCCTGGACCAGTGCTCCGCGGCCGACGTTGACCAGGACGCCGTCGGGGCCGAGGAGGTCGAGTTCGGGGGCGCCGATCATATGGCGCGTCGAGTCGTCCAGGGGACAGGCCAGTACCAGAACGTCGGCCTCTCGCAGGAGTTCATGCAGGGCGTGCGGCCCGTCCACCCAGCCGAAGTCCGGGTCGTCGGTGCTGCGTTGCGCGGCCGAGCGCCGGATTCCGATGGGACGCATACCGACCGCCGCGCACAGCTGCGCGATGGACCGCCCTATGTGGCCGGCTCCCACGACGCCGACGGTGGCGCCGGGAAGGTTGCGGAACGACGGCGCATGCGGGTCGACCAGCCGGGTGTGCCGGTGCCCCTGACGCAGCCGCGCATCGCGCCACAACAGGTCTCGGCGGCCGGCGAGCAGCGTCATCAGGACGTGTTCGGCGACGGAGCGTCCGTGGCCGAAGGAGTTGGCGACGGTGACGGTGGCGGGCAGATGCGGCCAGGCGATGTGATCGGTGCCGGCCGCGGTGACCTGGAGCAGCCGCAGTCGGCCGGCGCTCCGAGCCAGGTCTGCCGGGAAGAAGACGCTGACGCAGGCGTCGGCGGTGGCCAGTCGGCGGCTCAGTCGCTCGGCATCGGCCAGCGGGACGAAGCACATGTCAACGCCGTGGTCCGTCAGCGTGGTGTCGTCACGCAGCCAGGGCCAGACATTGTCGTCGGTGACCACGGCCGTCAGATGGGCGGTCATGCTCAGGCCTCCTGGGGAGGGTAGGCACTGGTGTCGACGTACATGCGGTTGTGCACGGGGGTGAGGACGAGTTCGTTGACACACACCTTGGCGCGCAGGCCGGCCAGCCAGCTGACCGCTTCGGCGACATCGCCGGGGTCCAGCATGCGCGCCATCTCGTCCTCGGGCGGGGGGACGGGCCGGGTGCGCAGGATGTCGGTGACGACCTCGCCCGGGCACAGGTGGGTGGCCCGGATGCCGGAGCGTCCTTCCTGGTCGTTGAGGGTCTGCACGAGGGCACCGAGGGCGGTCTTGCTGGACCCGTAGGCGGCTCCGGCGGCGGACATGTACTGCCATCCGGCCCAGGACGAGACGACGACGACCTGCCCGAAGCCCGCTCGCCGGAAGCCGGGGAGCACCGTGAGGACACAGCGGGTGACCGCGTTGAGGTTGGTGTCCACGACCTGGTCGAAGCCGGCGGGAGTGAGGTCGGACCACCACCGGTTGCGGACGTTGGTTCCGGCGGAGCAGACCAGGAGTTCGAGAGGGCCGTCGAGCGCGGCGGTGACGCGGGCATGGGCGGCCTCGACGGAGGCTGCGTCGGTGACGTCGACGGGGACGGTGTGCGCTCGGCCGCCCTGGGCCGTGATGCCTTCGACCACCTCGTCGAGGAGTGCTGTGCGGCGCCCGGAGACGGCGACGACGTATCCGTCGCGGGCCAGGCGTTCGGCCGTGGCGCGGCCGATCCCGCTGGAGGCTCCTACGATCCAGGCGCCCGGTGCGCGGGTGGCGGCGGAAGGGGCGGGTGCGGGCATGGGGGATCAGCTTCCGTCGTGGTTCGGGTCGATGAGAATCTTGACGCTTCCTTCGCCCTGACCTGCGGCCTCGAAGGCCGCTTCGCTCCGGGAGAGCGGGAAGGTCGTCGTGGGCAGGGCCGACAGCCCGAGTTCGTCCTTCTCCAGCAGGGCGATGGCGGCCAGGAAGTCCTCGCGTGCGTAGACGCGGGTGCCGATCAGGCGCTGTTCGGCGAAGTTGATGCCGCGCAGGTCGACGGCCGGTGGCCGCTTGTGGACTCCGGCGACGACGACGGTGCCCTGGATCCGCGCCGCATCGGTGACCTGGAGGGCGACCGAACTGTGGCCGGCGGAGTCGAAGACGATGTCGGCGCCGTCACCGCCGGTCAACCCCCTCACCTGCCGGGGTGCTTCGGGTCCCGCCGGCAGCACGGTGAAGCCGCGCTGCTCAGCGGTGCGCCGACGCCATGCGTTGGGTTCCACGAGGACGACCTGGTGGGCTCCGCGGTGCCTGGCGACCAGCGCCGTGAGCAGCCCGATCGGTCCGGCACCGAAGACCGCGACGGTGTCGCCGGGCCGCAGGCCGGAACGGATGACAGCGTGAACGGCGACGGCGAGCGGTTCGGCCAGCACGGCGAGGTCGTCGGGCACATTGCTGTGCACGGGATGGGCGGCATCCGCGCGCACCTGGACGTACTGGGCCAGGCCGCCCGGTTCGTCGACGCCGTAGAGGCCGAGCCGGGCGCAGACATGGGAATTCCCGGAGGCACACGGTCGGCACGGTGGTGTGGTGCCCCGGTCGTGGCAGGCGATGAGCGGGCGGATGGCGACATGTGTGCCGACGGCGAGTGCGGTGCTGCCCGGGGCGTCGGCGACGACGCCGGCGAACTCGTGGCCGATGATGACTCCGGGCTGGGCGCGGGCGTGCTCGCCGTGCCAGATGGCGAGGTCCGAACCGCAGATACCGACCCGGTTCACCTTGACCAGCACCCAGCCCGGCTCGGGCGAGGGTACGCGGACGGTGTCCAGTGCCAGTTCGCCGGGTCCGGTCCATCTGATGGCCTGCATGGTCTGTGTGTTCACTGCCAACCGCCTTCTCGGTGCCTGCCGCGACCGGTTCTGGTGAACTCCCATTCGGTGATCTTGTTGCAATATTTGCAACGCTGTCGCAGCATATGCAAAAACTAGGTGGCTTCTGCTTACCATGTCAACGGCCCGGCCCCGTGAATCCGGCTCATGCCCGCATCGGCGGCCCGCCTCGCACCACCAGCACCAGCCACCTAGCAACGAGGTTCCACATGGAGATCGTCAGCGTCGAAGCGCGCCATGTCCCCCGCTCGATGTGGGGGAACTTCTGGCAGCAGCAGAAGAGCGTCCGCGGGCCGAGCCCGATGAACGAGTTCCCCCGCCGGGGCGACGGCTGGTCCTGGTACACATGGCCGCAGGGTGTGGTCGTCGTCCGTGTCACACTGGCGGACGGCACCACCGGGCTCGGCTACTCCGAGGACGGCATCGGAGCCGCCACCTTGATGGTCAACGCCCACCTGGGCCGGATCGCCACCGGCCTGGACGCCCATGCCACCGAGCAGATCTGGGAGCAGATGTACCGCTCCTCGATCGTCTACGGCCGCAAAGGCGCCGCCATCGAGGCCATGAGCGCCATCGACATCGCCGTCTGGGACGCACTCGGCAAGTCGGCGGGCCGGCCCGTGTACCAGCTCCTGGGCGGGCCCTCCGGAAAGCCGGTCCGTGCCTACGCCAGCAAGGTGCAGCCCGACGACGACCTGCGCGAAGTGCGCCGCATGGCACGCGACTACGCCGAGCGCGGATACACCGGCGTCAAGGCCAACTTCCCCTACGGGCCCGCCGACGGACGCACCGGACTGCTCGCCAACCTGCGCTACATCGAAGCGATCCGGGACGAACTCGACGACCACATCGAGCTGATGAGCGACGCCTACATGGGATGGGACCGGCCGTTCGCCACGGCAATGGTGCGCGGGATGGCCGGCCTCGGGCTGCGCTGGGTGGAAGAACCCCTCATTCCCGATGACATCTCCGGCCATGCGATGCTGCGCGACCTCGGCCTGGTGCCGATTGCGACGGGCGAGCACGAGTTCACCCGGCACGGCTTCCAGCAACTCCTGGACGCGGGCGCGGCCGACGTCCTCCAGCCGGACGTGCACCGCGTCGGGGGCATCACCGAACTGAGCCGGGTCTGTCAGCTGGCTTCCGGGGCGAACATCGAGGTCATTCCCCACGTGTACTCGGCGGCCACTTTGCACGTGGTGCTCTCCCAGCCCAACTGCGGCTGGATCGAGCACCTCACCAACCCGTCGTACTGGGGGGCCGGGGAGCGCGTCGACGCCCTCTTCCTCGGTGAGAGCGAAGTCCGCAACGGCACGCCCGAATTGCCCACGGCCCCAGGTGTCGGCCTGAGGATCAACGCGGAAGCCCTGCCGGAGCTGGCCGACTGGCAGGAGTGATCATCTCTGACGAGCCGGCAGGCGCCCCGGGCAACTCACCCGGGGCGTCCGTGGGTAAGAAGAGATCAGTGCGGTCAGCGCTTTTCTCGACCGGTCGCCGTGCGGGACCACCGGCCCAGCACGGGGACACAGTGCTCGGCGAAGTACTCGTAATCGGCGGCGGTGTTGTACACGTGGGTGGACAGCCGGAGGTAGCCGACGCCGGCAAAACTGGTGAAAGCCGCCGCGACGCCCAGTTCGCGGGCGACCCGGTCGCGTAGCCCGTCGGCCTGAAGACGGGTGGTGGCGAGGCCGTCCGGCAGCCGGATCAGCCGCATCGCATCGACCGGCATGCCGACGTCCACCGGCTCCTCCTGGCCGGTCAGTTCGGCGAGCGCGGCGCCGACGACGTGCTCCGCGTAGTCGGCGAGTTCGCGCATATATGTGCGCGCGGTCCGCCAGCCCCAGGTGTCCTCGATGAAGTGCAGCGCCGCGGGTGTCGCGAGGTAGCTCGTGGCGTCCAGGGTGCCCTGGGTGTCGAACCGCTCGGGAAACGGCTCCTCGGCACCCCAGGAGTCGATCAGCGGGTACAGCTCGTCGCGCAAGGGCGTGCGGGCCACCAGCACCGATGAACCGCGCGGAGCACAGCCGAACTTGTGGATGTTGCCGATCCAGAAGTCGCAGTCCAGGCCGCGCAGCGGGTCCTCCAGCAGACCGGGCACATGTGCCCCGTCGACCAGGAGCGGGATGCCTCGGCGCCGTGCCTCGGCCCCGATCCGCTCCACCGGCATACGGCGGGCCGTGGCGGAGGTGATGTGGTCCACCACGATCAGCCCCGTCCGATCGCCGGCCTGGCTCATCACGGCCTCGTAGGCATCGTCCTCGCCGGCAGCGAGCGGCACGTGAACCGTCCGCACCCTGCCGCCCCAGCGGCGGGCCAGCCGCTCGGCGCCCATGCTCACGGCGCCGTAGCCGTGATCGGTGACCAGGATCTCCCCGCCGGGCCGGGTGGGCACGCTGTGGTAGACGGCACTCGCGCCGCCGCTCGCGTTCGGCACCAGCGCCAGGTCCGCGGCCGCAACCCGCAGGAACTCGGCGATGGCGACGCGGGCCTCGGCGACCCGCGCGGCGAGGTGCGGGAACCAGGTGCCGGGATTGCCGTCCATCTCCCTGCGCAGGTCGTCCTGCACGTTCTGGGCCGCGATCGGCACGGCTCCGAACGACCCGTGGTTGAGGTGTCTGACCTGCCGGTCCAGAGACCAGGCGGTCGCCGCGGGCCTGCCGTCCTTGAGCAGAAGGGGAGGGGGCGCGGTGATGAGAGGGGACTTGCTCACGTCGCTCCAGGCGCATGTCATCGGACATGGATCGAAAGAGGTCTGATGTATTGCGGCATGCTGGCATGGAAGCCGCGAGAAATACAAGATTTCACGAGGTTCCACGAGCAAATTGTCTGATGACTCCTCGGCGTATTGCGAAGAGGTCGGACAATGCGTGCGTTTCGACGGTAGGGTAGGCGCGGGTGTCGGCGGTGCCGCCGAGGCATGAGGGAGGATGGGATGTCCGCACTCGACAAGGCGGTCCATGGCCTACGGCGCATGGTCTCCAGTGGCCGCCTCGGTGCCGGGGACCGCCTTCCGCCGGAGGGCGAGCTGTGTGAGGAGCTAGGTGTCTCGCGCGGCTCCCTGCGTGAGGCCGTACGCATGCTTGCCGCGCTCGGTGTCGTCGAGTCCCGGCACGGATCGGGTACGTTCGTCTCGCACTTGCGGCCCGCCGACATGATCGGCAGCCTGTCGCTGACGGTCGAACTGCTGCCGTTGGACGGCGTTCTGGAACTGTTCGAGGCCCGGCGCGTCCTGGAGGCCCATGTCGCGGCGCAGGCGGCGGCGAGGATCACCCCCGAAGAGCTGAAGGCACTCATCGCGACCATGGAGGCGCTTCAGGCCACGGACGATCCGGACGAGGGAAGCGAACTCAATCACCGGTTCCACGCCGAGATCGCCCGTATCGCGGGCAACCCCTCCATCGAGTCACTGCTGGCGGTCCTCAGCGATCGTTCGCGCGCCTACCAGGTGTATCTGCTTCCGGAAGGGCCGGCGATGAAACGTGAGAGCGACGCGGGCCACCGTGCCATCGCCGACGCACTCACCCAACGTGACCCGGCCGCTGCCGCCGCCGCAGCCGCCGCTCATATCGCCTGCTCGGCGCGGTGGCTGGAAGCCTGCCGGCCACCACTGACCGATCGCGCATCGACCGCTGGGTAGCGCGGCACCGCGCCCCGCTACCGGCTCGCCGGTCCGCCGGGCAGCGGGACCCGGGCGGCCGTCCGGACGGGGCCCTGTCTCGCGCGCCAGGCCCCCTCTCCGTGTGGAGGGCCACAGGTCCTCGCCCCCCATGCTGGGGGACCCCACATGGTGCAATGCGGACAGGTCACCGACCCTGAGGTGTACGCCACGCCCCCTCGGCCGAGCTGTCGCTCGCCCCCTGTCTTGAGGGAGACACTGTGGACTGGCACAGTCACCTCATGAGGACCCCCGCCACCGACGGCCACACCGATCTCAGGACCTGGCTCGGTGCCATCGCGGACCTCGCCGAGGCCGTGAACGGCACGGGAAGCGTGCACTCGCTGCTGGACCTCGTGGCCAGGACGGCCTGCCGGCTGATGAGCTACGACTTCTGCGCCGTGCTGCTGCCGGACCGAACGCACCAGGTCCTCACCATCGAGGGTGCCTGCGGGCTGTCGGCCACCTACATCAAGGGCGTGAACATCAAGCACCCGGTGCGCATCGGGGCCGGGGAGCGCGGGGAAGCGCCGTCCAGCCGGGCGTTCCGCACGGGCCGGGCCGTCGCACTCAGCGATGTGACCAAAGAGGCCGACTACGCATGGGGCGGGGGCGCCGAGCAACAGGGCTATCGGTCGATCATCGCTGTGCCCCTCATGGCGTCGGGGTCCTGCCTCGGCACGCTGACCTGTTACCGCGCGAACGTCCACGAGTTCTTGGACGACGAACAGGAACTCCTCACCACCCTGGCGAACCAGGCCGCCATCGCCATCGAGACGGCCCGCTTGAGGGAGCGGGAACAGCAGACGATCGGCGAGCTACGCGGACTCAATGAGTCGCTGCGCGAGCAGCATGCCCTGTTGCAGCGCAGCGAGGACATCCACCGGCAGCTGACCGAGGTCGCGTTGCGCGGCGAGGGCGTCCAGGGAGTCGCCCAGGCGCTTGCGACGCTGCTCGAACGCCCCGTTCTGTTCGAGGACGCGTACGGGAGCACGCTGGCCGCGGCAGAACCCGACGGCCCGGTGCCGGGCGACCGATTCGACGGGGCGGACCGCATCTCCGCCCTGCGTCAGTCGCTCACGGAATCGTCGGCGACCGGGGTTGTCGAGATACGGGCGAACGACACCCGGACGCCGTGGGCGACGTCCGCGGTCGTTCTCGCCAGGGAAGTCGTCGCCCGGATATGGATCCCCGGAGACCTGACCGGCCTGGGACCGCTCGGCCGGCGCGCCATCGAACACGCGGCGGTGGTGGCCGCCCTGGAGATTCTGCGCGAACGCACCGCCGTCGACGTGGAGTGGCGGCTCCGCGGCGAGCTGCTGAGCGATCTGCTCGCCCAGCAACCCGCCGCGCTGGCGACGGTCGTGGCGCGGGCCGCCCGCCTCGGCCACGACCTGCACCGAGCACACACCGTGCTCGTCGTGCGGGCAGATGGCGAGACGGTGCCATCGGGCACAGCCCGGGGGATCGACGCACCGCGCCGGGTCCTGTCAGCCGTCCACACCTTGGTGATGCGGCAGACGCCCCGGCCCCTGGTGGCCCGTCACGGTGACGATGTGGTCCTGCTGTGGCCATCGGACGCCGGCCGAGAGAACGGTTCCGCAGGGGAACCGACGACCGCGGCGGTCGACGTCGCGCCGGAGGCGGTGGCCGCGGCCGACACCATCCGCCGGTCCCTCGCGCGCGCCCTGCCGATGACGGTGACGGTCGCGGTATCACGGCCGTGCACCGACCTGGCCGACTACCCGGCCGCCTTCCGTACGACACGAGGCGTGCTGACCATCACGCAGCTGCGTGGTCGCCGCGACCGTACGGTGGAACTCGGCGATCTGGGCGTACAGGGGCTGCTCCTGCAACTCGATCACCCCGGTGAGCTGTTGCGGTTCGCCGACCGGGTGCTGGCACCGGTCCTCGACTACGACAGGCGCCGCAACACCCGGCTGCTGCACACCCTGCGCACCTACTTCGCCCATGGTCTCAGCACGGCTCGAACGGCCGATGTCCTGTTTGTGCACCCGAACACGGTCGGCCTACGGCTGAAGCGCATCGAAGACCTGCTCGACGTGAGCCTCACGCAACCCGACGCGCTCCTGCAGGTCACCGCCGCACTCGCGGCGATGGAGATCGACGGTGTGGACGCCGGCCAGGGGTGACGTGCCGGCGCTCCGTGCGGGCGCCCGGCCGGCCCGTCGGCTCGGCCCGGTCCACTGATCCGACGTCGCCCCGCGGCATGACCGCCGCACCGGACTCCGCGGCGGCTGCCTGACCAGGCAGGCCGAGCCCCGCGGGCACTGCGCTTCGATGCGCCGCGGGCCCTGTTCACCCTGCGGGAACGGACATCCGCGGGAGGCGGGAGCGGACATCCGCGGGAACTGCCGGCACCGACCCCACCGACCCCGGCGACCGCTACACCCGGACATCGTGTCCGCGCCGCCGGGCGACGACCCGAGCATCCCCCGGTGCGGCACGTCCGGCGACTGTTCTCACCGACATAGAACTCCTCCGACTGTGTGTGCCCACACATCGAAACGGGCCCCCGCAGACCCAATACTCAACCGCAGTTCACCCACCGGGCCTTACGCGTCCGGCTCCCCACCCTCGTGCTGTCGCGCCGAGCAGCGGAAGTCCGGCCACGCCGGCACCGCGCGGACGCACACTCCCGCTTCGTTCGAAGCGCGAACTTCAAGGAGGCGATCACCCTGGTCACCCAGATCCCCGTTCCCGCGTCACATGAGGCCCCCGGGCCCCGCGACCGGGCCATCGTGAACCCCGCCACCGCAGAGGTGATCCGCTCCGTACCGGACAGCACGCCGAGCGAAGTGGACGAGGCGGTGAGGGCGGCGAAGGCGGCCTTCGAGTCCGGCCCGTGGCCACGCCTGCCGCGCAGTGAGCGGGCCCGGCACCTGCTGCGGTTCGCCGACGCGATCGAGGCGAGCAGTGACACGTTGTTCCAGTTGGAGACGCGGAACAACGGTCGGCCCATCACCGAGACCAAGGCACAACTCTCCCGCGTTCCGGAATGGTTCCGTTACAACGCGGGACTGCTGGCCGCCCAGCGGGACGCGGTCCTGCCCGGCGACGGCCCCTACCTCACCTACCAGCGGCGTTCCCCGCTCGGCGTCTGTGGCATCATCACGCCGTTCAACCACCCGCTGCTGATCCTGGCCCGCAGCCTGTCCGCGGCCCTCGCCACCGGGAACACCGTAGTGGTCAAGCCCTCGGAGCTGACGCCGCTGACCACGCTGGCGCTGGTCGACGTGCTGCGCAAAGCCGGGCTGCCCGAGGGGGTGGTCCACGTCGTGACCGGCGGACGTGAGGTCGGGGAGCAGCTGACCGGGCACCCGGACATCGCCAAGATCACGCTGACCGGCGGCACCGAGGCCGGGCGTGCCGCCGCGGTCGCCACCGCGGCCCGATTCGCCCGCGTCACCGCGGAACTCGGCGGCAAGACCCCGATCGTCGTCTTCGACGACATCGATCCACGCGTGGCCGCAGAAGGCGCGGCGTTCGCCGCCTTCGTCGCGGCCGGCCAGTCCTGTGTCGCCGGGTCGCGGTTCCTCGTCCAGCGCGGCATCTACGACGCGTTCGTCGCGGCGCTCAGCGCCCGCGCCTCGACGATCCGGATCGGCGACCCGGCGCAGCCGGGGACCCAGCTGGGTCCGCTGATCAGCGGGGTGCAGCGCGAGAAGGTGCTGCGGCTGATCGACACCGGTGTCCAGGAGGGAGTCCGCGTCGCCGCCGGCGGAGGCGTTCCCGATCTGCCGGCCCACCTGCGCGACGGCTACTTCGTGCAACCCACCGTCCTGGCCGACGCGACCATGGCGATGACGGTCGCGCAGCAGGAGATCTTCGGCCCCGTCGCGGTCGTCGTGCCCTTCGACGACGAGGAGGACGCGGTCGCCATGGCCAACGACAACCGGTTCGGGCTCGGGGCCGGGGTGTGGACGCGGGACATCGCACGCGGCCACCGTGTCGCGGACCGCGTCGTCGCCGGAATGGTGTGGGTGAACGACCACCACCGGCTGGAGCCGTCCCTCCCATGGGGCGGCGTCAAGGAATCGGGCACCGGCAGGGACGCAGGCCAGGAGTCCTTCGACGACTTCACCTGGGTCAAGACCGTCGTGGTGCGCACCGCCGCCGCCGACGTCGACTGGTACGGAAGTTCCGAGCCGGGCCGCCTCAACTGAGCACCCGGGCACCTGACTTCATACCCCCGCTGGTTGCGAGGACAGCTGCCCCGTCATCTCCAACGAAGGACCGCACATGTCGAAAGCAGTCAACGACCTCGACGTCGGCGTGCGACGGCCGAGGGACATCACCCGCACGCAATGGCTCGTTCTGGCGGGGACGACGATGGGCTGGGCCATGGACGGTTTCTCCGGAAGCCTCTACGCCCTGGTCCTCGGCCCCGCCATGAGCGAATTGCTCCCGCACAGCGGCATCCGGGCGGACGCGAGCGGTATCGGCTTGTACGGGGGCCTGACGGTGGCCCTCTTCCTCGCCGGCTGGGCGGTCGGCGGCATCCTGTTCGGCGTACTGGCCGACTACTTCGGACGGGTCCGGGTGCTGTCGGTCGGTGTGGTCGCCTACGCGGTGTTCACCGCGCTGGCGGCGGTCACCGACACCTGGTGGCAGCTGGGCGTGCTGCGGTTCCTCGCCGGACTCGGCTCTGGTGTCGAGGCTCCGGTGGGGGCCGCGCTGGTGGCCGAGGTATGGCGCAATCAGTACCGGGCGCGTGCCTGCGGCGTGATGATGTCCGGCTACGCCGGCGGCTTCTTCGTCGCCGCGCTCGCCTACGAGTTCCTGGGCGGCCACGGCTGGCGTGTGATGCTGGCCCTCGCGGTGATCCCCGCGTTCCTGGTCTGGTTCATCCGCCGCTACGTTCCCGAGCCCCCGGAGATCAAGACCGTCATCGCCGCCCGCCGAACCCGGAAGGCACAGGGCCAGGCCGTCCCGGAGGATCGATTCGTCCTGCGCAGGCTGCTTGCCCCGCCCTTCCTGAACCGGACACTCGTCGCGACGACGCTGGCCACCGGCTCCCTGATCGCCTTCTGGAGCGTGTCGACCTGGTACCCCCAGATCATCCGCCACGCCGCCGACGTCGGCGGGCTGCCGTCGCACACCGCCGACAGCCGTGTCGCGGTCGCCTCCATGCTGTTCAACGCGGGCGGCGTCCTCGGGTACGCCTCGTGGGGGTTCCTCGCTGACGCTGTCGGGCGGCGCAAGGCGTTCGCCACCAGCTTTGTGATCTCCACCGTGGGCGTCGCCTACCTCTTTCCCTTCCAGCACGGCTATACCGAGTTCCTGATCGCTCTGCCGGTCGTCGGATTCGGCCTGTTCGGGGCGTTGTCCGGCACGTTCGTCTACGGCCCCGAACTGTTCCCGCCCAGCGTGCGGGCGACCGGCATGGCGCTGTCCAACAGCCTCGGCCGTCTGATCACCGCGTCGGGCCCGCTGGTGGCCGGAGTCATCGCCGCCTCCTGGTTCGGCGGCGACCTCGGGCTGGCGACCACATGCGTCGCGGCGGTCGGCCTGGCAGCGGCCGTCGGGCTCGCCTTCGCGCCCGAGACCAGAGGAGCGGGCCTCCCGCGCGACCCCCTACCCGACCGTCCGGAGCAGACATCTGCATCGGCCGAATCGCACACAGGCAAGGAGATACATTCATGAACGCGTACGACGGCGCCACCGCAGCAGTCGTCGGCGGATCGATCGGGGGGCTCACCACCGCCCTCCTCCTGCGCGACCTCGGTTTCTCGGTCGACGTCTTCGAACGGACCCCCACCGCCCTGGACGGCCGCGGGAGCGGCATCGTGCTCCAGCCGGACACCCTGCGCTGGTTCACCGAGCGCAGCGAGCAGCACCCGCAGGACCTGAGCACGTCCACCGAATGGGTGCAGTACCTCGGCGCCGACAACCATGTCGTCCACCGCGAGCGCACGACATGGAGCTACACGTCATGGGGCACGTTCTACCGCGCTCTGCTCGCTGACTTCGGGACGGACCACTACCACCTGGGCGAGTACGCGTGCGGGTTCGACCAGGGCGAACACCAGGTCACCGTCCGGTTCGTGAGCGGACGCGAGACAACTGCGGACCTGGTGGTGTTCGCCGACGGGATCACCTCGACGGCCCGGCAGCGTTTCGACCCCGCCGCGTCCTTGAAGTACTCCGGCTATGTCGGGTGGCGCGGAACCGTCCCCGAGAAGGACCTGTCCGACGACACCCGCGAGGTGCTGCGGAACTCCATCACCTACACGGTGGTGCCGCACTCGCACATCACGCTCTACCCGATCCCCGGGGAGCGCGGAACCGGCCCCCAGGACCGGCTCATCAACTACGTCTGGTACCGGAACGTGCCCGAGGGCCCCGAGCTGACCGAGATGCTCATCGACAAACGAGGCATCCCCGGCACCGTGTCGGTCCATCCGTCCCAGGTGCAGGACCGGTACGTCGACGAGATGCGACGGGCCGCGCGACGGATGCTGTCGCCCGCGGCGGCCGAGGTGGTGACGTCGACCAAGACCCCGTACGTCCAGGTCGTCTCGGATGTACGGGCCTCCCGGATGGCCGAGGGGCGGGTGGCCCTGATCGGGGACGCGGCGTGTGCGGCCCGGCCGCACGCGGCGGCGGGCACCGCCAAGGCGGCGGCCGACGCCTGGGCACTGAGCGCCGCGCTGAAGGAGGCGGCCGGAGACATCGCCGCCGCCCTGCGCAAGTGGGAGCCGGCACAGCTCGACATCAGCGCCCGACTGCTCGAACGGGTCGTCGCCATGGGGAGCCGTTCCCAGTTCTCCAACACCTGGACGCCCGGCGACCCCAGCCTGCGGTTCGGTCTCTACGGCCCCGGGCGATGACACCGCCCCACGGCGCGGACGCACCCCGACAACCACCGGCGAAGACGGAGGAACGATGACGGACAACAGCTTTCTCATGGACCTGCCCCTTGCGGGCCGGCTCGTGGCCACCGGGTTCGAGGGCTGGTCGCCGGCCCTGCGACAGGAGTTCGAGGAGCACTCCCACGACGGCCGGGTCGGTTCCCGGCTGCTGAGCGAGACGGCACGGGTACGGGTGTGGGAGATCCGGCTCGCGCCCGGCGAGCGCTGGCACGCCCACCGGCACGTCCTCGACTACTTCTGGACCGCGGTGAACGCGGGACACAGCCGCCAGCACACCCACGACGGCACCGTGCGGGAGGTCTCCTACTCCGCCGGGGAGACCCGGCACTTCACCTTCGGCACGGGCGAATACCTCCTGCACGACATCGAGAACATCGGCGACACCGACCTCGTGTTCACCACCGTCGAACACCTGGACAGCGCCAACCCGCCCCTCGACATCCACGAAGGCACCGACGACCGGCCGGAGCAGCAGGCGTGATCAGTGCACCCATCGCCGACGGCGTGATCGACGTCCACGCCCACTGGCTGCCCGCGGAGCTGTTCCACCTACCCCCGGGGGCACCGTACGGGCCGATGCAGGACCGTGACGGTGCCCTGTATCTCGGCGACATTCCGCTGTCCGTCCCGGCCCGCGCCATGAGCGACGTCGGGGACATCCTCACCGACATGCGCACCGCAGGTGTGGGCGTGCGCGTCCTGTCAGCGCCACCGTTCGCGTTTCCGGTCGGAGCAGCGGCAGGGACGGACGCGTATGTGGCGGCGTTCAACGAGGCGCTCTCCGCCGTGGTGTCCGACGCCGACGGCAGGCTCGTGGGGCTCGGCATGGTCAGCCTCGACGATCCCGCCGAGGCCCGCGCCCAGATGGAGCAGTTGGCAGGGACCGACGGCATGGCGGGGATCGCGATTCCGCCCCTGCTCGCCGGCCGGTCCCTGGACCAGGGCCCCCTGCGGCGCATCCTGACCGACGCCGAAGACCTCCGCCTCGCCGTGCTCGTGCATCCGATGCAACTGTCCCGGCCGGAGTGGTCGCACCACTACCTGGCCAACCTCATCGGCAACCCCGTCGAGACCGCCACCGCCGTCGCCGCCCTGCTCCTCGGGGGTGTCAAGGAGCAACTGCCCAGGCTGAGAATCTGCTTCGTGCACGGCGGAGGATGCGCGCCGGGGCTGCTCGGCCGGTGGACCCACGGCTGGCACACCCGAGCCGATGTGCGCCGCCACTCGACCCGGCCGCCCGACGAGGTGTTCGGCGAACTCTACTTCGACACCGTCACCCACGACCCTCATCTGCTGCGGCTGCTGACGGCGCACGCGTCCGAGGACGCGGTCGTCTGCGGCAGCGACTACCCCTTCGACATGGCCCAGAGCGCCCCGGTCCGTTTCGCCACCGGCCACGGACCGGCCGCCGAAGCACTCACCTCCAACGCACGTGCCTTTCTCGGCCTATGACGACACCTCGACAGCTCTGCGAAGGACCCCCTGTGACAGACACCTCACCGGTCGAGCGCCGGGCCCTGAGAAAGGCCGCCGCACGACTCGTCCCCTTGGTTCTCCTGCTGTACACCGCCGGCTATCTCGACCGGGTCAACCTCGGGACCGCCGCGCTCACCATGAACGCCGACCTCGGCATCAGCGCCGCGGCCTTCGGCTTCGCCACCGGAATCTTCTCGGCGGGATACATCGCCCTGCAGATTCCCGGCAACCTGGCACTCAACAGGCTCGGCCCGCGGCGATGGCTCGGCCTTCTGACCATCTCCTGGGGCGTGGTCGCCATGCTGACCAGCCTGGTCGAGGGCGAGAAGAGCCTCGTCGTGGTCCGGATCGCCCTGGGCGCCGTCGAGGCGGGACTCCTGCCCGGCATGTTCATGTACCTGACGATCTGGTTCCCGCCGAGGATGCGGGGACGGATCACCGCCCTGGTCTGCCTCCCGTTCTACGCGATTCTCGGCACCCCGCTGTCCGCGTACATCATCCAGTACGCCGACGGCATGGCCGGAGTGGCCGGATGGCGGTGGATGTTCCTCCTCGAAGGGGCGCCGACGATCGTGATCGGCCTGGTGCTCCTGCGGTTCCTGACCGATTCCCCCGCGAAGGCCGCCTGGCTGTCCGACGAGGAGAAGGAGGCACTGCTGCGGATCACCATGGCGGAGAGGACCGACGAGAAGCCGAGGATCGGCGCACGCGACGTCCTCGACCGACTTCGTGACCTGCGCCTGGTCACCCTCTCGGTGGCCGTCAGCCTTCTGTGGGTCGGTTTCGCCGCCATCACCTCGTTCCTGCCCCTGATCGTCGCCGGCTTCGCCGAGCACACCCATACGAAACTGAGCCTGGTGCAGACAGGACTGCTGTCCGGTCTTGTCTACGTCCCCGCGACCTTCGTCGCCCTCGCCTGGGTCGCCAGCTCCGACCGGCGCAACGAACGTGTGAAACATGTGGCCTGGGGAGCACTGCTGGCCGCCGCCGGCACCGTACTGGCCGTCAACGCCTCCGGTCTGTGGGTGACGCTGCTCGGCACGGTCCTGCTCACCTCCGGCATCTACGCCGCCCTCTTCCTCGTCTGGCAGATCCCGGTGGGGCATCTGCGAGGACCGGTGGCCCTGTCGGTCGGCATCGCCATGACCACGATGCTCGGCAACGTCGGCAGTTTCATGGCGCCCTACGTCGTGGGATGGCTGCGGGACAGCACCGGGAACTTCGACAGCGGTCTGTACTTCATCGCTGTGTCACTCGTCGCCTGCGCGGCGGTCACCGTGGCGGGCAACCGGATAAGGGCACACCCGGCGCACTCCGACACGCCCACCACCCACCCCGGCGATCTCGAAGAAACCCTCGCCCACTGACAGGAGACACACACCTGTGCTCAGCATCGACCACATCTCCCTCGGCTGCCGCAACATCTACGAGGGCACCGAACGGCTCTGCGAGGAGACCGGGTTCGGGCAGTACGAAGGCGGCTGGTTCCCCCACCTCGGCATCGCCAACCGCATCGTGCCGCTGGGACCGGACCAGTACATCGAGGTCGAGAGCGTCATCGACGCCCACGCACCGCGGACCAACCCGAGTGCCCGCTGGTTCTACGACCAGATCGAAGGAGGCGACGTCTTCATCGGCTGGTGCCTGCGGGTCGACTCGCGCGACGAACTGACGCGGATGGCGAAGCACTTCGGCACGGAGATCATCGACAAGCCGTTGCGCAGACGGACCGATGGGGTGCAGCGCAACGCGATACGCGTCCCGGAGACGATTCCCTGCTGGCAGCGGGGGCTGCCGAACGTCTTCCTGGTCGACGACCTCTCCGAGCACCCGGCTGCCCAGCCACGCTCCGGGGAGAAGAGCGTCCCCGGGGGAATCGCCTGGATGGAGGTCGGCGGTACCGAGAAGGACATGCGCGCATGGCTGGGCGACGGGGCCGCCGGCCTGCCCCTGAAGTACAACGGTGAACGCCCCGGTGTGTACGCCGTGGCAGTCGCCACCGACCAGGGCGAGGCAATCATCCGCCGCACGGCCGTCACCCAGCCGAAATAGCCCGCTGAGCGGGTCAGCCGGTCGGGTCAGGGTTCTGGGCGAGCGGGGGGAGGCCGTGGGCGGCGAGGACGCGGTCGGCGAAGCCGGAGTCGGCGAGCGGGACACCGTGGGCGGCGAGGAGCGTGAACAGGTCCGCGAGCCGGCGCGGTTCGGTGCCCCGCAGCCGATGGCCGGGGGCGAGGCCGAGGACGCCGACCAAGGGGCCACGGCCGTGAGAGGGGGTGGTGGTCAGACGCAGACGCATCGTGAGGCGGGCCGTGTCCGAATCGGGGTCCTCGTCGAAGGTCATGTCCAGGCCCGTGAGGTCGTGCCAGCGGTAGCGGCGGCGCAGCAGTGCTCTGCAGAGGGTGAGGCCCTCGCTGTCGGCCCGCACCCAGAAGCTGCTGGGTGCGGGCAGCGCCACGACGGGGACGACCGCGGCGACGATCAGCAGGCTGAAACCGACGCCCAGCCGGTCCACCGCGCCGCTCGCGCCGAGGACGACGGCCACCACAAGGCCCAGGAGACAGCCCGGCCCCACGCCTGAGAAACGCCACAGAAAGCCCAGCCGTACGGCCCGGAACGGGTTCGTCGTGTCCACGGGCTCAATCCTGGAGCCTCGACGTCACCGTTCCCCCACGCTTCCAGGGCTGTTGTGTCACAGATCCACACCAGCCGTGCGGCCCGCCCCCGCCGTGCCCGGCTCGGGTCATGGGCGGCCGACGGCGGTGCGTGTGTCGCCGTGCGCCAGGTTCAGGCGCCGGGTGGCTTCCTCGGCGGTGCAGTGGGCGAGCAGCATGACGATGGCCGTTTTGGCGTGCCCGTCGGCAGCCCGCAGGGCCTCGGCGGCGGTGTCGGCGTCGGCTCCGGTGGCTTCGACGACGATGCGGCGGGCCCGGTCGACGAGCTTTTCGTTGCTGGCCCTGACGTCGACCATGAGGTTTCCGTAGACCTTGCCGACCTGCACCATCGACGCGGTCGAGAGCATGTTGCAGACCATCTTCTCGGCGGTGCCGCCCTTGAGCCGGGTCGATCCGGTGAGGACCTCGGGGCCGGTGGGGACCTCGATGGGGATGTCGGCGTAGCGGCTGACCACCGCGTCGCGGTTGCAGGCGACCGATACGGTGACGGCGCCCTTGGCGGCGGCGTGCTTCAGGCCCCCGACGACGTAGGGGGTACGGCCGCTGGCGGCGAGCCCGACGACCGTGTCGCCGTCGTTCACACCGATCTTTTCGAGGTCGTCGACCGCCCTCGCGGGTTCGTCCTCGGCTCCCTCGACCGCCACGATGAAGGCGCCCGGACCACCGGAGAGCAGGCCCACGACCTGCTCGGGGGAGGTGCCGAAGGTCGGGGGGCACTCGACGGCGTCCAGCAGTCCGATACGGCCGCTGGTGCCGGCGCCGAGGTAGATGAGCCGTCCGCCCCGCCGCAGGGACTCGGTGACCGCCTCGACGGCGGCCCCGATCTGCGGGAGGGCGTCGCGGACGGCGAGGGCGACGGTCTGGTCCTCGGCGTTCATGACCGAGAGCAGTTCGGAGACCGGCATGCGGTCCAGTTCGGTGGTCCGCTCGTTGCGAGCCTCGGTGCCGAGTGTGCTCAGGTCCACGGCGCGGGCATCCTTTCGGGGGTGGTGTCGGCTGGGCGGAAACAGGGGTCAGGGGATCATTCGTCGGCCGGTGTGCGGCGCTGTGCCTGTGGGCGGCGGCGACGCTGGACGGCCCCGTAGGTCTTCTCAAGTGCCGCGGTCGTGGTGTCGAAGGACCGCTGGGCCACACCCACGAACAGGCAGTCGATCAGGGCGAGTTGGGCGATGCGGCTGACGGTGGCCCCGGAGCGGAAGGGTGTCTCGCGGGCGCAGGTCGTCAGGACGAGTTCCGCGTTCTGCGCGAGGGTGGAACGCGGCACGTTGGTGAGGGCGATGGTGGTGGCCCCGCGTTCGGCTGCGGCCCGGAGGGGTTCGACGGTGTCCTCGGTCTCCCCGGAGTGGGAGATGGCCAAGGCGACGTCGCCGGGCCCGAGGAGGGCGGTGGCGGTCAGGGCGGCGTGCCGGTCGGTCCAGACGAAGGCCATGTGGCCGATGCGGTGCAGCTTCTGGTGCAGGTCCTGGCCGACGAACGCGCTGGCGCCGACGCCGAATATGTCGATGCGGCGGGCCCCGGCCACAGCGGTGACGGCGCGTCCCAGTGCCTCGGTGTCGAGTCCGGCCCCGGTGTCCTCCAGGGCGCGCACCTCGTTGTAGATGATCTTGCGGACGATGTCGCCGAGTGTGTCCGTGGCGCTGATGTCGGTGCCCGGTACGGGGCGCCGGCCGCCGAGTGCGTGCTCGCGGGCCGCTGCGGCGGCCAGCGCGAGGCGCAGCTGCGGGTAGTTGGGGATCCCCACGGCCCGGCAGAAGCGCATCACCGTGGCCACCGAGGTGTCGGCCTGCTTGCCGAGCGCGCTGATGGACAGCTCCGCCGCCTGGGCCGGGTCGGCCAGGACGATGTCGGCCACTCGCCGTTCGGCAGGGGCCAGGGACGGCAGTGCCCCGCGGATGCGCGCCAGGGTCTCGGCGGGGGAGGTGTCCTCCGCGGGCTGGGCGGCGGTGCGGGGTGTTTCCCGGCGGGCCATGGTCGTTCCCTCCTGAGTGGCTGGGCCACACGCTAACCGGGCCCCACCAGCAACGTCAAAAAGTTACGGAGAAAATCTCGCAAGGTTAGTTATTGACATGTGGAGGCCGACCTTCTGATACTCGCTGGACCGCGATCCGCGCCGGTCACCGACCCCCGTCCGTTCCGTGACCGTCCGATGCGATGGATCCCCACTGACCGAAGGCATGGCGTATGACAGCAGCAGTAGCGGTAGATCTGGGCAAGACCGGCTGTCGTGCCGCCCTGTGGGCCGACGGTACAGGTCGCGCCGGTACCGCCGAGGAGGTTCCCGGGGCTCCCGGGCTCGCCGCCGAGAACGGAGTGGCGCTGGCCCGTGCCGCCGTGCGCGCCGCCGTCCTGCCGCTGCTGGAACGGAAGCCCTCGCTCCGGCCTGCCACGGTCTGCGTCGGTGCGGCGGGGGCGGCCACCGCACCGGAGGCGGCCCGCGCCCTGGCCGTCCGCCTCCTTGAGGACCTGCCCGTGAACGAGGTGGCCGTCACCAGCGACGCGATCACCGCCCACGCGGGCGCCCTGGGCGGTCGCACCGGTGTGGTGCTCGCGATCGGCACCGGATCCGTCGCCGTCGGCATCGGGGGCGACGGATCGTACGCCCGTGTCGACGGCTGGGGCCCCTGGATCGGTGACGAGGGCGGCGGTGCCTGGATCGGTGCCGCCGGGCTGCGGGCCGCGCTGCGCGCCCACGACGGGCGCGGAGCGGACACCGCGTTGCTGGCCGCCGCCGTCGAGCGCTTCGGCGCCGCGGACCGGCTGCCCTCGGCCATCAGCTGGGACGGCAACCAGGCCCGTACCATCGCGGCCTTCGCCCCGGACGTGGCACGGGCGGCCGCCGCGGGTGACGCGACGGCATCCGCGATCCTCCGGGACGCCGCCGGAGCGCTCGCCGAGACCGTACTCGCCGCCACCCGCCGAACCGATGGCGACGCCGTCACCGTCACCGGTGGGCTCACCGGCCTCGGTGAACCGCTCCTCGGTCCGCTGCGGTCGGCGCTCGCCGACTCCCCGCGCCCCCTCCGGTTCCAGGCCCCGCTCGGGGACCCGCTGGACGGCGCAGGGCTGCTGGCGCTGGACGCGTCGGCACCCCACGAACCCCACGTCGCCCGTGTACGGCGGGCGACACCCCTCGTCCCCACCCTGCCGTCGACACCGTCGGCCGCTGTTTAGGAGTGAGCGTGCGCCAACTCGACCTCGTGGTCATCGTCGTCTATCTGGTCGCCATCGCGGTGATCGGACTGCGGCTGGCCGGCCGGCAGAAGACGGCGAAGGACTATTTCGTCGGTGAGAGCCACATGCCGTGGTGGACGGTGTCGTTCTCCGTGGTGGCCACCGAGACCAGCGTGCTCACGGTCATCAGCGTGCCCGGCGGTGCCTACAGCGGCCAGGCCTTCGGCAACGTCGAACTCGCCCTGGGCTACGTCATCGGCCGCGTCGTCGTGGCCACCGTGCTCATCCCCCTCTACAAGCGCGGCGGGTTCGTCAGCGCCTACCAGTACCTGCGGGACAGATTCGGGCTCAAGATGCAGGGGCTCGCCTCGGTGACCTTCGTCTTCACCCGGCTGCTGGCCGAGGGGGTGCGGCTGTTCGCCTCCGCGATCCCGATCAAGCTGCTGCTCGACGAGTTCGGAGTGCACGCCGGCTACCGGGTCATCATCGTCGTCCTCACGCTGATCACCGTCGTCTACACCTACCTCGGCGGCATCAAGGCCGTCATCTGGACCGACGCCATCCAGATGGGTCTGTACCTGGGTGGGGCCATCCTCGCCATCGCGGTGCTGTCCAGCCACGTCGGCGGTGCCGGCTTCGCGGACGCCCTGCACGCCGGCCACTTCCGGCTGTTCGACACCGACTTCGGGCTCGCCCACATCCTCACCAGCCCGTTCGCCCTGCCGACCGCGATCATCGGCGGTGCCATCTTCGCGATGGCCAGCCACGGCTCCGACCAGCTGATCGTCCAGCGCATCCTGGCCACCCGGACCCTGCGCGACGGCCAGAAGGCCATGATCGCCTCCGGTATCTTCGTCACCGTACAGTTCGCCGCGTTCTCCCTGGTCGGCGCCCTGCTGTGGTCGTACAACCAGGGCAAGAGCTTCAAGGACCTGGGCCTGGCCAGCTCCGACAACCTGTACCCGGACTTCATCCTCCACGGCCTGCCCGTCGTGGTCTCCGGCCTGCTCGTGGCCGGAATCCTCGGCGCGGCGATGGGCTCGCTGTCCTCGGCGCTGAACTCGATGTCGAACTCGACGGTCGCCGACATCATCCACAGTTTCTTCCGCAGCACGCCGTCCGAGGAGTTCCTGCTCAGACTCGCCCGGGTGATGACCCTGGTCTGGGCGGTGCTGATGGCCGTGTTCGCCTGCGCCTTCAGCACCAGCACCGGCAACGTCTACCTCACGGGCCTGACCATCGCCGGCTACACCTACGGCGCGCTCCTCGGGGCGTTCCTGCTCGGACGGCTCGTCCGCCGCGCCAACGAGGTCGACTCCGTCGTGGCGTTCGTGGTGACGATCGCGGTCATGACCTACATCGTGCGCGAGGTGAAGATCGACGTCACCGTGGCCGGGGCCACCGTACCCACCGCGATCGCCGCGCAGTGGCTGGTCCCGATCGGTGTGGTGATCACCCTGGTCGTCGGCGGTCTGATGAGCCTGTTCCACCGCGCCCCCGAGGCCGCAGAGGCCCGAGAGGGCGACGACGGGTCCGGACCCGACCGTGCGACGGCGGCCGTCGGCACCGAGTGACGAGGCACGCAGCCGACCCGGTGGGGGGGGGGCCCCCCCCCCCCCCCCCCCCCCCCCCCCCCCCCCCCCCGGGCGGCCCCCCCCCCCCCGCCCCGCCCCCCCCCCCCGGGGCCCCGGGCCCGGGCCCCCCCCCCCGCCCCCCCCGCCCCCCCCCCCCCCCCCCGCCGC